>JAPKMS010000292.1 GCA_026645775.1 Anaerolineae bacterium
CAACTGCCAGCGGCAGCCCCACATACCCAAGCCCGACGATGGCGACCACGGCTTCTCGTGATTCGATTCTGCGAAGGAGAGCGTCTTTCATATGATACCTGCCGTTTCCTTAATTCTGACCAAAGCTCCGCGATTCAGTGCCCCGAGTGGGACGCCGCCGCGATTTTTAGAGATGCAGAGCCAACCGGAGCAAGGACATGCAGACTGCTACAACAGATCAGCTCATTCGGACAAACAAAGGCGGCCCCAGGGATCTTGCACCGCTGATAAGGCCGTCTGTTTGCGTCATGTATGAGTCCAAGAATGAAAAATGCCGGCGCCCGCAACCGTGCAAGGGCGGAGCCGGCGCACCACACCGAACAATAGATGAGCGAGGACCGCAGGAGGAATACGAATCAGATGCCCCCGGCCCGACTCGAACGGGCACGCCCATACGGGCACAGGCCCTCAACCTGCCGTGTATACCATTCCACCACGGGGGCATTACGCTGTGATTATAATCGGTTTGCGGCACTTGTCAACAAATCCCGATCCCATCCTGCCGCCTGTCTCACTGGTGGCGGCATCTTAGCACCGCGCCAAGGCGATGTCAAATCTCTCCGCCAGCCAACCGGCGAGGTACGTTTGTCAACTGCCCCAACCTGGCGTATACTGGCCCGCACGGTAGCACAGAAAAGAGCACTATGTGCGTGAGGGATAGGACCGATGAAAATTGTTGTAGATGCGATGGGCGGCGATTATGCGCCCGAAGTGGTGGTCGCCGGTGCGGTGGCCGAGGCGCGGGAACGCGGCACGCAAATCGTACTGGTTGGCATCGAGGCGCGCGTGCGCGCTGAGCTGGCCAAGCACGGCGATACGGCGAGCCTGCCCATCGAGGTCGTGCATGCCTCGCAAGTGGTGGAGATGAACGAGCACACCCTGGCAGTGAAGGCCAAAAAGGACTCTTCGCTGATGGTGGGCATGCGGCTAGTGAAGGAATGGAAGGCCGATGCCTTCGCTTCTGCCGGCAACTCCGGCGCGGTGATGGCCGCGGCGCTGTTCGGACTGGGACGCATCCCCGGCGTGGAACGGCCAGCGCTGGGCAGCATCTACCCCGCAGCACCCAATCCCTGCCTGATCATCGACATCGGCGCCAACGCCGACTGCAAGCCCGAATACCTGGTGCAGTTTGCCCGCATGGGCCAAACCTATGCCCGCCTGATGTTCGGGCTGGCCGACCCCACCATCGGCATCGTCTCCAATGGCGAGGAAGAGGACAAGGGCAGCATCCTCGTCCGCGAGACTTACCCGTTGCTGAAGGCGAGCGGCATGAAGTTCATCGGCAACGTGGAGGGCAAAGACATCGGCAAAGGCCTGGCAAATGTCGTGGTCACCGACGGCCTGACGGGCAACGTCATCGTGAAGCTGACCGAAGGCGTGGTTTCGTTTCTTGGCAAGACGCTGAAACGGCAGTTGACCGGTGGGGTGCGCAACAAGCTCGCCCTGATCCTGCTGGTCCCTGCAGCAATCGTGGCGCTGCCGGGGCTGGCACTGCTCTATCCCAGCCTCTCCGGCCTGCGCCGGCGGGTGGATTGGCGCGAGATCGGCGGCGCACCGCTGCTGGGTGTCAACGGCGTGGTGGTGATCGGCCACGGCCGAAGCGACACCAAGGCGATCCGTAACATGATCCGCATGGCCGAGAAGAGCGCCCAACAGGGCCTGGTTCCGGCCATCCGCGCTGCGCTGGGGGTTCAAGCATGACGGGGTATCGATCTGAGATCCAACGGCCGGCCCGCCGGCGCGTCGTGATCACCGGCATGGGCGCACTCTCGCCGGTAGGCAACACCGCCCAGGAAACGTGGGAAGCGTTCGTCGCCGGCCGCTCGGGCGTGGCGCCGATCGCCCATTTCGATGCCAGCCCGTACGCGGCGCAGATTGCGGCCGAGGTGAAGGGGTTCGACGCGACCGCGCATATCTCGCCCAAAGAGGCGCGGCGCATGTCTCGGTGCTCGCACCTGGCCATCGTCGCCGCGCGGCAGGCCGTCACCGACGCCGCGCTGGACTGGGCGCACGAGGACCGCGAACGTGCGGGCGTGATCCTGGGCACGGCAATGGGCGGCATCGAGCTCCTGATCGATCCCATCGGCAGGTTAGCCAACGCGGGATCTGTGCGGGTGATGCCGTATCAGGCCATCGAAAGCCTGTGCAACATGCCGGCGTTCCATGTGGGACTGGAGCACGGCTGCCTGGGCCCGCTCTCGACGGTCGTCACCGCGTGTGCAGCCGGAACCCAGGCCCTCTGCGAAGGGCTGGAGCTTATCCGGCGCGGGAATGTGGACATTGTGCTGGCCGGCGGCACCGAGGCGCAGGTGAACCCCCTGTTCTTCAGCGGCTTCACCGCGATGAAAGTGCTCTCGGTTCGCAACAACGAACCGACGCGCGCCAGCCGGCCCTTCGATGCCGAGCGCGATGGGTTCGTGATCGGCGAGGGCGCGTGCGTATTCGTCTTGGAAGAACTGGGGCACGCTCTGGCCCGCGGCGCGCACGTCTACGCCGAGGTGTTGGGCCAGGCGGCGTCCGCGGACGCGTTCCACATCGCTCAGCCGGAGGCCACCGGCGTGGGGCCGGCGCGGGCGATGCGGTGGGCGCTGCAGGATGCGGGCGTCGCGCCGACCGCGGTGGACTACATCAACGCGCACGGCAGCGGCACGGTGCAAAACGACATCGCCGAGACCGCGGCCATCAAGCGCGTGTTTGATGCTCATGCCTACCGCCTCGTGGTCAACAGCACCAAGAGCATGATCGGCCATTGCTTCGGCGCCGCAGGCGCAGTTGAAGCGCTGGCGACCGTCATGGCCATCTGCACCGACACCGTACACCCCACGATCAACCTGGAAACACCCGACCCGGCCTGTGATCTGGACTACGTGCCGAATGTGGCGCGCCATCGCACCGTCAACATCGCGATGAGTAACTCGTTTGGCCTGGGCGGCCAAAACGCCTGCCTGGTGGTAGGGAAATATCAGCCCTGAAACACAGGGCCTGACACATCTTCTGGGGAGTATTTGTATCCATGCGCGTAACGACCAATCCGAAATTGATCCGTCGCCGCGGCCGGCTGGGCATGATAGCAAGCTTGACCGGCATCATCGTGCTGGCCGCGGGCATGTTCGCCTCCCTGAGGCAGCAGTATATGTGGATGTCGCTGGTGGCGCTGATCTTGGGCTTTGCATTGGCCCAGGTCGGCAGCTATAACCTGCGCCGCTGGTCTCGCTCGCCCCGGCCCGATCAGGTGCTGGAAGCGGGCCTGAAGGGCTTCGACGACCGCTATCATCTCTATTCGTGGACCCTGCCGGCGCCTTTTGTGCTCCTGGGGCCCCAGGGGATCTACAGCGTCAACACCAAAGACCACACCGGGAAGATCAGCGTCACCGGCTCGCGGTGGAGCACCAAGGCCACTCTGGCGCGATTGCTGCTGCTCTTCGGCCAGGAAGGCTTGGGCAATCCGTCGGCCGAGGCGCAGGCCCAGGCCGCCAAGCTGAGCGACTGGATCAAGGCCAAACTGCCGAACGTGTCAGCCGCGGTGCAGCCCCTGGTGGTGTTTATCGACGAACGCGCCGATCTGCAAATCAACGAGCCCACCGTGCCGGTGTTGGACGCCAAAGCGATGAAGAAGTGGCTGCGCGGCGGCGGCAAGGGCGATGCGCTGAAGCCGGCGGATCTGAAAGCGCTGGAAGCCCTGTTTGACGAAGCTGCGGCCAAGGCTGCGCAGTAAAGGTTACAGATTGAAGATTGAAGATTGGCCCCGCTTCGGCGCTCCGCCACCTTCAATCTTCAATTTTTCACCCGCAATTCGTCAGCCCCAATCTTCGCCCAGGCCGCCGGGTTGCGAATTTATCCCGTTCGGCTATAATGCCCCCGAAACCCACTCCGTCACGCCTCCCCCACGTGACCTCATCCGGGGAGGTGCATTGATGTCCGTCGATACCGCTATCGTAGAGTACTATCCCACCATCAAAGACTTGCCGGAAGGTGAGCGGCCGCGCGAGCGGCTGGAGCACTACGGCGCGGGCGCGCTGAGCGCCGCCGAGCTGCTTGCGATCATCCTGCGCGTGGGCAACCGGGACGAAAACGTCATCCGCCTGGCACAGCGCCTGTTAACCACCTATGGCGGGTTGGTGGGGCTGGCCCAGGCGCCGTTCAGCGAGCTGATCGAGATCAAGGGGCTGGGCCCCGCCAAGGCGACCCAGCTCAAAGCCGCGTTCGAACTCGGCCGTCGGCTGCTGGTCGCCGCGCCGCACGAACGGCCCACGGTCAAATCGCCGGCCGACGCGGCCAACCTATTGATGATGGAAATGGGGCTATTGGAACAGGAACATCTGCGCGCGGTGATTTTGGACAGCAAGAACCACGTCATCAAAATCCACACTGTCTACATCGGCTCGCTCAACACGGCGGTCGTGCGCGTGGGCGAGCTGTTCCGGGAAGCGATCCGGCTCAACGCCGCAGCCGTCATCGTGGCCCACAACCACCCCAGCGGCGACCCCACCCCCTCGCCTGAGGACGTCCACGTCACGCGGCAGATCGTCGAGGCCGGCAAGCTGCTCAGCATCGACGTCCTCGATCATCTGGTCATCTGCCAGGCGCGGTGGGTGAGCCTGAAGGAGCGGGGATTGGGATTCTGAGACAGCGGAAACTGAGCGCGTGCCACCTGAAGGCAGACCCAGCTACAAGATCAAAGTCTCTGAATATCGGCCCGATGCCAAGGCCGTTTCCCGCCTAACGACTCGATGGATCCGACCCGTCAGGCCTACAAAGGGGCTCCATAACTGAGGCATCCATGAGTGACTACTCCGCTGACAAACTGCAGGAAGCGCGTCGACCGATAGCTTCGCTCATGAGCAAGTCGGAGAAAGCACAGCAGAAGCTGGCGCCGGGGACCTGGCAGCATACGATGCTGCGAGACAACCTCAAAGCCCTGCGCATCGCGTCCGCTCTCATGGACGAGGAACCACACAACCCGGACAATTTCACTCGGGGCGATCTCCAAGAAGCCCTCCGTGCGCTTGCTTCAATGGCAAGCAAGACCGAAAAGGCTTTGGCCAGGTTCTCGCCCGGCACTTCCCAGCACACCTTGCAGAGAAACCGGCTCGAGGCGCTGCAAATCGCAGAGACGCTGGTACGGGCTGAGATGGATCAGGGCTGAATCTCCGCAGGCCGAGACGTGTTGACAGCCGCTCGCGCTCAATGCTTGAACCCGAGGGTCCGGTCGGGCGCCTCGAACCCGGTGTCGCTGGGCACGCGCACCTCGCCGAACCGCTCTTCGTACTTTGCCAGGTTATCCTGCAGGGCCCGCAACAGCAGCTTGGCATTCAGCGGCGTCATCACGATGCGCGCATGGACTTTAGCCTTAGGCACGTTCGGCAGCAGCCGGGCAAAGTCGATCACGATCTCGGACGGCGAATGGTTGATGATGGCGAAGTTGCTGTAGGTCGCCTCCAGATCGGCCGGCAGCTCGATGTTGATCTGGGTGGGCGGTTGGTTCGGTTGCGTCATGGGGCAGCTCCTTTGCGGGGAATGGTTAGGCGGTCAGCAGCGGTAGTGTAGCGGAATCGCAGCAGTTCGTCAATGCACCCCACAAGACAACGAGGCACAACCTATGCGGTTGTGCCTCGTTCTGTGTCATCCCGGTTCCCTGGGGCTCGCTCCCTAGAACGGAATGTCGTCCTCGTGAACCGGGAATTCGTCGCCACCGCTTGGGGCACCGGGTCCGGCCTCGCCCGATTCCTGGCGGCTGCTCAGAAACTTAAATGTAGAGGCGGTTAACTCCAGGGTGCCGCGGGCGTTGCCTTCGCGGTCGAGGTAGGCCTGGGCCTCGACTTCGCCCTCGACCAGAATTTTCATGCCCTTCTTCACATATTGTCCGGCCGTCTCTGCCAGCTTACGCCAGCAAGTCACCCGGAACCACGTGGTCTTCTCCTGCTGTTCACCGCTGGCGCTGCTCCAGCGGCGGTTGACGGCGACACTGAAACTGGTGACGGGCACTCCGTTGGGGGTGTACCGCATTTCGGCATCCTTGCCGACATTTCCGGCAATAATCACTCGCTGATACATGGAAGCTCTACCTTTCTGATTCGGCGTGAATCAACTGAACTGTGCGTGTGTGATAGGACCAGCGCTAGGACTATAGCATACACCTGATCCGTCCGACTGTCAAATCCAGTAGAACTTAAGTTCTTTCTGAGGGCGCCAACAGCGTCACGGCCGCGGGATCCAACCACAGGACCAGTTCGCCGCCTACCGCCGGCAGATCAGCGTCGGTAGCCGAGGCTTCACACGTGAGCGTCACGCCGCCGGCGTGTTCGGTGCGGATCAAGTAGTAGCTGCCGCGGAACGAGGCTTCCAGCAGCCGCCCGGCGATCGCATTCGCGCGACCGACACGGTCACCATCGTCGGTGCGCACCTGGGCAGCCTCCGGGCGGATCAGCACGGTCACCGGCTGACCCGGCGCCCGACGCTCCGGCGCATCCGTCACAGCCAACCGTCCGAGCGGCGTATCGACGACCACGGCCCCTGCCCCTGCGTCCGACCGCCTGGGCGCGGATGCGATCACCCCCGCCACCAGGTTCTTGAAGCCAAGGAAACGCGCCACATACTCGGTCGCCGGGCGCCGATAGACTTGCTGCGGCGTGCCGTCCTGCTCGATCCAGCCGCCCGCGCCGGATTCGGGCTGGGCGCGCAGGATCAACACCCGATCGGCGATGGCAAACGCCTCTTCCTGGTCGTGGGTCACGTACAGGGCGGTCACGTTCACCCGCTTCAGGATCCCGCGCAGGTCGTTCATCAACTGTTCGCGCAGCGCGCGATCCAATGCACCCAGCGGCTCGTCCAACATCAACAGCCGCGGCCGGGGCGCCAGGCTGCGGGCCAACGCCACGCGCTGCTGCTCGCCTCCCGAAAGTTCGAGCACGCGTCGGCGCTCGTAGCCGCTCAACTCGACCAAGGCCAGCATCTCGCGCACGCGCGCCGTGATCTCCGCGGGTGAGCTCATCTGCATACGCAGGCCGAACGCGACATTGGCCATCACGTCGCGATGCGGAAAGAGAGCGTAATCCTGAAACATGAAGCCAAAGTTGCGCCGGTGTACGGGCACGCCCGCCAGATCCTGGCCGTCAAAGCACACCCGGCCGGTATCCGGCGTGTCCAGGCCGGCCACAATGCGCAGCAGCGTGGTCTTGCCGCAGCCGCTAGGCCCCAGCAGGCAGACGATCTCACCTTGCGCGGCTTGGAAGCTGATTTCTTTCAAGACCGGCAGGCCAGGGTAAGCTTTGGAAACTCCGGAAACGTCCAAAAGCATGAGCGCCTCGAATCAGAATTCGCCGACCTCGCCGACGCGAAATCGTTCGATCAACACAAAACCGAGCGTACAGATCGCCATCAGAAGCGTGCTCATGGCTATGGCCTGGCCATAGTTGAGCGCGCCGGGCTGGCTCAACAGCCGGAAGATCACCACCGGCATGGTGGGGAACTCAGGACGCGCGATGAGCAGCGTGGCGCCAAATTCACCCATGCTGACGGTGAATGCAAACACAGCGCTCACCAGGAGGGCGCGGGCCACGATAGGCAGCTCAACTTCGCGCCACACCTGCCACGGTGACGCGCCCAACACGGCCGCGGCCTCGCGCCAATCGGGATTCAACCCGCGCAGGACTGGCAACAGGGTGCGCACCACAAACGGAAAGGCCACCAACGTATGTGCGATCGGCACCAACACGGGCGAGGCGCGGAGATCCAACGGCGGCCGGCCCAACGCCAGCACATAGCCGAACCCCAACGTCACCGCCGAGGTGCCCAGGGGCAGCAGCACGACCGGGTCCAGGATGCGCACGAGACGACCCCGGCCGCGCGCCAGTAAGGTCGCCGTCACCGTGCCGATGGTCAGCGCCAAAACCGTGGTGAACACAGCAAAAACCAGGCTATTGCGAATCGCCGCGCCGGGCGGCACATAGAAGATTGAACTGGTACGGTTGACGAACAGCTCCTGGTAGAAACGCAGCGGGGCGCCGGGGGCCAATGAGCGCACGGCCAGGGCGGTCAGCGGCGCCGCCAGAAAAACCAGCAGGCCAAAGGCCGTCAAGGCGACTGCGGCAATCTGGCCGGGCGTAGTCGGCGGCACCGCGGTGGACTCTGCCGGGCGCAGGTTCAGCGGCAGCGAGGCGCGCGCCTGCACCCGCGTGTAAATCGCCATCACGACGAACGTCAGCGCGATCTGCGCCAGGCTGATGGCCGCGGCTTCGGGCAGTTGGAACAAGGTAATGGCCTGCCGATAGATCTCCACTTCGAGGGTGGCAAAGCGCGGGCCGCCGAGGATGAGGATCACACCGAAGCTGGTAAAACAGAACAGGAACACCAACAGCCCGGCTGCCGCGATGGCGGGCAGCAGCAGCGGCAGGGTGACCTCGCGGAAGACGCGCACCCGGTTGCCCCCCAACACCCGCGCGGCCTCCGACAGCCGCGGGTCCAGATTGGCCCAGAAACCGCCCACTACCCGCACCACCACCGTGGTGTTGTAAAACGCGTGCGCCAGCAGGATCAGCCAGATGGTCTGCTGCAATTGGATGGGCGGGCGGCTCAGATCAAACCAGGCCATGAGCTGTGTATTCAGCGTGCCGCGCGGGCCCAGCAGTGCGGTGAAGGCTGCCGCGACCACCATCGCCGGCATCACGAAGGGGATTGTGGTCAGGGCGCGCAGCAAACTCTTGCCCGGAAAGCGGTAACGGGCAAACACGAACGCGGCCGGCATCCCCAGCAGCAGGGTCAACGCGGTGGAGAGCACCGCCTGCCAGGTGGTGAACCAGAGGGCGCGACCGAAATACGCCTCACGCCACAACGCCGCCAGCGGCGCCAGGTTAAGCCGCCCCTCCGGCGCAAAGCTCCGCCACACCACCGCGGCCAGCGGGTAGAAAAAGAAGACCGCAAGGAACGCCAGCGGCAGGAGGTAGAGCGCGTTGTCGCGCGCGTTGCGTTGTCTCAAGATGTTCATCCGACTGGGGCGCCCCGTAACAAGCCACTCGCTACGGGGCAGACGTTTTGCGCTACCGCAACACAGTGTCCGTCCAGGCCTTCAGCCACCCCTCGCGCCCTGCTTCGATCTGCGCCGGCGACATGGCCGCAGCCCCAGTCGGGGTCGCAGCGTAGGCAGTAAAGACCTCGGGCAGCGGCGCACCGGTGCGAGCCGGATACACCCACATTTGCAGCGGGATGTCGGCCTGGAAGGTCTCGTCCAGCATGAAATCGACCCACTGACGGGCCAGATCCGGCTGCTTGGCGCCCTTGAGGATCCCCACGAACTCAACCTGGCGGAAGCTCTCGCCGGGCGGCAGGATGTTGCCGGTCGGCGCCTCGGCCGGCTGCGGATCAGCAAAATAGACTTCGGCAGCCGGACTGGTGGCATAGCTCACCACTAGAGGATGATCGCCCTGGGCGCTGCCGCCGCTGAACTGGCCGTAATAGGCATCCTCCCAGCCATCCGTCACAAAGACGTCATTATCCCGCAGATCGCGCCAGAAATCGAGGTAGGTGTAGCTGCCCTCCTCGCCGAACACCGCCAGGGTGGTCAGCAAGAAGGCCAGGCCGGGGGACGAGGTGGCCGGGTTCTCCACCACCAACAGCCCGCGATAGGCCGGCTGCGTGAGGTCGCGCAGCGTTTGGGGCAACGGGACGGCGTTGTCGACGAAATAAGCCTTGTCGTAGTTGAGGGTCACATAGCCGAAGTCGACGGGCAGCAGCCGGTGTTCGGGGTCGAGCTCCAATTCGTCCGGGATCTGGGCCAGCGCCGGCGAGGCGTACGGCTCGAAAATATCGGCGGCAAGTGCGCGGCTCATGAACGTGTTGTCGACGCCATAGAAGACATCGGCCAGCGGGTTGCCCCGGCTCAGAATGGCCTTATTCAGGGCCAGGCCGGTATCGCCGGACTTTAAGAACTGAACCCGGCAGCCGCAGCGCGCCTGGAACGCCGCCACTACGCCCTCGCTCACGCTGAAGCTGTCGTGCGTCATCACGGTGAGCGTGCGTTCGCCGGCCGCCGTGGGCGCAGACGCAACCGTGGCCGCAGGGGTCGCCGTGGCCGTAAGCGGCTGGGGAGTGGGCGCGACGGTCGGGGTTGGCGTCACGCAGCCGCCCAGCAACAAGCCCAGCGTCAGAAGCATCAAGAGAAATCTTCGAGACACGTTTCACCTCCAGTGAAGCGATGAATCACCATCAACAGGCCCTGGCGCAGCCACACCCGGGCTGCCGGCCCGACAAACACATTGCTGACCCCGCGCGCCTGGCCCAGGAACAGCGTCTCATCCGCCAGCGGATAAGCCAGTCCGGCCGTCGAGACCCCCACCGCATCGCCGCCGATGGGCAGCAGCGAGAGCAGGTCGCCGGCCGTGCCAGACAGCGTCAGGCTGGACGCCGCATCGCCGCGCAGCAAGCGGATCGTTTCCCGGCCATCGGCGATGCACACGTCCTTGCCACGGAGCTCCGGCCGCGCCAGCAGCAGCAGATTGGCCAGCCAGTGATCGCTCCGGCCGCCGAGAACCCCACACAGGATGAGGGTTTCGGCGCCCTGCGCCACGGCTTCGGCCAGCGCCAACTCCAGGTCAGTCTCATCTTTGGCGCGGGGTGCGATGCGGATGGGCACTGCCGCGGCCTCGGCGGCGGCGACATCGGCGGGGGAAAGCGAGTCCAGGTCACCGATCAGCAGGTGCACCGGCCAGCCCCATAGCCGCGCATGGTGTGCGCCATGATCGGCGGCGATGACGCGGTCGCCCGCGGCCGGCGCCAGGGCGTGTGGCGCGTGCCCCGCGGGACTGCCGCCTACCAGGAATGTTCTCACCGGACAACCTCCCACTGCTCGCTGACCCAAACCAGCGCCGGACAACAAAAAAGCAGCCCTGTCAGGCTGCCCGTCGTTGTTGGCCCACTGCATCCCTACGCCGGCATTACCCGTCAGGTTCGTTGGGTCGTCGGCATGTCAACCCGATGCGCGGGATTCCCGCGGCCATGGGTTGGGGCCAACCTCTCAGCCAGGCTCACCTAGCTCCCCTGCTCGGCGCCGCCAGCGTATCGGCCCACAGGCCCGCACCACTGGCACGCCATCACCCGATATTAAGTTTTGACGCTGAGGGCTCCGTTAAGCTAGATTTTAGGCGCCTGACACTTTCAAAACCAGCGTAAGCGCCAGGCGCCTTCTCCCAAAATCTAACTTAATAAGGCCCTGAGTCTACCATACCCGCGCGCCCGGTGTCAAACCATCTGCCACGGTGAGGTTTCGATGCGTTATTTCAGCGCTTTAAATGAAAGAAGTGTCATTTGAATCCAACCTTTTGCCGTTGACAGACTCAAGGCACAATGCTATAATCTCCGCTGTCTTGTTGGTCCGCCTAGCGCCATAGCGAACGTGACCGGAGGCAGTTCTTGCTTGCCTTCATCGCCGGGGCCTTTCGCCTCGGATCTTCACCGGTAATGCATCTTTCCCCTGGTTGGTACGTCCGGCATTCCAACGCCGAGGCGGGTATTGCCAACCGACTGATCGCGCGCCTGGTCGGCCATCCTACTCGTGCTCTCGGCCCGCCTGACCATCTCTGGCCCCGGTGTTGCTTGGGTCAGGCCTAGTTCATTTGCTGTCGTCGATGTCTTTTCCCCAAAAACTCTTGCTTTACGGAGGAGGTCTATGTCCCAATCTCTACAGCGGCGCAAGGCGCCTGCCCTCGGACTGCTGGTCTTTATGGTCTTTGCTCTTGTGCTGGTTACAGGCGGTGCTGCCTTCGGTGAGGGCGCACCCTACCAGGAAGTATCCGGCTATCCAAAGTACGGCTGCTTCGATGTTGCCACGACCGGACGCGGCATGTGGTCGGGGAATACGCCCTATACGCTGCGGCTGGATGTGCCTGGCCCGGTCGTCGATGCCTACTTGATGTGGGTAGGCACTCAGGATCTGGGCGCACCCAACGCGCCCAATCAGAGCGATCTCGATGTCAACGGCGCCACGATCTTGGGCAACAAGGTCGACTCCAAAGCTATCGGTCCTTACGATGCGGACTGGTACATGTGGCGGGCCGATGTCGGCCCGAAGGGCGCCAACCTGATCCAGCAGGGCACCAACAAGCTGGACATCACCGGTTGGGAGGCTGTCAACCCCACCGATGTTCGCCGCAACGGCATCAGCCTCGTGGTAGTGTACAAGACCGGCGCTTGCGCGCGGCCCAACCAGGTAGACGTGTTCGATAACATGGACTACTACTGGGAGCGAACGGTCAACGAAGGCACCACCGATGCCATGACCTTCACCTTCCCGCCCGCCCCGGTGGAGCGCGAAGGCACCTTCTATCTGCACCATGCCGGCACTGATCATATAAACACCTGCCGCGAGGAAAATATCTGGGAAGCAAGCGGCACCGGCACAGCGCCCAACAGCATCGTGTACTACTATGCTAACCCGCCCGTGGGCAGCAACGGCGGCCACCGGGTCGTCGAAAACGCCTTTGTCTCGTCGACCTGTGGCACCACTGTGTGGCATGCGCCGGTGACGAGCCTGACGGGGTGGGTGGACGGCCAGGGGCCGTCGGCCAATGTCGGCGGCAATATCTCGCCCCAATGGTCGGTCGTCAAGCTGACCGTCAAAATCCCTGCGGGCGCCACCTGGTTGATCCTGCAGGCCGAGTCGGAAAAGACGGGCGCCAAAGAGGTGACCTCGACCGGCGAGAGCGGCGCCTGGTTCGGCCAGGGCGTCATCCCGCTTTACAACCCCGAGCTGAAGATCGCTAAGAGTGACGGCGTGGACCTGGCCGCCCCTGGCGACAAGCTTACCTACACCGTTAACTACGAGAACTACGGCTACGGCCCGGCCGCCGATGTCACCATCGTGGACAAGTTGCCGGAACACGTCAGCTACGTCAGCGCCACCAACGGCGGCGTGTACGATAGCGCCACCCACACGGTGAAGTGGAACGTGGGCACAGTCGACATCGGCCAGGGGGGCCAGGTGTCTGTCACCGTTGAGCTGGACCCGGTGTTCGTCGCCGGCACCAGCACCCTCACCAACTCGGCCAGCATCAGCACATCAACCCCTGGTGAGATGGATCTGACCGACAACACGGCCTCCGATCCCACCGATGTCTTCGCCAAGGCCGAGCTGAGCATCACCAAGAAAGCCGCGCCCGAACCAGTCGACGCCGGCACGAACCTGACCTACACCGTCGACTGGGTGGTGGGCGGTAACGCTTTCGCCGACGCAGTGACGATCGTCGACACGTTGCCCGGCAACGTCAGCTTCGTCAGCGCCACGGATGGCGGCCTGTACGATCCAACCCAGCGCACCGTGACCTGGCTGCTGGGCGATGTCACGCCCGTGACCGATGGCTCCTACCAGGTCACTGTGAAGGTGGCCACGCCGCTGTACAACGGCACCAAGCTGACCAACGCGGCCGTCATCACCGACAAGGCCGGCGACAAGGCCAATACCAGCGTGATCAGCACCGTGCGCAGCAGCCACGAGCTGAAGATCGAAAAGACGGCTTCGCCCGATCCCGTGGAAGCCGGCAGCGATCTGACCTACACCATCAAGTGGGCGGTCACCGGCAATGAGCCGGCCAAGAACGCCACTGTGGTGGATACCTTGCCCGCCGGGGTCACTTTCGTCAACGCCAGCGATGGCGGTGTCTATGACCCGGCCACGCGCAAAGTCACCTGGAACCTGGGCGAGTTGATGACGCCGAAGAACGGCACCCTGACCGTCGTGGTAAACGTGCCGGCGCCGCAATACAACAACACCGAGCTGGTCAACACCGTGGGCTTCAGCGATGAGACGCCGGGCTCCACGCCCGTGCAGGCCACGACAACCAGCACGATCCATGCGGATCACGTGTTGACCATCGCCAAGACCGATGCCCCTGATCCGGTGGAAAAGGGCGCTGAGCTGACCTACACCATCTCCTGGGGTGTGACCGGCAACGAATACGCGGACGACATCGTCGTCACGGATCCGATCCCGTTCGGCACCCAGTTCGTCAGCGCCACGGATGGCGGCGTCTATGACCCTGCCACGAATACGGTCACCTGGACGGTGGGCGACAAGGTGCCCGGCGACACTGGCTCCTTCTCGGTCGTCGTCAAGGTCAACAAGGACTTCCCTAACGGCTTGCAGATCATCAACCAGGCGACCATCTCGGACTACAAGCCTGGCAAGGAACAAACTGCTGACCAGAAGACCAACGTCGTGCAGACGCCGGAAGGCAGCATCGGCGACACGGTCTGGTACGACACAAACGGCAACGGCATCCAAGAGCCGGGCGAGCCGGGCATCAGCGGCGTGGGCCTTGTGCTCTACAATGCGGGCCCCGACGGCCTGTGCGGCACCGCCGATGACTTGGCTGTCGCCAACACCACCACCGATGCCAGCGGCAAGTACCTCTTCACTGGCGTCGCGGCCGGCTCCTACTGCGTCGATGTGCTGAACGCCACTGTGCCGGCCGGGTTGGTCCTCACCGGCGGCCATGACCCGAACGGCCCGATCGTGCTGGCAGACGGCCAGAAGTACAAGGATGCGGACTTCGGCTATGGCCCCGGCCCGGACACCGGCGTGATCGGTGACCGCGTCTGGAGCGATGCGAACGGCAACGGCGTCCAGGATCCGGGCGAAGTCGGTATCGGCGGCGTGACGCTCGATCTGGTGAAGGCCGGGCCCGATGGCCTGTGCGGCACCGCCGATGACACCATCGCGGCACAGACTACGACCGCAGGCGACGGCAGCTACCTGTTCACCGGCGTCGTGCCTGGCGTCTACTGCGTCAATGTCACTGACACGGGCAACGTGCTGACCGGCCTGACCCTGACGGGTGGCGCCGATCCGGCGGGCCCGATCACCCTGGCCGCGGGCCAGACCTACCTGGCTGCCGATTTCGGCTACAAGGGCGACAAATTCGCTGGCTCGATCGGTGACCTGGTATTCTACGATGGCAACCGCAATGGCGTGTTCGAGCCGGGGCCGACTGAGCGCGGCATCGGCGGCGTCACGTTGAGCCTGGTGACGGCCGGCCCGGACGGCAAGTTCGGCACCGCGGACGATGTGGTGGTCGCCACCACAACCACCGCGGACGACGGCAGCTATCTGTTCACCGGCCTGCCCGATGGCACGTACCAGGTCGTCGTAACCGACCTGAATGGCCGCCTGCCGGGCTACACCCAGACCTATGGCCTGCCCAATACCAACAACAACGGCCAGACCAGCCCGTATACCGCCACCATCACCGGCGGCAACGCTGTGCTGACGGCGGACTTCAGCTACGCCGATGGTCACATCTTGACCGTACGCAAGGTCAACGATGTGCCGGCCGGCAAACCGGTCGAGGCCGGCGCCGACATGGTCTACACGATCAGCTACTCGGTGAGCGGCCGCGAGGCAGCGCCCAACGTCGTGCTGAAGGACCCCATGCCGATGCAGGTTGAATTCCTGGAAGCCAGCAACGGCGGCACCTACGATCCGGTCACCCGCCTGGTGACCTGGAACCTGGGAACGCTGGAACCGGGCACCAGCGGCTCCGTGACCGTGAAGGTCCATGTGAAGATGCCGCTGCCGAACAACAGCTACATCTTCAACACGGTCACCATCGTCGATGATGCCAAAGTCACCGACGAAGCCACCGACATCGTCCGCGTGCACGCCGAGCCGATCCTCAGCCTGACCAAGACAGCCGATCCGGTGGGCGAAGTCAAGCCGGGCGACACCCTCACTTACAACCTGTGCTACGCCAACACCGGCAACGGCAATGCGACCGGCGCGGTTTTGACGGATGTGATCCCGCTTAACACGACCTACGTGCCGGGCAGCGCCTCGGCCGGCGCTGTGTACAATGAAGCCACCCAGATGCTGACGTGGAACGTGGGGACGATCGCCCCCGGCGCCAACGTCTGTGCGAGTTTCAAAGTCACTGTCAACCTGACCATCGTCGGGCTGACGGGGCAGGCCAATGTTGCGATGAGCTTCGCTGAGTGGAATGCGTTGACGATCGACAACAAGGCCACTTTGAAGGCCGACCAGGGCCCCGAAAAGGTCGCCCAGGTCAGCAACCCGCTGAATGCGACGGTCAAGCCGGAGATCTTCAAGGTTGCCAGCACCGCCAAGGCGCACATGGGCGAGACGGTGGTCTTTACGGTCACCCTGAAGAACAGCGGCACGGCGAACGCCACCAACGTCGTGTTGACGGATGGGATCAGCCCCAACCTCGAAGAAGTAAGCCTGACCACCTCCAAGGGCACGGCCAGCTACAACGCGGCCACCCGCGTGTGGACGGTGAATGTGGGCGTGCTCGGCCCGAACGAGACGGTGACGGTCGTCATCACGGCCAAGACCATCCGTCTGGCCGAGATCCCGACCGGCAAACCCGAGACCCTGCTCTACACGATCACCAACATGGCCACGGTTGCCTTCACCGAAGGCGCCCCGCGGCAGTCGAACGAAGTGACGGTGGACGTGTACTACTTCTTCATGCCGAACGAGGTCCCCGAACCCGGCACGCTGTTGCTGTTGGGCAGTGGCCTGGCCGGTCTGGCCGGCTACGCTCAGCTCCGGGTGCGGTCCCGCCGCCGGAAAAACGACTAGCTTTGACCGGAGCCGCATCGGATCGATGCGGCTCCGCCTGACCACCCGATCGCAGGAAGCGCTCCCCAGCGCCGCTTGCGACCGGCGATCCCGAAAACAACAGGGCCCCCCGGTACGTGTACCGGGGGGCCCTGTTGTTGTGAGATAGAATCAGGGATAGACACAGGCAAAGATGAAAATGCCGTCATCCGCGTTCACACCTGAACTTGCGCCGAAGCGCAGGTGCAAGTGTCCGCGCTCGTCCGCGTCCTATTTTGGGGTTAGTTTCTCAGCTCCGCGCGGATGTGAACAGCAGCCGAAGGAAGTCGTTCTGCAGCGCCACGGTGTCTTCCTGCGTCCCGTGCAGGGGGGAAGTCACCTTGAGCAGCACCATGCCATCTTGGGCGTTGCGCGCATAACTCGGCCACAGGTAGAAGTAAGTCACCAGGTGCTCGGCGGTGTCGTTGGCGCCAAACGACTTCTTGGCCATCAACTGCAAGGCGTAGATCTCGCCCTGGGCCAAAGCTACGGGCACGGAGCTGGCCTCGGTTTTCCAACCATCGGTGTCATAGCAGATCTGCGGCGAGTGGAAGCTCTTGGACTTCCGGCTCCCGATCAAGCTCAGCCAGACGAAACGGCCATCGGGCAGCCGGTAAATCCGCTGAATGTACTGCTCCGGTTCCAGCAAGATGAAAACCTCCAGGTTGGTCTGGGGCTCATCGGTGCCGGTCCAATCGCCGATCTGCATTGGCAACTGGTTCAGGTCGCTGCCGAGGTTGAAGTTGTACGGCGAGGTCACCGCCCGCTCGCGGTCGGTGCGCTGCCAATTATCGACATCGGCCACGAACTCATATCCGCCGGCTGAGCCAACGCCAAGCCGGTTGCGCTGGCTGATCAGGAGCATCGCCCCCACGGCGACCGCCAGCAGCACGATGACTAGAATAAGTCTTCTCTGATCTCTCGACATCCTACCACCCGACTGAACAACACAAGCAACAGCAGCGCGCTCAAAAAGAACACGATGCCGGAGTAATCGTGATAGTACTTGAACCCGACGTCCGCGCCCCACTGGTTTGCCACACCCAACAGCGAGGAGACACGGATCACATTGCCCAGGGTGGCGATGGGGATGCTGCTCAGTGCCAGCAGCAGCTTGCTCCACCAGGGCCCCTGCAGCACGAACACCATCAGCCCTACCAGGGTCAGCAGTGTCACGATAGAGCGTAACCCGCTGCATTGCGCGCCCACGACCAGGTTCGCGTTGGGCAGGCTCACCTGCGCGCCGTTGACGGTGATGGGCACGCCGAACAGGCGGACAAATTGCGACGAGACGACGCCGGTGAACTGCGCCAACGGCACGCTGAGCGGCTCAACAAAGGGGAGCGGCACCATGAAAAACAAAAACAAGATCGGGAAGGCCATGCGACGCAACGCGACCGCGCCCAGCAGATACCAAACCAGCCCGGCAATCACAAAAATCACCGCCAGCGAGGCCACGAAATAGGCGCGTTGCAGCAGGGCGTAGAGATACACCGCCAGCCCAGCCACCCCGAGGATCAACCCGCCGGTGGCCGAGCTGATGCGGCGGGTTTCCAGCGGCCACTTGGTCCACAGCCGCCAGGCAAAGAACGCTGAAATCAGCGGCACCAACGGCCCATGGGAGTAGTAATCGTTGCCCAGCCATTCGCCAACCAGCCAGCGAAGGGCGGGCAAGAAAAGCGCCAGCAGCAGAAGCCCGATCAGCACTGCGCTGGCGATTTGGGTTCTCTTGGTCGACACATTCATCTACAACATCATCCTCTGTTCAGCTTCGCTATGCAGCAGGAGCGAGTATAGGAGAGATCAGAGGAGATGTCAAACGCGATCCTTCAACTCCATGTCGTCAACCTTACGGCGACGTCAGCGCGAGGTCATAGACAACGACGCCCCACGTCGTGGTGACATACAGATCATCCGGCGCGCCGTTGAGCGTCAACAGGTCGTCCACCGTCATCCCATCGTAGGCCAACCCGGTGATCTTGTACCAGGCGCCGGCGGCAGCGAGCGCAGATCGTAGAGGAACACCCCCGCCGACGTCGTGACGTACAGCCGATGGGGCGCGCCGTCCAGGATCAACAGGTCATCAATTTGCATTTGATCGAATGGCTGGCCCACGACCATGCGCCAGGTGTCCGCACCCGGCACGTGGGTGTACAAGCCGCGCCGCGTGCCCAGATAGAGCCGATGGGCAGGATCGAGGGGGTCTTGGGCCAGGGCATACAGCCCCGAAGGCCGGATGCCGCCAATCACGTTCTCAAGTCCCTGGGAGTCATTGAGCCAGGTCAGCCCGTTATCGGGCGTGTAGAAGAAGCCGTTGTAGGCCGGCGCGTAGACCCGGCCCGGCGTGTAGCGATCCAGCGTGACCTCGCCCAGCCAGCCCATGTCAAGATACAACGGCGTGGACTGCTGCCAGCTTGCGCCCACGTCGCGGCTGACCAGCACCGCACCCCCGCCGCCTTCGCTGATGCCGCCGACCCAGATCTCGGTCCACCAGTCCTCCACCGGGGCGATGGAGTTAACATCGTACACGCTGAACAGTGGGTCAGGCTGATGCCAGAAAGTCTCTGCACCGTCGCCGCTGAGGTAGGGACCGTTGCAGCCGGCGGCGTAGAGCCACGCTACGGTGGCGTGGGCAGCCAACGGCTTCAGGTTGACGCCGTTGATCTGCTGGTGCCAGGTCTGGCCGCTGTCCGTGGTGTGCCACATGGGCGCCGGATCGCCGCCTTTGTAGCACGGAAAGCCGTCCCCGGCATAGAGTGTGTTGGGGTCGGCGCTGAGGATGGTGTGTTCGGGCAGCGCCACGCCCGACGCCTGCCACGTGTCGCCGGCGTCGTCCGAACGGAGGAGCCTGCCCCCAACGTCGGCGTAGATCGTGTTCATCGCCGGCTGGCCGAACACCCGGCGCATCAGCGACCCGGCCGACGCGCAGATGCGCAGCGTGACGTCGTCCACATAGGTGTGGCTGGCGCCGATCGTGCCGTTGTTGTAGGTGCCGAACTGGAAGCGGATGTGCTCCCCCGCGTAGCGGCTCACGTCCAGGGTCAGCGCGCGCCAATCCGGCCAATTGATCGCCTCGTGCCACAGCCAATCAATGGCGCCGTCGTCATGGATGGCGATGAGATAGAAGAAGTCATTGGGGAACGCAGCCTGGCCCAGGGCCGCTTCCGTGGCCGGCAGGGCCATTCCTGCCCCGACCATATCGCTGCCAGGCTCGCTTACATTCGCCAGTCCGTCGTCGTAGAAGTTGGAGCGCCAGAAGGTCAGTTGCGCCGACGCCACCGCGCCGAACGTCACCGCCTGCTCGACAGGCGAGTAGCTTTCCACATTCGCGCCGCCGATGGCGATGCCGGTGCGCATGCTGCGCGCGCCGCTGCGGGCCGGATCGGTCACATAGGCCGCCAGCACCGGGTTGGAGCGGATGATCCAGCCCCCGGCCGTCTCAAAACCGCCATTGACGAGTCCCTCATAACACGTGGCCGGTGTCACCACGGGCGCGGCCGGTGTGGCCGTCGGTGTCGCGGTCGGCGTGGGCAGCTCATCGGGCGCCGGGGGGATGTCCAACGGCGTCCAGGTGTTGCCGCCATCATCGCTGCGCAGCGTGCGGCCCGGTGAGCGGGTGTCGCCGTTAGTGTCGTTCAGGCTCACATAGAGCGCAGCGCCGTTCGGGCCCGCGCCCACCGCCAGCGGGATGGGCTGATGGCTGAAGAGATGCACTGCCCGCCACTCGACCTCGTCACGCACCGGCGTATAGGCGTTGTAGCTGACGTAGAGGGTGCGATCGGGGCTGCCGATGTAGAGGCCGCGTGTGGCCGAATCGAGCATCAAGCCGGGGCTTGCGTAGGTGTTTACCGTCTGGTGGAATGGGGCGGGGATGGTTTCCCAGATGCCGCCTTCGAAGCTTCGGTTCAAGAAGGAGGTGCCTCGCGCACCCATCGCCAGGTTATACATCACGTTATGTGCCTGTGGATCGATCAGAATCGGCGCGGTGACGCTGTCGGACCAGGACATGCCCTGGCCCGCCGTCGACCAGGCCAGGCCGCCGATGTCGCTCCGCGCCAGCGGGCGATAGGTCGCATCCCAGTTGCCGATCCACAGCACCGCCGGGTTGTCCAACCCGACCGTGACCGGGCCGGCATAGATCGGATGGCGTTTCTCCCACGTGACGCCCGCGTCGGTGCTCTGCCACAAACCATCGGCGATGGCGCCCAGATACAGCGTCGTCGGATGATTGTAATCCATGCCGATAAAGGAGGGCCGAAGGGGCATGCCTTCCAGGAGCGGTTGTGCTGGATAGCCCCAGGTGGCGCCGCGATCAGAGCTGCCGATCAGGTAGCCGGCGTTGGTGATGCCCCACAGACGGCCGTGATCCCCAGGCTCCACCACCAGCGCGCGCAGCCAGCGCGAGGTCAGATCCGCTGCGGGCTCGGTCGGCGTCGCGGTCGGCGTCGCGGTCGGGGTGGCGGTGCGGGCCGCCGTCGCGGTCGCGGTAGACGTGCGAACCGGCGTCACCGTGCGCGTCGCCGTACGCGTTGCGGTGGCCGGCGGGGGCGCCACATACCGCTTGAAGATCAGCGGCAAGTAGGCACGCGGCACGCTCGGACCGAGCGTGGGCGTTGCAGTTGGCGTAGGAACCGGCCCCGTAGGCACGGGCCAGGACGCGATCAGTGAGACGTCGTCCACGTACATCGCTGTTCTGCCATCCTGCCCGTCATTGAAGCTGCCGAACGCGATGCGGAGGGTTCGGCCCCGGAACGCTGTCAGATCAAAGGTCGCTTGCTGCCAGGACCGCGCGTTGCTGCGCGTCCACAGGAGGGTCTTCAGGATGGCGCCGCCCGAATCCAGCAGCAGCGCATACTGCCGGTCGCCGCTGAGCACTTCGTTAGGGGCGCCGCCCTCGAAAGCCTGCGCCAACGCGGCCAGCTCAGCACGACCGGGCGCGGCCGCCGCAGCCAGCGGGCCTTCGGCTGAGATGGGGTACCACCAAAAGCGGAGGGTCGCGCTCGCGGCGCCGGCCGGGATCGTCACGTACTGATTGGCTGACGAATAGCTGTAGACGTCCGCGCCGCCGTCGATGCCGGTGCGCAGGCTCTGGCGGCCGGTATGGGCATAGGCTGTGTTGATCTGGGCTGTAGCTGGGGTGAGTGGGCGCTGCCAGAAGTTGTCCAGCTCCGCACCGCCCTCAAACCCGCCGGCTGCGACCCGCTCTTCGTACGCGGCCTCATAGTGCCAGACGCCGGCCGTGGTCGCGGCGTGTGCGGTCAGCCAGCCCGTCGAGAAGCCGGTGACGACGAGGTCGTTGGTATCCGGATTGCCCGGCGCCGCGCCGAGATCGGTCCACCAGTTGCCACCCTCGATCGCTCGATACAGGCTGTGGCTTTCGCTGGCAACGAACTGGCCGTGCAACAGGGTGAAGACCGCCTTGTCGGTCGCGTAGCGGGGCGAGGCGGCCAGTGATATCGGGTATGGCTCATAACCGCCCGGCAGCCCGAAGGTCGCCAGGCTCCAGATCGCGCCCCGGTCGGTGGCGCGGAGCACGCCGCTGTCGGGTGTGCCATCACCCGCGCTCTCGGTGGCCCGATAGGTCTGCCAGACCGTGCCATCGGCCGCATAATTCGGAGAGATGGCCACACCGTAGGACGGGCCAAAGCTATTCAACGAGCCCCACGTCACGCCCCCATCGGTGCTGCGGCGAACGCGGCCATACCCCGTGGCAAACAAAGTATGATCGCCGGCGTAGGCGGGCGAAACGGCCAGCTCAAAGAGGATAAACCCATCCTCGGGCGGCGCGATGAGATAGCTATTCCACGAGCCGCCGCCATCAGTGGATTTGTACAACCGGTCGCCGTTGCCGATGAAGACGGTGTGATCGCTGATGTAAGCCGGCGACAACGTCAATGAGCGGCCGCCGTTAATGCCGGGCAGCAGCGTCCAGGTGACGCCGCGATCGGTGGTCTTGTAGAGGCCGGCCAGGGCCAGGGTCTGATTCTCATACGCGGCAAAAACCGTGCCGTCGCTGGCATACCCCGGCGAAACACTGATCGCGGAAAAAGTGGTGGCATCGCCCGGCGGGTTGCCCGTTACCATCAGGCGCCACGATATCCCCCGGTCGGCGCTGTGGAAAACGCCCTGCGTGGTGGCGGCAAAAAGCTCTCCATCGTCGGTGTATGCCGGTGAGGCGGCCACGCTGCGTGCCTCCAGCGCCACCGGCCCGGCCAGCCACCGCCACGGGACCAGGTTGTCATCGGGGGTGAAGATCAGGCCGGTGTGCGTGCCGGCCATCAGCGCGTGGCACACGCCCCAACGCGGACAGGGCGCCACCGCGCTGAACGGCGTCTGCGGCGTGTCGGCGTAACGCTGCCAGCCGCGGCCGAAAGACAGCGAGATGTATAGGCCTGCGTCTGCGGCCGCATAGACGTTGTCACCGGCCAACGCCAGCCGATTCACCGGCCCGACGATGTCGGGCGCGACCGGCTCGATCGTGTAACTGCTCCCGCTCGGCGCCAGGCGCTTCACGCCGCTGGCGGTGGCCAGGAGCCACGAACCTTCGCCCGTCTCCAGCAGATCATTCACCTGAACCGAAGCCATGCTTAACAGCTCGTCCCAGGTAAAGCCGCCATCCGTGGAACGCATCAGGCGGGTAGTGCTGACGCCGTTGAATTGCGCCGCGAGGATGGTCGGGATGCCGGTGGCGGTGCGGGAGAAGGCGGCCGCAGTGACAGTCTGGGGCAACGCGCTCGTCCAACCGTCGCCGCGGCTGGCGGAGCGATAGAGGACGCCCTGATGGTGGAGGGCGATCATGAGACCATCGGTTGCAAAATTGGGCGACAAGCGCATGCGATCGACCTGGCACACGGAGCCATGCTCACAGCCGGGCAGGCCGCCCCACAGATGGCTCCACGTATCGCCCCGGTCGGTGCTGCGCATCAGCCCCATGTCGGTGGCGGCATAGACCGTGTGGTCTGAAGCGACCGCCGGGGAGATCGCGAGATCGAGCACGGGCCAGCGGTGTTGTTCATCCTGCGTATTCTGCCAGGTCGCCCCGGCGTCAGTGGTGCGCACGATCCCGTAGCCGCCGGTGATGCCGTAAGGGCCCTGCCGCCAGCCCCCGGCAAACGCCAGCCCATCCACCGAGAACTCCGGGGAAACGGCAAGCGCCCGGACATCACCGCCGTAAGGCCCGCCTGACCGCCAGCCAGACGCCAACGCGGCGGGCTCCGCAGAGGCGGCCGCGTTGGCCGCGGCGGCCACAGGGGTTGCAGCCGGGCTGAGGGTGAGGGCGCCCGCTGCCAACAACAGACAAATCGCTATGGCCCCGATCATCCATCCTAAGCTTCTTACGGTCATGAGAGCGCCTCCTCAGTGAGACACCGTCTAGGGAAGGGGTCTGACACCAAGCCCCTAAGAGATTCCCCCGTTTTTCTCGCGCGGGTTAG
>JAPKMS010000293.1 GCA_026645775.1 Anaerolineae bacterium
CGGCGGCGCGGCTACGCCACTGCGGCCTGCCCGCCCGCCCCGGGCTCAGCCGAGCCGGATGCGCTGATCGAGCAGTCCGATCAGCGCATCTATGTGGAGGTGCAGCGCCGAGGCGGCGTGCGCCACAGGCATGTCGCCAAATGGCGCAACCAGTTGGCCCTGCAGGGCTTCGTTGCCATCTGCACCGAGTTCGCCTCCCAGACTCCCGCCTTCATCCGGGAGGTGCAGGAGCTGGCCCAGGCGCGCGGCGTGATCACCGACCTGGGGACCCTGGCCGGCGCCAGGCACGCGCCCCTGTGGACGCACTACTGGCCGAGCGCGTGGGCCCCGGCCGTGCCGTTGGACCCGGACGCAGCCGATTTCCGGCTGCCGTTTGCGGTCGCGTGAGCGTGTACACGGCTGTGTACACGGTTAGCAGGTGTGTACACAAGGGATTCAGGTGGCTGTGTACACGGTTGGAAAGTGTGTACACAGTTCTGTACACGCGCCGAACCGTGTACACGCCGGGTCTGGCGCAGTGTGTACACGGCCCTGAAAGGCCAAAAACTGAGTTGAGAGGCTCGTATGGCCCCCATGCCAACCTATAGCATTCGCGACTTTCGCGCCCATCTGCGCGCGGCCCTGGCGCAGCTCGCCGAAGGGCCGGTCTGCGTGGCCGGCTGGGGCCAGCGGCCGGTGGCGTATCTGGTCAGCGCGGCCGACTGGGCGAAGCTGCAGCCTGGATCGGCGCCACCGGCCACACCGCCGCCCGCCGCGGGCCGGCCGTCCAGCGACCGCGCCGGTGAACCGCCGGCCCGCTGGCAGATCGGCGCGACCGCACCCGGCAGTCGTTAGTTCTTTGCCACCGAAAACGCGCGGCGGTTTTTTGCTACTGATTTTGAGCGTCTATGGAATTCAGGATTCTGGACAACGGTTTTCTGGTTGAGCACGGGCGGGTCAAGTGCCAGTGGTTCCATTTGCTGGAGCCGACCGGCGCCGACCTCTACCGCGCGGTCGCATTTCGCGAGCTGACCTACCTGCCTATTGAGTCGCGGGACGACCCCGACATGCTGGGCAAACAGTGGGCCGCACTGCGCGGCCTGTATAACGCATCGGCCGATTTCCTGTACACCGCCTGGGGCGCGTTCACGCCCCAGCGCCTGGGTGTTGTGCAGTTTTACGGCGCGGCCGCCGAGCACAGCGACCGGACCCGCGCGGCGCAGGAAGCGCTCCGCCGCATGGCCGCCGTGGAGGCGACCCTGGCGAATTTCCCGCAATCGCGGACGGTCTGCCCCGACCTGGCGCGCATCGAGCTGCTGACGACCCGGCTGCAACGGCTGCCGCGCCTGCTGGCGATCCTGGGCCACCCCGACCCGCGCCTGGCGAAGAAGGGCCTGGGCCGCGATGGCGCCCTCGGCATGGGGGACGATGAGTTCCTGAGCCAGCAGGGCGAGAACCTGCTGCGCGGCCTGGCGCGGCTGAGTGAGGATTTTGTTTTCCTGGTCACGGCCGCGCATATCCCCCGGCCCATCCTGACGCAGAAGATGATCCGCATGGCGCAGGTCGCCTCGGGCGTGGCCTCGCGCCAGAAGGGCAGCATCGGGGGCGGGTTCTCGATCGCGGTCCCGTTGGCGGCTGCCTTGGGCCAGGCATACGCCCAGAATGTCAGTCAATCGCAGTCGACCGGGGTCAGCCATGCCGATACGGTCAGCGACGGCTGGAGCCAAAGCGAATCGGCGTCCTGGGGGCACAGCGTCGGCCAGGGCACGAGCCACGGCACGAGCCATACCGAGAGCCAGTCGGAAACGAACGGGGTCAGCACCGCCCAGGGCGTGACGGACTCGACCGGCTGGTCGCACGCCGATTCGGTGGGCTCCTCGACGGGCGGCAGCCACACCACCAGCGCGTCGCACACGGACAGCGCCAGCAGTTCGACGGGCGGCAGCCACACCGACAGCGCGTCGCACACGGATTCCACCGCGCACTCAACCAGCCAGTCGCAAGGCATCGCGCATTCCGAGGGCACGAGCTGGAGCGTGAGTGATGGCGTCAGCAGCGGGACATCCCAGGGCACATCGCAGAGCACGGGGCACACGGACTCCACCGGTGATACGCACTCGGCGGGTACGGCCAGGGGCGCGAGCGTCTCCGATACCACCACCGACAGCAACGCCCACACGGCTAGCGCCGGCACGTCGAGTACACACAACGTGTCCGCCACCGAGAGCCAGGGCCAGGCCAATGCCACCAACGCCTCGGTCACCGCCTCGGCGAATGTCGGCATCCCTGGCCTGGGGGCGTCGGTCGGCGGGTCAACCGGCACGAGCGAGACTTTCACCACGGGCGCCGCTCACAGTGTGGGCGATGCGACAGGCAGCACGGCTGGCAACGCTGACACGATCGGACAAAGCGTCGCCCACGGCAGCGCGACCAACGTCAGCATGTCGACGGGCGCCGCGCACTCGACCGGCAGCGCCGACAGCAGCAGCACCGGCGCCTCCCAGAGCACGTCGACGGGCGTCAGTCACTCCGCGAGCCACGGTGGGTCAGCCTCGACCACAACCTCTCAGTCGTGGGGCACCACCGACACCGTCGGCTCGGCGGACAGCCGGGGCACGGCCGATTCCCGCAGCTGGTCCAGCGGCCGCGGCACGGCCGACTCCACCGGCACGGCCGATGCCAAGAGCTGGTCCAGCAGCCAGGGCAGCGCCGATGGCATCAGCGGCGGCCGGGCGATCGCCAGCTCGGTCGCGCAATCGCACAGCACGACGCGCGGTGTGGCCGATGCCGAGTCATGGGGCGAATCCACAGCCGAGGGCTGGTCCGAGGGCCAGTCGGTGGGCCGCGGGGTCAGCGCCAGCCGCAGCCACGGCACGGGCCTGTCCGAGGCGCAGGCGATCGGCATGGGCGCGGGGCGCTCCTTCTCCGGCGGCCTGTCCGCCGGCATCGTGCCGGGTGTCTCCATCAGCCGCAACTGGCAGACCGAGGACGACGTGGCGATCCGCCTGACCGAGGTGACGCGCAGCCTGGAGGGCTTGCTGAACACGGCCAGCGTCGAGGGCGGCTTCATGACCACCGCGCTGCTGCTGGCCACAGACGACGGCGAGCGCGCGGCCCAGGCGCTGGTGCCGCAGGCGTTCCACGGCCCCAACGTGCCGACCCCGGTGCTGACCCGACCGGGCGGCCCGGATTTGCGGCAGCACGCGTTGGCATTTCGGCCCTCGTTGACGCCGGACAACGACCCATTCGGCATTGACCTCTTGTGGACGGAGAACGGCACGCTGCTGACGCCCATGATGCTGGCCGCCTACACGTGCCCGAACCTGTTCGAGGAAGGCACCGCGGTCACCGTCCAGGAGAAGCTGCCGCCGCTGGCCTTCTATCCGGAGCTGCAGGGCGAGGCCATCTTGGGGCACCAGGTCAGCCCGGAAACCGGCGACCTGACGACGGCGGCGCTGCGGCTGACGCGCGCGGCGCACTTCCACACCGCGTTCTGCGGCGACACCGGCTACGGTAAGAGCGTGGCGGCCGTGCGCATGGCCTACGAGACCACGCTGCATTGGCAGCTCAAGACCATCGTGCTGGACTTCGGCGCGGGCTGGCGGCAGCTGCTCAACGCGCCGGGCCTGCAGGGCCACGTGGAGATCCGCCAGCTGTCGCCCGGCGGGGTGCGGCCCTTGCGCTGGAACCCGCTGCAGATCGGCCGCAACATCCTGCCCGAGGTGCAGTGGCGCGCGTTCTCCGATATTTTCGGCACGATCGCCCAACTCGGCGCCAAGCGGCAGATCCACGAGCTGCGCGAAATCCTGCGCCGGGTTTACCTCAAGGCTGGTGTCCTGGTGGACGACCCGGAGTGCCGCAACGATCCGGCCTGGGGGGTGGTGCGGCCGGCCGAAGAGCCCCTGGTCGGCGCGCCGGCGGGCACGCCCCTGGGGCTGCTCAACCGGGACGGCCGGCAACTGTTGGCCGTCGCGCGCTCGCGTGAGATCGGGCTCGGCGACGTGTACCGGCGCATCGAATTTGAGATGCAGGGCATCCCCCCGAAGGACATCCGCCGCTCGATGCTGGAGGGCATCAACTTCCGCTTGCAGCCGTTGGTGCAGGGTGAGGCGGCGCGGCAGTACGCCGCCGGCCCGGATGCGATCGACATCAATGCCATCGTGCCGGGTGATCGCGCAGCACCCTCTTCAGAGGGCTGGGGCGTGGCCGTTCTGGAAGGCGGCGCGTTCCTGGACGACTTCTCGAAGGGCTTCCTGCTCGGTTGGGCCGCCTGGCACCTGTACACCGATGCCGTGGTGCTGCGCACGCGCCGCAACGTCACCCAGCCGGCGCA
>JAPKMS010000294.1 GCA_026645775.1 Anaerolineae bacterium
CGAAGAAATGGACATGATGCGGCCGGTATCGGTGGCGATGCCGCCCAAGAAGGCGACCCTCGTCTCTTGGTCGCTCAGCGGAACCGGGCTCAACCGCGCGTTGACAGTCAACTGGACGGACAACTCCATCGCTGAGACGGGGTACGCCCTTCAGAGGACAGCCGACAACGGCGCCACGTGGGTCACTGTTGCGACAGTCGCCTCGCCGCTGAACGTGCCGAACACCGCTGGCGGTTCGCGCTCGGCTGTTGACACCCAATGGGGACGGTTCGCGACAAATCTATATCGCATCGTCGCTCAGAACACGGTTGGCTACGGCGGCGCGTTCATGAGCCTCACAGCGCAGTCGGTTGCGGATCCCTTGGGGCCGTTGGCTCCCTCCAGTGCGACCGCTACGGCCGCTCGCTTGCCTGGTCAAAGCACCGAGCGCGTCCTGGTGAGATGGACGGACAATTCCAACAATGAGGTGGGATTCCGGGTTGACCGGGCCCTGAACTCGACCTTCACAGCGGGTCTGGTGAGCACCACCGTGGCGCCCAACGCCACCCAGTTCCAGACCGGCAACATCACGCGCGCCACCTACTGGTTCAGAGTGCAGTCCTTCGGCCCCCTCGGTACATCCGCATGGGTGATCGTGGGCCCGATCGCTCCTGCACCGTAATCTCACAGCCACAGCTCGGGGCGGGGATGAGACCTGTCCCGAGCTGTTGTGGCACGGACCGGGGGAGGGGGCTACCTCTCCCCCGAAGCATCGAACTGTGCGTACGGCACGAGCCGGACGATCGCAACCAGGGGAGGGAGCGTAAGTTCCCTCCCTCAGTCACGCCAGGAGGCCATGTGATTTCCACCATCCTTCGAACGGTCGGGGCGCTGGCCCTGGCGTGCGCCCTCGTATCGTGCGTCGGGGCTGTGCCGGCGACGCGTGTGCCGCTCCCCGCGTCTCCGTCACCGGCAGACGCCAGCGCCCCCGCGCCGACTGCGGCCCTATCGCCTGCTGTCAACGGCGTCATCTACACCCAGCCGCCGAGGTCGAGCGGCGGGCTGATTCAGTCATCTCTGCGCGACCCGGACGGCAGCGCCACCGACTGGTCGATCTGGGAGAGTTTCGCGTTCGATCAGACGCAGACCATCGCCGAAGTGCTCTGGCGCGGCGGCTACGATCCTGCCAAATCCGGCTCCGGCGGTCCCGTACAGAATTTCACCGTTGACATTTTCCCCTCCATCCCGGCCGGCTCAGAGCCGGCCATCGCCGGTGCGCCCCTCGTGCACTATGAGGTGGGGGGCAACGCCGGTGAGACGCCCGCTGAGATGCTCGGCGGAGCACAAACCTACGATTACCATTTTACCTTGCCCGCGCCCTTCCAAGCCGCCGCAGGCACCCGGTACTGGATCCAGATCGAGGCATTCCAATCCGGCGCGCCGGACTGGGGGCTCTCCGCCGCATCGGGCGGCGACGGCAGTCACTTCGGGGGCAGTGGGCCTTCGGGGGAGGGGTACATGTTCCGGTCTGCCCCCGGCGATGCCGCCTTCACGTTGGTCGCGCCGGGCTCTTGACGGCCATGGGCGCTGATTACCGGCAGGGGAGAGGTGGCCCTCTCCCTCGAACACAGCCACAGTGGGCACTGCGGCGACTTGATGGGTCTGGAGGTTGCATGCTGACGAAACTATTGCGAATAGGGATCTACGCAGCCGCGGCCTTCGTCGTCTTCGGAGGCCCGATCATGCAAGCAGCGGCATCGGAGCGGCCCCTTGACGGCACTCATTCTGTCGCAGCCGTATCGCCCCTGGCAAGTGTCCTCTATGTCCAGCCATCCAGCCCGGCGGGGGGGCTCATCCAATCCTCCCTGCGCGACCCCGATGGCAGCGACACGGACCAGTGGGTGTGGGATGCTTTCACATTGACCTCGCCTGCGGATATCACCGAACTCCGTTGGATTGGCGGCCATGACCCGGCTCGACTGGGTTCTGGCGGCCCCGTCGCCAACTTTACGGTCAGCATCTACGCGTCGATTCCCGCCGGAACCCAGCCGGACCTGGCCGGCCCGCCCCTCGTGCGCTATGAAGTCGGCAGCAACGCGGGTGAAACCCCGGGCCCCGTGTTAGCCGGGGTGCAGATGTATCACTACGCATTTGTGTTGCCTGCGCCCTTCTCGGCGTTGGGCGGGAAGAAATACTGGGTCCAGATCGAGGCGTACCAACCCGGCCCCACTCCCGACTGGGGGTTGACAAAGGGAACATCGGGCGATGGGTTGCATTTCCGCTATGTTGCCGGTGAGGGGTTTTACCAGATAATAGCCGGCGATACTACGTTCTCATTGCTCGGTACGCAGGTAAACAGCACCAAGATTTACCTTTCTTACATCGCCAGGTGATAGGCCTGAGGCGGTGAGCATGGAGCGAATTCACAATGATCAATCACTTTCTCGCCTTGCGATTGCGCATGAAGCTCTCGACTGCAGCCACAACCCTATTGGTTGTGACGATGCTGCTGGCAGGGAACCCTGGCCAGGGTGTGGCCGCCGCGGGTGACGCCGTCACACCAGGGGCGCAAAACCCGCTACAACCCACAGCGTCTTCGCTCGTTATGGAAAATGTGGGGCAATATGCAGGCGAAGCGCGCTTCCTGATTCAGCAAGGAGACCAACGCGTCTGGCTGACCGAGGATGCGCTTTGGTTGACGGTGCCGGATGTGGCCGAAGCTACTGGAGCATCCGGGCCGTCCGGCATGGATCGCCGCGGCCACCCATTGCGCCGCGAGCGGCGGTTGCCACCTGTGCTTTCAGGTACAGCGATCCGCTTCACTTTCCCCGGCGCCAATCAACAGGCAAGGCTTGAGCCGTTCGGCCGAGTTTCCACCCGCGTGTCTTACCTGATCGGCAACGACCCGTCCCTCTGGCACCCAGATGTGCCGGTGTGGTCGGGCGTGCGGTACCGCGACCTCTATCCCGGCGTCGACCTGGTGATCGGCGACGGCGCGGTCGGAGCAGTGCCCTGGCGGCTTGAAGCCCGGCCCGGAGCCGACCTGCGAGCAGTGTCGCTTCGCGCGGAAGGGGTGGATTCGGTGACTGCGGCGGCCGGCAAATTGCAGCTTCAGATAAAAGGTCGCGCCCTTGGTGTCGCGCTGCCCACGTGGTTGCAGGGGGGCCAGGCGAACCCCAGCGGGAGCAGGGTCACGGCGCAGGCCGGCGAGGGCGTCTTTGCGCTCGCTCAACTGGAGACGGGGTCGGCCGAGCCGGTGTCGGGCGCCGGCACCGATGCAGTCGATGCCCCCGGGGATCTGATCTACAATGTGAGCCTCAGCGGATCGCAAGGAGATGGGGCCAGCGGGATCACGGTCGATTACCTGGGCAATGCCTACGTCACGGGTGAAACGGCATCCTCCAATTTCCCGGCGTCGATTGGCGCTTACGATACCACTTTCAACGGTGCATCGGATGCCTTTGTGGCCAAGTACAGCCCCGCAGGGACCCCGCTCTGGGCCACCTATCTGGGTGGGACGGGCTCCGACATGGGCTGGGACATCGCGGTCGACACCGACCTGGCGTACGTGGTCGGCGAGACCTCGTCGACGGATTTTCCCGGATCACCCGGACCGGCAGGCACCGACATCTTCGTGGCGGCCTTCAACGCCACCGGCAGCAAACTTCGTTACACCTCGCGACTGGGCGGAGACGGCTTCGACACTAGCAGC
>JAPKMS010000295.1 GCA_026645775.1 Anaerolineae bacterium
CTTTAATCAAGCATTAATCTCTTTTTTGTCAAAGTGCGCGTATAATAGCTGTCGCGGTGCACCGGAGGCTTATTATGCCACGGTGCGCCGTCATGTTGCGCGGCAGTTGCGAGACGCGAGAACATGGCATTCGCATCAGTTATTCCAAGGAGTCTTGAATGATTGAAGTCACAGATCTCAAGAAGTCCTACGGCCCTGTTGAGGCGCTGCGCGGCGTCAGCTTCGCCATCGCGCCTGGGCAGATCGTGGGCCTGCTGGGTCCGAACGGCGCCGGCAAGACCACGATCATCAAGATCCTTACCGGCTATTTGCAGCCCGACGCGGGCACGGTGATCGTCGATGGCCTGGATGTGCTCACCCACACGCGCGAGGTGCAGGCCCGCCTCGGCTACTTGCCGGAGAACGCGCCGCTGTACCCCGAGCTGTCGGTGCAGGCCTATCTCAAGATGATGGCTGATCTGCGCCAGATTCCTGAGGCGGAGCAGCGCGCCCGGCTCTCCGAGGCGATCTTCTCGACCGGCCTGGCCGATCAACTGACCCGGCCTATAGGCCAATTAAGCAAGGGGTTTCGCCAGCGCGTGGGATTGGCCCAGGCCCTGCTGCACAAACCCAAGCTGCTGATCCTCGACGAGCCGACCGTGGGCCTGGACCCGACGCAGATCGTCGAAATCCGCCGGCTGATCCGCCGCTTGGCCGAGCACAGCACGATCCTTTTCTCCACCCACATCCTGTCGGAGGTGGAGGCGCTCTGCGACCGGGTCGTTATCCTGATGAATGGCCTGGTCAAAGCCGATGCCCGACTGGCTGAGCTCGAAGTGACCGCGGATGCCGTGTTGGTGCTGGCAGGTAAGGCTGAAGGCGTGGAGCGTTCGCTCCGCTCATTGAGCGGCGTGCGCGGCATCGAACCAGCCCGCACCTCCGATGGGTTCCCGTCGTACCGCGTGCTGGGCATGGGCGATGTGGATCTCTGCCCCGCCATCTATGACCTGGCGCGCCAGGGCAACTGGCCGCTGCGCGAGCTCCGGCGCGATGTGCGGACGCTCGAAACGGTCTTCAACCAACTGGCTACGACGGCGTAAAGATGAGGCTTCCCATGAAACAAACTCTCTCCATCACCCGCAAGGAGCTCGCCGCCTACTTCGGCTCGCCCATGGCGTTGATTTTTGTGGGCGTGTTCCTGGCGGTGACGCTGTTTGCCTTTTTCTGGATCAGTACGTTTTTTGCGCGCGGCATCGCTGATGTGCGGCCGCTGTTTCAGTGGATGCCGATCCTGTTGATCTTCCTGGTCGCGGCGTTGACCATGCGCCAATGGAGCGAGGAACAGCGTTCCGGCACTCTGGAAGTGCTGCTGACCCTGCCGGTGAGCAAGGTGCAGCTCGTGCTGGGCAAGTTCCTGGCCGTGCTGGCGCTGGTGGCGCTGGCGTTGGCGCTGACCCTGTTCCTGCCCGTCACGGTTTCCTTGATGGGCAACCTGGATTGGGGACCGGTGGTCGGCGGCTACCTGGCCGCGCTGCTGATGGCCGCGGCCTACACGGCCATCGGCCTCTTCATCTCCTCGCGCACCGATAACCAGATCGTGGCGCTGATCCTCACCGTGCTGGTGTGCGGACTGTTCTATGCCGCGGGCGCACAGGGTGTCACCCGATACGTCGGCACGGGGTTGGCGACGGTGCTCCAGGCGCTGGGCGCGGGCAGCCGCTTCGAGAGCATCCAGCGCGGGGTGATCGACCTGCGCGACTTGATCTACTATGTCACATTGGCCGGCGTCTTCTTGGTGTTGAACGTGGTCTCGCTCGACCGCAAGCGCTGGAGCTCCGGCCAGACCACCGCCCGCTACCGGCGCGGCGTCGCCCTGACCTCGGCCCTGGTGATCGTCAATCTGCTGGCCACGAACATCTGGCTCTACCCGCTGAGCGGCCTGCGGCTCGACCTGACCGCGCAGCGCGAGTACAGCCTGTCGGACACCACCAAGGAGTTGCTGAGCAACCTGAGTGAACCGCTGACCCTGCGCGCGTACATCAGCGAAAAGACGCATCCCCTCCTGTCGCCGCTGATTCCGCAGGTGACCGATCTGCTGCGCGAATACGAGATTGCGGGCCGCGGCAAAGTGGTCGCTGAGGTCATCGATCCCACCACCGACCCCGACCAGGAAACTGAAGCCAACCAGACCTACGGCATCCAGCCGTCCGCTTTCCAGGTCGCAGGCCGCTACGAATCGTCGGTGATCAACGCCTACTTCAACATCCTGGTGCGCTATGGCGATCAAAACCAGGTGTTGAACTTCCAGGACCTGATTGAAGTCTCGTCGTCGAGCACCGGCGATATGAATGTGCGCCTGCGCAACCTGGAGTACGACCTGACGCGGGCCGTGAAGAAGGTGGTGTACGGCTTCCAGAGCATCGATACGGTGCTGGCATCGCTGTCCACGCCGGTTAAGCTGACCCTGTTTATCACGCCGAAGACCTTGCCCGATTCGCTGCAAACCGTGCCGGACGTCATCCGCACGGTTGCGCGCGACCTGCAGAGCAAGTCGGGCGGCAAATTCACCTTCGAGGAGATCGACCCCGATGCCGCCGGCGCCGCGGTGACGCGGCAGCAGATGCTGGATACCTACAAATTGCGCCCCATCGCCGTCTCGCTCTTCTCGAACCAGAGCTACTATCTGGACATGGCATTGGCCACCGGGGACCCCGCGTCCGGCGCGGTCGAGTCGCAGTTCATCTACCCCGATGGCGAGTACACCGAGGCCAGCGTGCGGACCGCCATCGAATCGGCGCTGAAGCGCTCTTCCACCGGCTTCCTCAAGGTGGTGGGCCTGTGGA
>JAPKMS010000296.1 GCA_026645775.1 Anaerolineae bacterium
ACAATCGAGAACAAAAATGTAGTGATCAGGCCAATCAGGTGCATCTGCGTTATCTGCGTTCTATTTTCGGGTTAGAGCCGAAGCGTGGGATCGAAGCTACTTCGACATCCCCTGCAACATGCCGTAGGCCGGCCGGTCCATGATGCCAAAGGCAGCCAGTTCGCTGCCCGGGTTCGACTTATTATAGTTCAGGTTCCACAGGAAGGCCACGCCGACGAAGCCCCAATTGCGCATCATCTGGTAGGCGCGCACGATATACTCACCCTGCTGCTGCTCGCTGTTGTAGAGTGCATATTCGTAACCGGCGACAGGACTACCGGTGGAAGCCCAGCCGAACTCGGTCGGCCAGATGCGTTTGTTGCTATCGCCGTACTTCACCATGATGTTGCGATACTGTTCCATGGTGTTGCGGAAGTAAAACGACGAATCGCTGACGTGCGAGGGGCGGGAGTAGTTCCCGGCCTGGAAATCCTGCACGCGGGCATCGGGCGGGTTGCCGTAGCCGCTGGGATGTGCGCCCACCGCATCGCAGTAATTGCGCAGCCCGGCACGGTACATCTGCTCCAGGTAGGTTGTATCGCGGATGGCGGCCGGCGGATTGGCGCCGGTGGGGGTCGGTGCGCCGCTGATCACGATGATGCTGGGGCAGGCAGCCTTGATCGACCGGTATGCCGAGGCCAACAGCCGCACGTAGCGTGCCGCATCGATCGCCTCATTGCCCCACTCGTAATGGAGGTTCTGCTCGTTCCACACTTCGATGGCCTGGACGCGGCCGCAGTAGCGCGCCGCAAATTCGCCCACGAAGCTGGCATAGGTGGCGGGATCGGCGGGCGGGCCCTCCACCCCCAGATCGGTGTTGCCGGGACGGGCCCATTGGGGCGCTTTGACGATGCTGGCCAGGTCTGCAAGCCGTTGCCGTTCAGATCGTTGATGATGTCATCCGGCCAATTGCGCTGCCCCTGCTGGCCCTCGAAATCCTTCCAGGGCAACTGGAACTTGACCCACGAGAACCCCATGTTCTTGGTGGCGCCGATGGCCGCGCCGCGGTCCCCCCACGGGTCAATCTGGATGCCGTAGCCGAAAAAGCCTGCCGCAGCGGGCCGCGGGGCAGCAGCGGCGGCGGCTGTCTTCTTGGGCGGCGCAGCAACCTTGATCACAGGCAGATCGGCGGTCGACCCGGAGATCTGCGTGTATTGCCCGGATACCCAGCCTTTTTTGCCGCTGAGGTTCACTTGCCACCACGTGCCGGTTTCGTTTTTCCCGATGATGGGGAGCGTCTGGCCGATTTTGGCGCGACCGATTACACCGTAGGCGGTGCCGGGGCCGCTGCGAACGTTCAAAATGTCCGCCTGGATGGTGGCTTGCGGGGCGGCGGTATCGGCGTGTGCGATGGGGCTGGCGATGGCGAACAGTATCAGCAGCGCCAGCATCAGGGATGCCGCAGCGACGCCGCCGGGCAGCTTCTTGATCCGAGTTTCGTGGTGTTGCAGCATTGCAGGCCTCCGAATTGGGATGTGGAAGGTCGTATTACGGTGCGATCGGCACTGCGCCGGTATCGCCGATTATCTCGATGAAATCGTTGGCCACCCAGGCCGGCCCACCCGCCACGCAGCACACCCGCCACCACTTGGTGATGCCGCTGCCATCGGCCGGCGCGCCGTCGGCGCTCTGCCCGGTGATGGCAAAGGTGTCGCCGGTAGAGGCGGTGGCGAGGATGCCGAAGGAAGTGCCCGGTCCGGCGCGCAGGTTCACGGCGTCGCCCGCGATGCGCGCGATCGGCGCGTTGTTCGCATCGCTCAAAGGCGCAGGCGTCACCGTTTCGGTGGGGGCGGGGGCGACGGTCGCATTCGGTGTGGCCGTCGGTGCGGCTGTCGACGTCGCCGCGGTTGTGGCCGTGGCTGTCGGCGCCTGGCGGGTTGCCCGTGCCTGTACGGTGAAGGTCGGCAGCGGGGGCCGCGTCGCCGCGGGCGTGGCCGTGGTCATCAGGCGCGTTGGTGTCGGTGTTGGCGGCGTCCAAGCCGCATCCGCATCACGAGATGCGCCTCCCGAAGCGAGTGGGATAATCAATCCGGCCAAGGCGGCCAGGAAGAGGGTGATTGCGGCGGAAATGTAAGTTGAGGATCGCTCCCCGATATGCATGCGCTGTTCCTCAGATTTTTGCTGCCCGGATGGGGCGACGCAACGGATTCACTCCACAGGACCGACGTGCGATGCGCGGTTGAAACGCATCGCACGTCGCCTGGGTCGCTTTACTTAGGCATGTTGGCCAGGGCACTTTGGGCAGCACGCCCCATAATGCCGAACGCCGCCAGTTCAGTGCTGGGCTGCGTCACATTGTAGTCGAGGTTCCACAGGAACATCGGCCCAACCCAGCCCCAGTTCTTGGCCATCTGATAGGCGCGGACGATGAAGTCGGCCTGTTCGGCCTCGGTGTTCTGCGCAGCGTATTCGTAGCCGGGATGCGGGCTGCCCGATGACGCCCAGCCGAACTCAGTGGGCCACACGCGCTTGCCGGCGTCGCCGTTTGCGACCATCACCGCCCGGTAGCGCTCCATAGTATCTCTGAAGAAGAAGCTCGGGTGGTTTTTGAAGCTCGGCTCGGCCGGGTTGCTGTAGCCGAATTTCGCATCCGGCGGGTTGTTATAGCCGCTGGGATGTGCGCCTATGGCATCCATGCAGTTTTTTGCGCCCGCAGCATACATCCGTTGGAGGTAAGCCACATCGTCGATGGCCGTCGAACCGTCATTGACGCCCGTCGGGGTCAGTGCCCCGCCGATGACGGAGATGCTGGGATCCACAGCCTTGATGGCCCGGTAGGCGCGACACAAGAGGTCTACATAACGCCCAGGATCAAGCGGCTCGTGCCCCCACTCGTACCAGAGGTTCTGCTCGTTCCACACCTCGATGGCCTTGACCTTGCCCTTGTTGTGTGCTGCGAACGCTGCCACGTAGTCGGCGTAGGTCTGCGGATCCGCAGGCGGTCCTTCGACGCTGCGATCGGTGTTGCCAGGCCGCGCCCAGTCCGGCGCCTTCACGATGCTCGCCAGGACGTTAAGCCCTGACCCAGCAAGCTGGTTGATGATGTCGTCGGCGTAGCCGCGCTGGCCCGGAGAGCCTTCAAAGGTCTTCCAGGGGATTTGAACCTTCACCCATTTGAAGCCCATGCCATTGATGGCCGAAATGGCCCTGCCGCGATCGCCCCAGGGATCGATCTGCACGCCGTACCCGAAGGAGCCCGGCGCGGCCGGATAGGTTGTGGTGCCGCCGCCGGAGGTGGTCGTGGCGGCGCGCGGGGCGGCCGTGGGCGGCGGAGCCACCTGGACCACCGCGACATCTGCCGTGCTGCCACCGATATTCACGACGTCACTGGAAACCCAGCCGGATTTGTTATCGAACGCGATTTGCCACCAGTCGCTGGCCTCGTTCTGGCCGGTGATCCGATAGTTGGCGCCTGCGCGCAAAGTGCCGATCCGCGCATAGGCCGTGCTCGGCCCCGAGCGCACGTTGCCGGCCGACTTGGCTACCGCCACGGCGTATTCCGGCGTTGGGCTGGGCGTTGGGGTGGGGGTGAACACCGGTGTCGGGGTGGCGATGGGTGTGTATGTGGCGACGGGCACGCTCACGCCGGTCTGCCGCGCCATCACCGCGCCGCGATCCTTGATCACGGCTTCCACCTGCAGTTCACCCTGCGTATTCGGTGCGACAAAGGCGACCTTGGGATCGGAAAGCGGCCGCACCTCGCTGAGGGTCTCGCCGCTATCCGTCTTGACCGACCATTCTACCAGGAGTTCGCTGTTAATCTCCTGCGCCTTGCCCTGCTGGTAGCTCCGCATCAACGACCACAAATCAGGGTCGAGGCCATCCGCAGGCAGGTTTTCCAGGGTAAAGCCCTGGAGGTTGTACTGCTTCAGGATCTCCAACTTGTGGTTCAGGCTGGCCGCGTTCTCCAGCCAGACTGTGCGGGCGTTGCCCTGGTCGTCCTGGTATCGGTAGACATAAGTACCGATGTTGGGGTCGTACACCAGGCCGCTGTTGGCCCGGCTGGAAACCAGCGCCAGGTTCAGCGGTTGGCCCGGCTCGACGACGGTCTGATCGGAAGCGACCCGGCCGAGGAGCGGCTGCAACGCGTCGTTGTAGCTTTTCTGCAGCAGGTAGGCGCCCGCTTGCTCGACGCTGCGGCCGCTCAGGACGAAGCGGGTCTTATAGCGGTTGATCTGGCCCACCGCGAAGGTGGCAAGGGCGTCCATCTTGCCGTCCGGCGTGTAAGCGGTCGGGTCGACGGGCGCCGGGATTTTCACCGTGTCAGCCAGCAGGCCGAGGGCCTGCCAGTCGTAAGGGCCGGTATCCCAGCGATCTTCCGAGACCTGTGTCGGCGTCTCGACGCGCACGCTTAGCTCTTTGCCTTGGGCGTGCAGTTTGTCGGCCAGTGCTTTCACGAACTGGTTGAATTCGCCGCGCAGGTTTGCATCCAGCCCGCGGTAATCGATATCGATCCCCTTATACAGGTTGCTGACCACCAGGTTGGCCAGGGCATCGACGTGCGCGCCGCGCTGGGCGGTGTCGACCAACATGTTGGCCAGCAGATCGGTGCGCATGATGGGGCCATCGTAGTTGCGGATCACCGGCATCACCGCGAAGGAGCTGGCGAGCTGGTCAAACGTTGCATCCACTGCGCCGTCGATCGCACCGTCGCTGCCCAAGTACAGGCCCGTCGGGTGAACCTCAGCCAGGGCATCGCGGCCTTCGGCCGGCAGATCGCTCGCCAGGGGCAGATCCGCCGAGACGAGCGCCGGCTTTGCGGTGGTCTGCATCACCATGGCGTTGAGCGGGACGGCATTGCTGCGGCTCTCGATCTGATCATCTTCGCGGATGACGGTGTGGGGCAGCCACTGCCAGCTCTCGGAGGCCGCGTCCCATGCATAAACATCCAGCGTTTCGTACGGTTCGCTATCGTTGGGGATCGGAAGCACCCACGTGGATTGCGTCGGAGTCTCACCGCGCAGTTTGAGCTGATAGAAGGGGCTCTTCGCCAGCAATTGCGTGGGGATGGTTTGTGCGGCCGCTTTGAGGTCCCGCCCGACGCTGCCTTCCATAAATGTCGTGCGAGGGATCGATGACAGGCTGGCGCGGATCGGCTCAGCGATTGTGCCCTCGTAAAAGATCACCTGCGTGCCATCGGGGTCCGCAATCGCGCCGCCGGTCTGCGGAATCCGTGAAGTGCCGAGATCGGCAATTTTCTGCACGGCGGAGATCGGGGGCAATAGCAGGGCGGCGATAACGAGCAAGGGAATCAGCACCCAGGTGATTAATCGGCCGCTCTGCGGGCCTTCAAGCCAGCGCATCAAGCGCGGTTGCCCGGAATATTCGGTCGCTCTCATGATTCTAGTCGTGCTCCTGAAAGGAAGTTCTGGCCGGGTCGGGTCACTGCCGATGGCCTGGGCCGGCTGCTGCCAGCCGGATATGCCGCATAGGATAACCCACACCGGCGAAGATGTTACCCGAGGGGATACGCGCATCGCGTAAGCCGGACTCGGGCGGTCTCGATGCCTTGCAAGGGGCAGATGTTTCTGCGCCAAAAAGCACGGAGGATTCTAGCATAGGGAGGGTGTTTTGGCAAACGAGGTTATCGGGTGGTATACTTCCGCCACTTGGATCATGTTTCGGGTGTTATCGGCAAGCGTGGCATGAACAAACTGCGTTCTTCGAACTGGCTTTTCGCGGCGCTGGTCGGCAGTGTGGCGATCTTGCTTCTGGCAGGTCTGGCGCTGCTCGGCGCGTACCTCTATTTCTCGCGTCAGGCGGCTGCGCCCACGGCCTGGGTTAACCCCATCAGCGCCGTGGATGCGCCGGCGGTGGCGCCCGATCTCGCCGTGCTGACCCTGGCCGGCGAAGCGGACGACCGCGTGATCCAGGCCGCCCTCGATGCCAATGAAACCGAGACGGCCTACGCGACGCTGGCTTATAGTACGCTGCTTTCGGATAGCCAACGGAGCGGGCATTGGCTGTTGTTGGCGCAATACTATCAGTCGTTGGATGCCGCGCGCGCGGGCGTGTGTTTGCAGGCGGCGTTGGATCAGTCGGCACTGGCGCCGACCTTGGGTGATTTTGCGCGGGCCGATATTTCAATGCAGGTGGCGCGCGGGTACGCGGCGCTGGACCAGGCGGCGATCGCTCGCCTGGCGCTGTCCCAGGCCGAGCACATCGCGCGTTACAGCGTGACCTTGCTGCCGGCGCAGCGGCGCGCCATCCTTAACCGGCTCATCGAGGCGTACCAGGCCAGCGACGATGCCAAAACTGCCCAGACGCTGCGCAGCAATCTGGACACGTACAGCGGCGGGCCGGGCGTGTCGCTCGCCGCGGCGCAGCAGCTTCTGCCGACCTTGCGCGGCGGCGTGGTGCTGCCCCCAGCCGTCACCGCGGCCCTGGCGGGCCGGCAGGCAGCGGCAGCCAGCCTGGCCGCGCGTTGGTTAGCGGCCGGTTCGGGTGACCGGCAGGCGCTGGCCGATGCGTTGACTCAGGCGTTGGCGGCCGAGGACGCGGCACGGACCGAGTTCTATGCGGGCGCATCCGCCTTGGCGCTTCCCGAGCGGCTGGCTCTGCTGCACGATCAGGTTGCCTGGTTGACTATTAAACAGCGGGCCGCGAGCGGCGCCTATGGCGTGGTGCTGGCGCCCGACTGGGCCAACCAGACCGACGCGATCAGCACCGCGCTGACGGACGCCTATACCGAGTTGATCAACGGCTACGGCCAGCAACTGGACACGTTGGACGCGCTGGCGGCGTTGACGGCGCGGGTGGAGCTGCTCAGGCAGGGGGTGTTGTGGGCGCGGCTTGGCATCCTACCCGAGCACGTCGAAACCGCTTTGCGCGAGCAATTGGGCGAGGCCTCGCGGCAGCTTTGGACGCGCCAGGGGGACGCCGGGCTCATCATCACGGCCCAGGATGTGCGCAGCCAACGTTTTTATCTATTGGTAGGCTCGGACGCGGCCCAAAAGTAGCCCGTTGGGGTGTAGGGCAACCGTGGGCCAGACGTAGCCCGATAACGTTTGACAATCCCCGTCGCTGGGGGTATACTCTGCCTACGTTGAAGGTGTTTAGCGGCCTTCCGCGCGACGAGGGAATCTGTGTGATGCAAGAATACGGGATGGACAAGCGGCTTTTGCCCTGTTGAAGCACCGAAGCGTCTGACGCTGCGGTGCTTTTTGTGTCTTCACCGGCATTCCCGCGTTATCTTAAGCCCGCCCAAGGAGGCACACGTATGGATTCGGCGATGATCGGTAAGATCAGCAAGGCCCGAGAGTACTCCCAAGAACCCGAGCGTATGACCTTTGTGAGTTTCAGTGTCCTCTTCAACGGCAAGCATCAGACCTATACCGTCAGCTTCGATCACGGTAAGTGGTCTTGTGAATGTGATTTCTTCGGCCAACGGGGTGTGTGCAGCCATACCATGGCTGTCGAGAAGGTCGTGGGCCGCAGTGGCGTAACTCTGGAGCCGAGTATAGCGCCTGTGGAGGCGTAAGGGACCGCCGCATCTGAACAAGAATGAAACGGGCGGGCTCGTCGAGAAACGCGGAGGCGATGACCCGCCCGGTTCTTTGCCCGGATTTTGCCGACCGAGGCGCGTTGACTCTGAGAGTAACTGATGATGGATTTTCTTCGTAAGCGGTGGAAGCTCCTGTTTGGCATCCTGATCAGCGTCTTTTTTGTTTGGATCAGTGTGCGCGGGCTGAACCTGCCGGCTGTTTGGGCCTATATGCGCGAGGCCAATTACTGGTGGCTCGTGCCGGGCGTGCTGGTCTATTTTGTCGCGGTGTGGGCGCGCACCTGGCGCTGGCACTACCTCCTGCGCCCCATCAAGGCGGTCCCGCTGCTGCGACTTTTCCCGACCGTGTGCATCGGTTATTTCGGCAACAACGTCTACCCGGCGCGGGCCGGCGAGGTCATTCGGGCGGTTGTCCTGAAGCGCGATGAAGGGGTCAGCGTCAGTGCATCCCTTGCCACCGTCATCGTGGAACGCGTCTTCGATGGTCTGGTGATGCTGCTGTTTGTCTTTTTTGCGCTGCCGTTCGTCGGCGCGGAGCATATCCCGCCCATCTACCGGACCACAGTGATCATCGCCAGCATCCTTTTCTTTGCCGCGCTGGCTGTCTTTTTGTGGATGGCGTTCGACCCGCAGCGCGTCACGCGGCTCTACGCCTTTTTCGCCGACCGGTTTGTGCCGGCCCGGTTCAGAGGGCCGCTCGATGGCTTCGTCGCCCGCTTCATGGATGGGCTGAAGTTCCTGCGCAGCGGACGCGACGTCCTGATGGTTTTCGTCACCTCAGTGGTGATCTGGTTGTTGGAGACTGTTAAATACTGGTTTGTGACGCACGCCTTCGGCTTTGTTGTCAGCTTTATTGGGTTGATGCTGATGAACGGTGTGGTGAACCTCACGACGACCCTGCCTTCCGCGCCGGGTTACGTGGGCACATTTGAGATCGGCGCGAAGGTGTTGGCCGCTCTGGGCATTGACCCGCAGTTGGCTCTGGCGTACACCGTCGTGCTGCATGCGGCGCTCTGGTTCCCCATCACCGTGCTCGGCGCGTTCTACATGTGGCGCAAAGCGGTGAAGTGGCAGGACTTCGATGCGCAGAACGTGAAACAGGATGCGTGATCGGGCGTCCGGAGGCTAAGACCCCTCCGGCGCGTCACGTCACATGCAACATGAGATAGGTAACCGCATACTTCCATTGTATATGAGAGGAGTCAGGTCTGTTATGAAGAACATCGCAGTCATCGGGACGGGTTACGTTGGTCTTGTAACCGGCACATGTTTTGCCGATCTGGGCAACAAGGTCACCTGCATCGATATTGACGAACGCAAGATCCAGCTGCTTCTTGCTGGCGGCGTGCCCATTTTTGAGCCCGGCCTGGAAGAGGTGATCCGGCGCAACATCGCGGCGGGGCGGCTCATGTTCACCACCTCCTACGCGGATGGGTTGCGCGATGCGGAGTTTGTCTTCATTGCGGTGGGCACCCCCTCTGGCGTGGATGGCGAGGCGGATCTTCAGTATGTGCGCATGGCCGCTGAAACCATTGCCGAGACCATGGATCACCCGCTGATTATCATCAACAAGAGCACCGTTCCCGTGGGCACCGGCGACTGGGTGGCAGACATCATCCGCAAGCAGCAGCCGCAGCCGATCCAGTTTGCCGTGGTGTCATGCCCCGAATTCCTGCGCGAGGGTTCGGCCCTGGCCGATTTCATGAATCCCGACCGGGTGGTATTGGGCTCGCTCGACCGTGAGGCTGCGGAGAAGGTGGCCCAGTTGCACCTGCCGCTGCGCGCTCCCATCGTCCTCACCGACCTGCGCACGGCCGAGATGATCAAGTATGCCTCGAACGCTTTTCTCGCCACGCGCATCTCCTTCATCAACGAGATCGCCGCGATCTGCGAGAAGCTGGGCGCCGATGTCAAGGAAGTTGCCGCGGGCATGGGCTACGACAAGCGTATCGGCCGCGCATTCCTGGATGCAGGCGTGGGCTACGGCGGCAGTTGTTTCCCCAAGGATGTGAAGGCGCTGGAGTATATGGGATTACTGCACGGCGCACACCCCGCGCTGCTGCGCGCCGTGATGGAGATCAACCGGGATCAGCGCCGGCGCATCGTACACAAGCTGCGCGAGACGTTGGGCGGCAGCCTGATCGAGAAACGCATCGGCCTGTTGGGGCTGGCCTTCAAGCCCAATACCGATGACATGCGGGATGCGCCCAGCGTGGAGATCGCCCACATGTTGATGCGCGAAAACGCCGAAGTGCGGGGCTATGATCCGGTCTCCATGCCGGTGACCGAGCGGATGATCCCGGAGCTGGCACTGGCAAAGAACGCCTACGATCTGGCCGAGGGCTGCGATGCGCTGATCCTCCTCACTGAGTGGAACGAGTTCAAGCATCTGGATCTGGCCAAGCTCCGCTCGCTGATGCGGACCCCGGTCTTCCTGGATGGCCGCAATGTCTACGAGCCGCGGACCATGTGGGAAGCCGGATTCCAGTATTACGGCGTGGGCCGGGGGTATAATACCACTAACGGCGAGTAGGCCCGCCCTTTTTTAAACAATTTCTGAGCGACATGAAGGACGAAGTACCACAACCGGGCTTCGTCCTTCCTTCATCTAGAAGGAGGGAACGGCGTGGAGCGAACGGATGGAATCCGCATAACGATGCTGGGGAACGGCTTGACGGTGCTGTTGCGCGAGATGCACCATGCGCCCGTGGCCAGCTTTTGGGTGTGGTACCGCGTGGGCAGCCGGAACGAGCATCCGGGCATCACCGGCATCTCGCATTGGGTGGAGCACATGATGTTCAAGGGCACGCCGGTTTTCCCCCAGGGCGAGTTCGACAAGGCGATCGCACGCGAGGGCGGCATCTTCAATGGCATGACCTGGATCGATTTTACGACCTATTTCGAGACGCTGCCGTCAGATCGCATCGATCTCGCGTTGCGCGTGGAGGCCGACCGGATGATGCACGCTGTCTTCGATCCCGCTGAGACCGAGCTGGAGCGGACGGTGATCATCTCGGAGCGCCAGGGCAACGAGAATAACCCCGGCTATCTGCTCAGCGAGGCGCTGGGGGCCTCGGCGTTCCAGGCGCATTCGTATCATCACCCGGTCATCGGCTGGCAGTGCGATCTGGAGGCCATCACCCGCGACCAGCTTTTCCAGCACTATCGCACGTTTTACGGGCCGAACAACGCGATCGTGGCCGTTGCAGGGGATTTTGAGAGCGACACGATGCTGGCGCGCATCGAGGAGCTGTTTGGCGGCATCCCCGCCGGTCCCGCGTTGCCGCCGTTTACCGCCAAGGAGCCGCCGCAGCGCGGCGAGCGCCGCGTGACCGTGGAGGGGCCCGGCGCCACCACCTACGTCGAGATCTGCTACCACGCACCGCAGGCGACCGACCCCGACTATTCCGCATTGGTCGTCCTTGACACGATCCTGGGCGGCGCCAAAGGGATGTCGCTGTGGGGCGGCGGCACGAGCAATCGCAGCTCTCGCCTCTACCGCGCCCTGGTGGAGACCGAGCTGGCCTCTGATGCCGACTGCGCGCTCAGCTCCACGATCGATCCGTACCTGTTCAGCTTCTCGGCCACGGTGCGCGAGGGGCGTGAGCCGGCCGAGGTCGAGGCCGCGTTCCTGGCCGAAATCCAGCGTGTCATCGATGAGCCGGTGAGCGAGGCGGAGCTGAGCAAGGCCATCAAGCAGACCCGCGCCCAATTTGCCTATTCCAGCGAATCCGTGACGGACCAGGCTTACTGGCTTGGGTTCAGCGAGATTGTGGCTGACGTGCAGTGGTTCGAGACGTTCCTGGATCGGCTGGCGACCATCACCGTGGCTGACGTGCAGCGTGTGGCACAGACCTACCTGAAGCCGACGCAGCGCAATGTAGGCTGGTATGTGCCGGCGGGCGAGGGTGACACGGAGACAGAGGGACACGGGGACACGGGGATGGAGGATGTAAATGTCGAAGCAGAATAACCTGTGGTATGCCACCAGACTTGCCGCGTTGCCGCGTCGCCGTGTCACCGCGTCGCCCAATCTCCCCGTCGCCCCGTCCGCACTCCCCGGCCCCGATGACGTCCTGCGCGTCACGCTGCCCAACGGCATCACCGTGCTCGCACGCGAAAACTGGAGCGCCCCTTCAATCGTTGTCGAGGGCTACTTGCTGGCGGGCAACCTGGATGAGCCGGCGGATCTGCCCGGACTGGCATCTTTTACCACCGGCATGCTCACGCGCGGCACGCGGCGGCGCTCCTTCACCGAGATCAATGAGACGGTGGAGTCGGTGGGGGCCTCGGTCGGGTTTGCCACCGATCGTCACATCATCAGCTTCTCAACCAAATCGCTGGCCGAGGATCTGGACCTGGTTTTGGATGTTTTGGCCGATGAGCTGCGCCAGCCGGCCTTCGCGCCGGAGTACATCGAGCGGCTGCGCGGTCTGCGCATGACCTCGATCGCTGAGCGCGAGAACGACACCCGGCAGATGGCCGGCCGCGCGTTCCGCGAGCTGATGTTCGGGGCTCACCCGCTTGGCCGCGATCTCCTCGGCACGCGCCCGTCTAACACCGCCATCGACCGCGATGCGCTGGTGGCGTTCTACGAGACATTCTTCCGGCCGCAGGGGATGGTCGTTGCGGTGGTGGGCGCGCTGCCGGCGCAGCAAGCCGTGGATAAGATCGCCGCGACCTTCGGCGATTGGAACGGTCAGCGGCCGCCGCGCCTTGCGCTGCCGCCGGTGCCCGCGCTCGAAACCCGGCGCGAGCACCGGGTCGCCATGCCCGACAAGTCGCAAGCCGACGTCATCCTCGGTTGGATGGGGATGCGGCGCAACTCGCCCGACTTCGATGCCGCCCGGCTGGCTAACACCGTTCTTGGCGTGTTCGGCATGATGGGCCGCCTGGGCGTCAACGTGCGCGAGCGCCAGGGGATGGCCTACTACGCGTACAGTCGCCTCGGCGCTGACCGCGAACCCGGCTCCTGGGCCGCGATCGCCGGCGTGAATCCAGCCAACGTCGAGCGGGCCATCAGCGCGATGCTGGACGAGATCAAGCGCCTCTGCGATGAACTGGTGCCGGCGGATGAGCTGGAAGACTCCAAGCGTTACGTGACCGGCTCGCTGCCGCTGCAATTGGAGACCAACGACGGCGTTGCCAGCCTGCTGGTGGATCTTGAATGGCACGAACTGGGGCTAGACTACCTGTCCCGCTACCCCGGCATCATCCGCGCACTGACGGCCGAGCAGGTGCAGGCCGCGGCCCAGAAATATCTGAACCCGGATGTGTATGTGCTGGCGGTCGCAGGGCCGTGAGAAAATGTGGAATGTGGGATGGCGAATCGCGAATGTCCGCAATTCACCATTCCACATAGCACATTCCACATTGTACATTCCACATTCCACATTCTGAAGGACTCCCATGACACTCGCGGTGGGGACTGACCTGGTCGAGATCGCGCGTATCGCGACGCTCGTTGAGCAGTACGGCGAGCGGTTTACCTGGCGCGTGTTCACTGAGCGTGAGCTGGCAGACTGCGCAGGGCGGGCCGAGTCGCTGGCTGCGCGCTGGGCGGCCAAAGAGGCGGTTGCGAAGGCGTTGGGCACCGGGATCGGCCCGGTCGCGTTCCGCGAGATCGAAGTTGTGCGAGTGTCTGCGGGCCAGCCCGCCCTGCGGCTGCACGGCGCTGCCGCACAGTTAGCCGCCGGCCGTGGGCTCGCGCAGTGGGCGCTGAGCCTGGCCCATGACGGCGGGTTGGCCCTCGCGTTTGTGGTGGCCGTTGGGGCTTAGGGCTGATCCGTGTCCAGGGGATCAGTCGTTGTCTGGCACGATGGCGGACAGGAGCTGGGTCACTTTCTTCAGCTCACTGCTGTGGCCCTGCAGGCGCTGCACATCGCCGGTCCTTAGACCCGTGTTGACATCGGTGATCGCCTTCGCAGTTTCGGCGCTGCTGTCGATGATCCTTTGGGTGATCCGCTCTACCGCAGTAGCCACTTCCACGAAGCGGGGCGGCACCAGCGGCAGCTTCTTCAGCCAGGGCAACAGCAGGTCGAGCGCCCCGTTGACGATCCCCGCATACTTGACCGTCACCTTGTGCAGTGAGCCGAAGGACGACGTCAGTTGGATGCCAACATCCTGGATGGCATCGATCATCGCCTTGTGCTCATTGAGCATCCGGGTAATGTCGTCCAGGGACTCAGTCAGCTTATCAGAGAACTTGGTGTACTCCCCGGATTCGTTTGTCGCCATATCGAACGTGGCATCCACCGAGAATCCGTCAGATTGTTGACGTGCGGCCGTGTCTGGCATGCGAAATCCTCCTTGGAAATGATAGCCTGGGACATTCTAACTTATTCCCAGTGATAACTTCTGTGCGTGAGCGGAGCCGGGGTTGTGTCCCCGGCTCCGCTCACTTCACGCAAAACGCTTCTGCTACGCCTGGATGGTTACGTCAGATATATAAATCGCGCTTGTTGTAGATCCAGTAGGACCCGGCCACGCAGATGACGATGATCGCGGCCGAGAGGGCCAGGTACGCGCCGTTCAACTGGCCGCTGCGGAAGAGCTCGCCCGCATCGAAATACTTAAACGGCGTGAGGTACTTCAGAAAATCCAGCTTCTCGTTCATCACCGCCATGATGGACATGAAATAGGTCGTCAGAATGATGGCCACGGCGGTTGATCCGGAGCGTTTATACTGCTTCATGGCGCAGCCCAGCAGCAGCCCGATGGCCAGGAAGATCAGCTCGATCACGAACATGGCCTGTATTTCGAGCGCCAGGAAATTGTAGAAGGCTTGATCGGGCTTGTACGACCGCACCGCCAAAAGCGACACCCCCCAGGTGACCAGCACGAAGAGGATAGAATTGACCAGGGCGGCCAGCGCCTTGGCTGTGATAACTCTGCTGCGCGAGATCGGTAGCACGAGCGAGAATTCGACCGTTTTGTCGCGTTCTTCCTTGGAGATGATGTCGCTGCCCCACATGGCGGCTGCGATCGCGGCCATCAGCGCAAAGTAGATGAACATGACGCCGTAGAAACCGCTGATTGTGGTCAAATTAAAGGCGCGCATGCTCAATGCGTCCAGCAGCGCCGGGGGCATTGAATCCAGCATCTTCAGCATTTCGGGGTCGCCGGCAAAGGCAGAGTATTTGGCCACCGCCATGATGATCAGCAAGATAATGATTGCGCTCCAGATCAGCAGCGACTTGAGGTTGGCTCGCAGTTCACGAAGAAAGATATTCATCAGATGCCTCCTCAGGACACCGCCGGAATGTCGCGGCGGATGTAGCGCCAATAACTGACCGCCAGCGCAACCACGGTCACCGCCACGTTGAGCAGCACGAGCGGCGTGTCATACGCGCCGTGCTGGATGATGGAGGGCGCATCCAGGTGTTTGAAGGGCGTAACCAACTCCAGCACTACCTCGCCGAACACGCCGCTGAAGGCGCTCAGTACGTACATGCCGAAGCCCAGGCCGAGACCATACGGCGTCACGCTGCGCACGCGCTTGACCAGCAGCGAGATAACCAGCCCCACGCTCAGGAAGAAGAGCTGGAAGATCACGATGCTCAGCAGCAGCAGGAGCAGCGTGCGTGGTTCGTACGCGCGCGCACCGCGGAAGAGCGCGATGGCGACGAAGCTGCAAACCCACACGACCAGGTTGGTCAGGGTTAGACTGGTTAATGCGGCCAGCAGTTTGCTGGTCAGCACCTGGCTCCGGCTGACCGGTTTGCTCAACAGAAAGTCTGCCGTCAATTCGCTTTCTTCAATCGAAACCAGCCCAAAGCCATAGTTGCTGGCCTGGATCGCCAGACAGAGCTGGACGAACATGAAGATGAAGCTGTAAAAACCCAGCACGGTGGCCAGATCCATGTTATTCATACCGAAGGCGGCCCGCAGTTCCTGCGGGTAGCGGGCCATGAATTCATTCATCAGTGCAGCCTGATCGGCGAATACCGGGAACAGCGAGAAAAAGAAAACAATCAGGAACGTCAAACCGAGCGACCAGATGAGCACCGACTTCAGCCGATTGCGAAACTCGCGCCTGTAGATGTTTGCGTTCATGGTCTCTGCCTATTCGTAGTAGTGCATGAAGATTTCTTCCAGCGTCGGCTCTTCGATGGTTACGTCCGTCACCTGGATGCCGCTGATTTTACGGAGCACCGCGTTGATGTCGCCCTTGAAGAAGAAGCGCACTGTGCCATTCTCCGTCTGCACGTTGGTGACGCCCGGCAGATCGAAGGCGGCCGGGCTTACCCCCGCGGCCGTTACGCCTACCTTCTTGTAGTTGTTCTGCTGCAAGGTGCGGATGTCGGAGATTTCTGCGATTTTGCCCTCGCGGATAATGCCCACCCGGGTACACAGCCGCTGCACCTCGCCCAGGATGTGCGAGGAGAAGAAGACGGTGACGCCGCGGGCGTTTTCGGCGCGGATCAGGTCAAAGAACTTGCGCTGCATCAGCGGGTCGAGGCCCGAGGTGGGCTCGTCGAGGAAGAGCAGCTTGGGGCTGTGCAGCAGGCCCTGCACGATGCCGACCTTCTTCTTGTTGCCGTATGACAGGTCGCTGATGCGGCGGTTCAGCTCCAACTCCATGATCTCGGACAGCTCGTGCAAGCGCTTGGTGTGGTCGCCGGCGTAGAAGCTGGCCGAATATTTGAGCAGATCAATGACCTTCATGCCCTCGTAGTAAAAGACCTCCGACGGCAGGTAGCCGATCTCGCGGCGGATTTCCGGGCCGTGGGTCGTCACGTCCTTGCCGAAAACCTTGGCGCTGCCGCTGGTTGGGTGGATCAGCGACAGGAGCAGGCGAATGGTGGTAGACTTCCCGGCGCCGTTTGGCCCAATGAAGCCGAAGATTTCGCCTTCCTCCTCGCTGAATGAGACATCCACGATGCCTCGGGCTTTGCCGTAGTACTTGGTCAGATGAGAAACTTCGATGATGCCCATAGATTCGCTCCCTTCCACAGAATCGCGATGACGCCCTGCGGACCAGCCGCCTGGGGTAACGAGAGCCTCCGCAATCACGCGTGGTTCAGTCTGTCAGCGTCAGAATTTGCACGAGATGCCTGTTGGCCGTGTAACCTATCAAGTCAGCACTTTGGACGGCACAACTGTCATCAGATGGTTTGGGAACCGGTTAGTGATCTGAAGCTGCATTTTTGCTTGGCGGGAGTAGCATTGTAAGCCAGCCCGTGACCGATGTCAAAGAAGTCATTTTTGGAATTTCGGTGGCCCGCACCTGGGGGCTGCGACCCAGTGCCGTTGGATTGACGATGCGGCCTGTAGCGGGTAGAATCGGGATCAAGAATGTGGAACCTGGACTGTAGGATCGCATCAGCACCGCGTCATTCGCCATTTGTCATTTGATATTCAATACACTATGCCCGAACTGACCCACCTGACCATCACCGACTACCTCGCCATCCCGTTGGCCGAGCTTGACTTCCGTTTCAGCCGCTCCAGCGGACCGGGCGGGCAGCACGTGCAGCGCAGCGACACGCGCGTGGAGCTGCTGTTCGATGTCGCCAACTCGCCGAGCCTGGCCGACGAGCAGCGGGCGCGCATCCTGACGCGGTTGGCCGGCTACATCGATAACGACGGGATGCTGCACCTATTTTCGTCGGCGACGCGCAGCCAGCTCGAGAACCGGGCGGATGTGGTGGCGCGGCTCCGCAGGCTGCTGGCCGCGGCGTTGCGCGTGCAGAGACGCCGCGTCGCGACCCGGCCCAGCAGGGCTGCCAAACGGGCCCGGCTGGAGGACAAGCGCGCCCGCTCCGGCGTCAAACAGACGCGCCGCAAGGTGACGGATGCCGAATAGCCGCGCGGCGCGCCTTCGGCGGCTCCGTCATCCGCGTTCCGGCTGTTTGGGGGGGATCGCTCCGGCGCCTCAGGCGCCTCCCGCCTCCCGGTAGACCTCGCCCTTGATCCAACCCATCTGACCGAAGCCGGCGATGTAGCGTGCCCGCGCGACCCGCAGCCGGTAAAACTGGAAATCGGGGAAGTTTATATACCCGGCCGCGGTGGGATGACGTTCCACATATGCAGCGGCCACGCTGGCTCGATCCTCGATCACTTCGACCCGGCCCACCAGGGTGACGCGCGGCTTCGCCATGGCCTGCTCGTCGTTCAGATGCGGCGCGATCAGGATAGATGCGCGCGGGTCGGCGGCCAGGAAGTGCTGGTGCTCGGCCAGCAGGCTCATGAACAGTACGATGTCGCCGTCGGGCAGGGGCAGCAGCTCCACCAGCGAGCCGTAGGGGATGCCGTCCTCCGGGATCAGCGTACACAGCACGCCCCGCCGTGCCGCGCGCACCAACGCCCGCGCATCGACGGCCAGCGCCGATGTCCGTCGGCCGTGTCCCATCATCCCCGGTCTTCCCATTGACATAAACACCTCCTTGTTATCCTCTGGGGGCCACAGGTTCTTCGCTGTTGAGCGCATTACGCTGCACAGCGCGTGAGGGTTTCAGGATTGGCCGCGGCGTTTTTGTGTCACACCAGCGGCCAGGGGTAGGGCCGGCGGTCTTCGGGGGGCGTGGGGAAGCGGCCTGCGGCCAACAGCGCGGCCGTGCGCGCGGCCAGGGCCGCAATCTCGCCGCGGTAGAGGAGCGCCGCAAGCGTCTTTGGCGCGCTGCCGTCCGGCTGTGCCAGGTCAGCCGCCAGCCGGGCCAGGTCGGCGGCCAGATCGGCCGGGATGGGCTCGCCCGCGAAGTCCCAGATCACCGTGCGCAGCTTGTCTTCGACGTGGAAACAGAGGCCCTGGTCGATGGCCACAATACGGCCGTCGCCCGCAGCCAGGCAGTGTCCCCCTTTGCGATCCGCGTTGTTGGTGATGATGTCGAAGAGGCACAGCGCCTGCAGGTTGCGCCGGAACGCCGGGTCGTCGCGGAAGGTGAAGAAGTGCGCGTTCTGGTCGACGTCGACGAAGAGCTGGACCGAACCCCGGCCGTGAGGCCCCCGGCGCAGCACAGTGGGCGGCACCAGCTCCCAGCCGAGCGTCCGGCACACCGCGTACGCGGCGGTCTCGCGTTTGGCAAGGGTGCCGCGGGGAAAATCCCACAGCGGCTGCTCCCCGCGAATGGGCTTATAGATGACCCGGACAGCCTGCTCGCCCTCGGCGGCCTCGGCCAGGAAGGTGTAGTTGGAGCTCCAGGGGATCACGCCCGCCAGTGTCAGCGCGCCGTGCTCCAGCAGGTGGAGCAGACGATCATATTCGGGGCCGTCTGTGGGCCAGGGCGTGACGCCTGGGGTGGTCATGGGCGGGGATCAGTGCAAATACTCGCCGGCGTGGCGCTTGCGCGCTGTGGCCGGCAAGCAGAAGTGGCCGAAGTCATCCACCGGCTCGCCACAGTTGGGGCAGTAGGGGCGGCCGGCTGAGACGCTCTTTTCGGCCTGCTGGCCCAGGAGCAGCGCCTGGCCGCGCGTGGTATACACCCGTTGCTCCGGCCGCTCGTCCAGGTCTTGGATGCTGGCCTGCGCGTCGCGTTCCAGCAGTGCGGCATCCACCAGGGTCAGCACCACCAGGTCGTGCAGCCGGTCGTAGCTGACGCCCATGCTGCCGACGCGAAACTGCGGCTCCAGCGGCTCGGTCAACGCCAGATTGGGCTGTGCGGCCACGGTCGGCTCGCTCAACTCGGGGAAATCGCTGCGGATATCGGCCAGCAGCTCCGGGATGGCGCGCCCCAGCGCCACGGCGTGCTCCTTGTCGATCACCCAGGAGACCGGGTCAACGCCCACGTGGGCCTGGAGGATAAAGACGCGATGCCCGACATCTCCCACCGCGCCCGCGGTGATGCGGGTGACGGGGTAAATGGCGTCATCGTCGTCCGGGAAGATTTCAACATACTGCGGAAGTGAATCGTTCATTGGATGCATGGTACCTGAAAATCGTGTAAATGCCAAGCGAGTGAGCATTTTCGCCCAGCACGGCCTGGTGGATCAACGCTTATCCGCGTCTTCTGTGTCCCACTCCTGGATGTGGGCGCAGTCGTTCAAACGCACCAGCATCGGCCGGTAGGATGTGAACTCCAGTTCGCTGATCGAAGCCGGTGCGACCGTCAAGCGCTGGTACAGATCCAGCGGCGTGCCGGCGTAAAAGGCCACCGCCAGTTTGATGGGATCGGCATGGGAGAACACGGCGATCGTCTGGCCCGGATGCGCGGCGCACAGCATGTCCAGCGCGGCGACCATCCGGGTCTGCACTTCCAATGTGCTCTCGCCGCCCGGATAGCGAAATCCGCCCGGATAGAACTGTACTTGGAGCCAGAGCTCGGTTTTGCGCAGCTCTTCCACCGCCTGGCCGGTCCAATCGCCGCAGCGGGTCTCGCCCAGGGCATCCAGGATCTGCACCGGCAGCCCCAGCCGGGCTGCCAGCGGCGCCGCGGTCTCGCGTGCGCGTTCCAAGGGGCTGCTGTAGAGCGCGGCGAGCGCGGCCCCGCCCAGCCGCTCGGCCAGCGCCGCGGCCTGGGCCTGCCCTTCCGCGTTCAAGTACACGCCTGGGGTCCAGCCGGCCAGGCGGTGCTCTTTGACGTAATCGTTGATGCCGTGGCGGATCAGCAGGATCCGGGTCGATGGCTCTGTCATAACAAATTCCCGCATGTGAAGATAAAAAGCGCCCCGGGAACATGTTCCCGGGGCTGCTTACGTTTGGTAGCGGATACGGGATTCGAACCCGTGTCTCCGCCTTGAGAGGGCGATATCCTGGGCCCCTAGACGAATCCGCC
>JAPKMS010000297.1 GCA_026645775.1 Anaerolineae bacterium
CAAGTGGAGTTTCGCTAGTAACGCTACTGGGTACAGTAGGTTCTCCCGCGACCTCATACAGAACGACACGTCGTTCCTCGTTCGTCGAGATCAGGTCATTGAATGGAATCGTCATGGTTGTCAAGTGCCACCTGCTTAAACAGTCCGCTTCCAGAAACCCGTTTCTTAGAAGAATAACGGGTTCTGGCGTATTTTTCGTCGGTCCGTGTCTCATTACTCTTCGTTGTTTGATAGTATACCCGGAACCCTCAACACCTCAAAGTCTCATCCGTTCCGATTATCGGCTTTGGCGTGGGCTGTGCTAAAATGGGGGGTGCCGGGTTCGGATGAATTTTGCTCCACCCGGTTTTGCGCGGCTAATACCAGTGAGAAAGGACAGGCCCATGACCGAGGAAACCTATACCGTCCAGATTTGCGGGCTGACGCGGCGACTGCCGCTGTTTGAGGTCGCACCGGGTGTGCGCATCGCTGTCTTCAATATGCTCGGCGACACCGAAGTGGTGGAAGCCATTGCCGATGAGTTGGCTAAGCGTGTCCCCCAGGATGTCGACGCCCTGATGACCGCCGAGGTCAAGAGCATCCCCCTGGCGCATGCCCTGGCCGTGCGGATGGGGCTGCCGTATGTCGTGGCGCGCAAGACCCGCAAACCGTACATGGTCGGCGCCATGAGCGTTGAGGTGCTTTCAATCACCACCGGCGCGCCGCAGCTCCTCTGGCTGGATGGCAAAGACCTGGATCTGGTCCGGGGCAAGCGGCTCCTCCTCGTCGATGACGTGATCAGCACGGGCAGCACGCTGGCTGGCATGAGCAAGCTGGTGCAAGAGGCCGGCGGCACGGTCGTGGCCGAAGCCGCGGCCTTCACTGAGGGCAACGACCCTGCCAAATGGCAGCACATCATCGCGATCGACAATCTCCCGGTGTTCGTCGGGTAAAGCCAATTCTGTGATCCGGCCGGGCAGGCCGATCCCCATCCGATTTGCAGGCTGTTGAGGGTTATGTTACTTGATAAAGCCGCGGCCATCGAGCGCCGCTATGAAGAGCTGAATTCGCTGATGGCTGATCCGGCCACGGCGACCGATCGGGCGCACCTGACCGACCTGGCGCGCGAGCAGTCCGAGATCGAAGAGATCGTCACGCTCTATCGCGCTTACCGCGCGGCCGAGACCGAGCTCGCCGATGCGCGCGCCCTGGCCGCGGATGGCGCCGATCCTGAGATGGCTGAGTTGGCCGGTCTCGAGATCGCGCGCTTGGAGCCGGAACAGGTGGCGCGGGAGGCGCAGTTGCACCTGCTCTTGCTGCCCAAAGATCCCCTGGACGAGAAAAACGTTATCGTCGAAATCCGGGCGGGGACGGGCGGTGATGAGGCCGCGCTGTTCGGCGGCGATCTCTATCGCATGTACGCGCGTTGGGCCGAGGAGCATGGCTTCAAGATCGAGATTTTGAGCCACCACGAGACGGGCATCGGCGGCTTCAAAGAACTCATCTTCCAGGTGCGCGGCCGCGGGGCCTACTCCCGGCTGAAATACGAGAGCGGCGTGCATCGCGTGCAGCGCGTCCCCTCCACTGAAGCCCAGGGCCGCATCCACACCTCCACGGCCACGGTGGCGGTCTTGCCCGAGGCCGGCGAAGTGGAAGTGAACATCGATCCCAACGAGGTGCGGATTGACGTCTTCCGGGCGACCGGCCCCGGCGGCCAGAGCGTGAACACCACCGATTCGGCGGTGCGCGTGACCCACCTGCCCACGGGGATGGTGGTGAGCTGCCAGGACGAGAAGTCGCAACTGCAGAACCGCATCAAGGCGATGGCGATCCTGCGCGCCCGGCTGTATCAACTGGAGCAGGACCGCCTGCAGACCGAGCGCAGCGAGGCGCGGCGCAGCCAGGTGGGCAGCGGCGACCGCAGCGAGAAGATCCGCACCTACAATTACCCGCAAAACCGGGTCACCGATCATCGCATCGGCAAGACGATCTATAATTTGCCCGCAGTGATGGACGGCGACCTGGATTCGTTTATTGAAGAATTGGCAACCACCGAGCAAACCGAGCGACTTGAGTCGATCGACGAGGCGTAAGGTGGCGCCGGCGCAGGGGGAAAGTGCATTGAAAGCCACTCAACGACGAGATCTGTCTGGCAGCGGAGCCAGCGCAGCCGCATCAGGGATGCTGACATCGGATGGCCTGCCGTGTGAGGAACCCCGCAGGTCATCTTTTGTATGGTCGCTTGATCGCTCGAGCGATGTCGGCCGGGCGCTGCTGGCGGCCAAGCGGCGGTTGGAGGAGGCCGGCTCGGAGACGCCCCAACTCGACGCCTCGGTGTTGTTGGGGTGCGTTCTGGGGGTCAACAAAGCCTGGCTCTACGGGCACCCCGGCCGGCTGCTCACCGAAGACGAGATCGATTGTTACGAAGCGCTGGTGCGCCGCCGCATGTGCCATGAGCCGGTGGCCTACCTGGTGGGCTTCAAGCCATTTTTCGGCCTTGATATCACTGTGGATCGTCGGGTGTTGATCCCGCGGCCCGACACTGAAGTGCTGGTCGAGCGCATCCTGGCCTACGTGCAGCCGTTGGCCCGTGCCGGGCAGCGTCCGCGGGTGGTCGATGTGGGCACGGGGAGCGGCGCCATCGCGGTGGCCCTGGCGGTCAACGAGCCCGAGCTGATCGTGTACGCGATCGATCTCTCGGACGAAGCGCTGGAGGTGGCGGCGCAAAATGTGTGGCGCTATGGCGTGGGCGAGCAGGTGCAACTGCTGCCCGGCCATCTGCTGGAACCGCTGGCCGAGCCGGTGGACGTGATCGCGGCGAATCTGCCCTACATCGCCTCTGCCGACCTGGCTGGCTTGCCGCCCCAGGTGCGCGACTACGAGCCGACCCTGGCGCTGGACGGCGGTCAAGATGGCCTGCGGGTCATCGCCGCGCTGCTCGATGCGCTGGCGACGCCGCAGGGCCGGACCAAGCTGCGCCCCGGCGGTCGGATCTACCTCGAAATCGGCGCGGATCAGGGGCCCGCGGCGAAGGCGTTGGCCCAGAGCATCTTTCCCGGCGCCAGGGCCGATGTGCTGCGGGACTACACCGGGTTGGATCGGGTCTTGTTGGTGGAACCTGATTAGCGGGGGGATGTTTTGACGTATCGTCTGTTAGCGTTCGATTTGGATGGTACGGCGGCTGAGGATGGTGGGTTGCCCACCCCGCGCGTCTCCGCGGCGCTCGCGGCCGCTCGGGCCGCCGGTCTGCGGGTCGTGCTGGCGACCGGCCGCTCGTACGCGGCCGCGCGGAAATACGCGCTGGCCCTGGGGCTGGTCGATCCCCTGATCTCATCGCAGGGCGCTTTGGTGCGGGAGCTGACGCCGCCCCATGCCAGGCTCCTCAAGGAAACCCTCCCGCTTGGGCCGTTGAGCGAATTTCTGGATCTGGCGCAGGAATGGGATCTGGATGCCAGCCTCTACGGCGAGGATGAGTACTTCGTCACGGAGATGCGGCGGTCGGCGCGGTTTCATGACCGGTGGTTCGGCCTGCCGATGATCGAGGTGGCGAGCTTCAATGACGCGCTGCGCATCCTGGCGGCCAAAGGTGAGGCGCCCATCAAGGCCCTGGTGACTGCTGAACCGGCCGAGGCCGACCGCTTGGCGCCGCTGCTCACCGAGCGCTTCGCCGGCCGCCTGACGGTGGTGCGCTCGCACGCCATGTTCACCGAGCTGGTGCCCACGCGGGCCTCCAAGGGCAATGCGGTGGCCTTCCTGGCGGATCGCTACGGCATCCCGCGCAGCGAGACGGTCGCGGTGGGCGATTCGGGCAACGATATCAGCATGATCCGGTGGGCCGGGCTGGGCGTCGCGATGGGCAATGCCACCCCCGACGTGCTTGCCGCGGCCGACTGGGTCGCGCCGACGGTGGCCGAGGACGGCCTGGCCGCGACGATCGAGCGGTTCCTGCTGTGATGACCGACGACAGACGAAAGACCCAGGGCGGGAATCAACCGGATGTCGCCGCGGCTGCCGCGCTGCTGCGGGCCGGTGAGTTGGTAGCTTTCCCGACCGATACGGTCTACGGTGTCGGCGCGGTCGTGTGGGACGCGGCCGCGGTCGCCAGGCTCTACACGGCCAAGCTGCGCGCCCTCGATAAAGCCATCCCCGTGCTCCTGGCCGACGCCGCCGACCTGGCGCTGGTCGCCCGCATGGCGCCCCCGGCCGCCATCCGGCTGGCCGAGCGGTTCTGGCCCGGCCCCCTGACCCTGATTGTGCCCGCGCTGTCATCGATCCCCGCCGAAGTGACCGCGGGCGGCGACACCGTAGCCGTGCGCGTGCCCGATCATCCCCTGGCGCGGGCGTTGATCCGCGCCGCCGGCGCGCCGTTGGCCACCACCAGCGCCAACCTCTCCGGCCAGCCCAGCCCGATCACCGCAGCGGAGGTCGCCGCTCAGCTCGGTGACCGCATCGCCGTGATCCTG
>JAPKMS010000298.1 GCA_026645775.1 Anaerolineae bacterium
AGCCGCTCGGGCAGCACCCGCAGCATGTCGTCGTCCACGATGCCTTGCAGCCGCAGGCGGCGATACTGGTTGTGCGTGATCTCTCCGCGCGGCTCCCCGCGACTGTATAGATCGAAGCACTCCAGGTAGTAGTGACCATCTCGAAACACGACCTCATGCGGCTCCACCTCATGGTAACGCGGCTCCTGCTCCGCCAGCGCAGCCGCGCTGTAGCGGAAACCCAGCCGCCGCCGCTCTGCGACCGCGCGCTGCACCGTCTCCAGCACCCGAGGCGTCACAGGCCGCTCGTCCAAGTCGCGCAGCAGGATCGATATCACCGGCCGCCGGATGTGTTCCAGCCGTTCGGGAGGCAGTAGCGCTTTGATCTGATCCAGGAACGCGCGCACCCGTTCGGCCTCCGGTCCGCCGCTGACGAATGCCGTGTCAATCGCCGCGATGGCGGCCAGCGCGTCGTCGTCCAGGTCCAGCCAGGGTGTCTCGCCCAGGCTGGCCAGCTGATAGCAGCCCAGCGACCGGTCGAAAGCGACCTGGATGCCCAGGTGGGCCGCCAACGCTGCGCGGTCGTTCTTCAACGCGTGTCCCGCGGCGGTGTCTGCTGCGCTGTAGGCTTCCGGGCCTACGGCCAGACGCACGGCTTCCAGGAGCTCTTTCTTTGTCGCGGGCCCGCGTAGCAGCCGGCGCACGATGGCCAAGCTGCGTTGCAGCACCAGCCAGGATGCGTTACGATCGCCGCGTGGGCGAGAGGAGGAATTGGGCATCACCATGGCCGCCTCCGCATAAGAAAAAGGCCACCGCCCTCCAGAAAAGGGCGGCGGCTTCACTTGACGTTCCGCACAGCATTGCTACAATGAAGGCTGCAACGCTCGATTCCTGGGGGACACAGGACTCGGGTTAGAAGCCGGCCAGCTCGCAACTGGCCGGCTTCATTAGTTAACTACATTGTGCAGTCTAGCATAAGCTGCGTCTGTACGCAACCGCAATTGTCTGTATTGCTTCGCCTTTCCTTATCCTGTATCTCTCTGTCCATACCATCCCATCGCCAGCTGCATTGCCGGCGCCACCCGCCAGCGCGGCGGATCCCCCGCCTGCTGCACCAGGCCGCGCCACGTCAGCAGCAGCAGCCGGCGCCGGGCAACGGCGGCCTCTACTCTCCAGCGTCGCACAACGTCTGGGTCGGCGAACCAGGCGCCAGGTTTGTGGCCCGCGTCTAGCGCCATCAACCAGTCCTGTTGCTCCGCGCCCAGCTCTGCCCACTGGCCCAGCAATCGACGGCGGAGCGTTGGCCAAGGCAGCCGGCCGGCCCGCAGCTCTTCCAGCAGCCCCGCCCAGCCGATCTCCCGGCCCTCAAGCGCCGCCAACCGCAGCGCCTCGGCATGCCAGCCGACCAGCGCGCCGATCGCCTGCACCAGTTCCCACTCCGTCGCGACCAACGGCCGCTCAGTGACCGCCTCGACCAGCTCCCGGCCTTCGACCGGCGTCAGGCCGTCGCTGCCCAAAGCCAGGATCGCGTCCGCCGGCAGCCAGCGCTCGACTTCGGCCCGGATCTCGGCGCCCTGCTGCGTCGTG
>JAPKMS010000299.1 GCA_026645775.1 Anaerolineae bacterium
AGATCCAGCTCCTTGCCCAGCCGCCGGTGGTCGCGACGCTTGGCCTCTTCCAGCTTGTTAAGATAGGCCTCAAGCTGCGGCTTGTTCGGCCACACCGTGCCGTAGATACGCTGGAGCATCGGATTGTGCTCGTCTCCGCGCCAGTACGCGCCGGCCACGCTCAGCAGCTTGAACCCGTCCGGCGGGATCTGCCCGGTGGTGTCGAGGTGTGGCCCGCGGCACAGATCAATGAAACGGTCGTGCTGGTACGTTGAGATGATCGGCGCTTCCTCTGTCTTCTCGCCGTACTCATCCACACCGCCGCGCTCCAGGCCCTCGATCAGCTCAATCTTATACTGCTGGCCGGCGAACAGTTTCTTGGCCTCTTCCGCGCTGATTTCCTGGCGGACGAAGGGAAACTTGCCGGAGACGATCTGGCGCATCCGCTTCTCGATGGCCTCCAGATCTTCGGGTGCGAACGTCCTCAACGACCCATCCGGGCTGCGGCCCAGGTCGAAGTCGTAGTAGAAGCCGTCCTTGATGGGCGGCCCGATGGCAATGCGCGCCTCCGGGAAGCGATCGATCACCGCCTCGGCCATGACGTGCGCCGTCGAGTGGCGCAGTTTGTGGATAAATTCATCCTCGTTCTCGTGGTTATGTTTACCGGCCATAGTGGCCTCCTTGTTAGATTGCAGATTTAAGATTTCAGATTGCACCTGATCCAGAATCACCCGGCGTCATCATCTGACCAGCAGATAAATGATCGTCACGACGCTACCCATGGCCAGGATCGCCTTAAGGTGCTTTTCACGATCCTCGGCCACAACTTGCGCTGGACTCTTATCGGTCGTCAGTGTGATCTTCATAGGCCCGTTGGCTGCAGACTTGTTCATGGTGAAGAAGACCTTGCTCAGCCAAAAAGATAAAATCAATAACAGAAGCACAGCGGTCAGTGTTGTTGCGCCGCCAGGAGCCACATCAACATCGAGCAGCCTCCCAAGAATACCTCCGATCAAGGGCTCGATCAGCTCGACAAGCGACCAGAAACCGTTCCATAAGGCTTCCACAACAGCGCGGCCGAAATCCATGGCGTGCCTCCTTGCTTACGCGGGCCAGAACGATGGAGAAAAAACACGATGCAGCTCTCATCGATGAGATCACATCGAAAACCTTGCCCGATCCCAGAAGTGTCGCCGCAAGACCCATACCTTAAGAAGCCCCACTACACCGCATCCCAGCCCTCTGCCACTTGACAATAGAACAAGTGTTCGTGTAAGATCATACGACTCTACGCGCCAACAACTCTATTGGCGCCTGACAGGAGATGCAACATGCCCGGATTCCTTGACATCGTCGACGCAGTGAATCTGCTATCTCGAATCGAGGCCCTGATCGGGCGCATAGCCTTCGCCGACTGGAAGGGCGCATCGGAGCACCACGGCGCCATCGGCGTGTTCGGCGAAACCGCGCGCGCGCTCGGTGGAACCAACGCGTGGGAACTGCGCGTCTCCCGCGAGGGAAATTGGAGCGGCAGCGAAGTCGCGCACTTTCTCAAGCACTATGGCATCGACGTCTGGGGCGGCCGAACGACCAGCGACCACTTCGTGATGTATATCAAAGAGCGCCAAGCCAACTGGGCCGAGTACCTGCTGCGGCGCCGCGGCATCCCCGTCGATAGCGCGGTCTACAACCCAGCCAACCTGGTCTATGCGCAGCAGCACGCGCCGGGCGACCAGCCGCCGGCCTGGGCCGACCGAGAGAGCGCACCCAAGACCGGCATCGAAAAGCTGTTGGATTGGCTGCCGTGATCCAACGCGCACGCCGATGGTTGGGAAACAAAAAGACCCCTGGCCCATTGGGGCGAGGAGTCTCGCGGTTCCACCCAAGTTGATGTGGAGCACCTCCAACATCGTCTCGTGAGGCCAGTAACGGGGCCTGCCGGGGCACCATACTTTCGCAGATTTCCGGTGTCCGCTCCCGGGGGGTTTTCGATGGGCTCAGCGAGGCAGGCTCACAGCCAACGGTCTGCCCTCTCTGATGCCTCCGCACCATCTACTCGTCCCGGTCAACGCTTTATGCTATTCAGGTGGGCGGTATAGGGCTCGAACCTACGACCTCAGCGATGTCAACGCTGCGCTCTAGCCAACTGAGCTAACCGCCCGCACATCTTGGATTATACGCAGGCCGTCGCGATTTGGCAAATAACGTGTCACGGCGCGCATGGCCACCAAGGGCCAATTCCTAGCGCACAGCTTTCAGATTCAAGACCGCATACAGCCGATCCTTGGCGTCCTCCGGGATCTCCTCGTGACCATAGGTGCGGTAGAGCAGCACCGTCTTCTGCAAGGTATCCACCACCACTCGACAATTGCCACACTCGGCGACATGGCGCTCAATCTCAGCACACCACTGTGCTTCCAGCTCGCCGTCCAGGTAGTCGGATAGCGAGCCCAGCATATCTTTACATTGCATGGGAAACCAACTCCTTGTGCGAGCCGGCACTTGGGGCGCCGGAAGCGAAATATGCGCTGAGCTTCTCGCGCAGCGCCAGCCGGGCCCGATGGAGGCGCACCTTGACGTTGGTCTCGGTCAGCGCCAGGGCCGCGGCCGTCTCGGCCGTCGACAAGCCCTCGATGTCGCGCAGCACAAACACACCACGCAGGGACTCCGGTAACGTCAGTAACGCCGCATTCAGGCTGTCGCGCAGCTCACGCCTCAGCAGCAATTTGTCGGGCAGGGCGGTCCAGTCGGTAAACTGCCGCGGCGCCAGATCGACCCCCTCGGCCACGCCCGGCTCGTCCAGCGACTCCGTGCGGACCCGGCGCTTGCGCAGGCGCATCAGGGCCGCGTTATACGCGATCCGGTACAGCCAGGTGCCGAGTTGGCTGCGCCCTTCGAAACGCGGCAACGCCCGAAACGCGCTGATGAACGTCTCCTGCAGCACATCCTCAGCTTCGTGCGGGTCCGCCATCAGCCGGAGCGCCAGGTTGTACACGGTAGCCGAGTGGCGCTCGACGATTTCCGTGTAGGCGTCCTGTCGGCCCAGCTTGGCTGCGGCAATCAGTTCGGCCTCGCTCAGTTGAGATGCGTTCGTAGAATACTCCTTGGATGCAGAGGCTCTCGCTGCGTTACATGAAGACGCCCGACTGGCCGTTTGACCGATCGGGCGCCATCGGCTTCTTGCGCGATCACGCCAACTGGCGTTCGAGCTTACTTCTCAGCGTCCCATAGCTGGTGACGCCGACCTGCCGATCGACCTCGCGGCCGCCCCAGAAAAAGATCAGGGTCGGAATCCCTCGGATCCCGAAGCGCATGAGGACTTCCTGATAGTCATCCGCATTCAGCTTCGCAACAACCGCTCGGCCATCAAACTCGGTCGCCAGCATCGCCACGGAAGGCGCAATCGCCTTGCAGGGGCCGCACCATTCGGCCCAGAAATCCACCACCACGGGCAACTCCGAGCTCGCAACCAACGCCTCAAACTCGTCACCGGTCAAATGGCGCGGCTGCAACGCAGAAACCTTCGCATCTTCGACACCATCGCTCTTCTTCACACCCAGGGCACGCTTGAACAAATCCATCTTCTGCTCCATTCATGTTTCACCGAGCCACGGCCCCTACCGCGGCCCATCTCACTATTTCTCTGTCTCCAATGGCTCATGATCCGGCTGGGACCGGCCCGCACGGGGCCGGCACGTTGCACTGGTCGCTCAGCCCCCGCGGCCGAACATGCCCACCACCAACAACACCAGTAAGGCAACTGCCAGCAAATCGCCTGAGGTCATACTCCCTCCATCACTCCACTTTGCGCAAAGCCAACATCAGTTGATCCAACATCACATCCGTATCGCCGCTCGTGGGGGATACCAGGCAGCGCGACGCATAGGCCCGCGCCAACACCAGGCTGGCTTGGTGCACCGCCGCGCGGATCGCCGTCATCTGCTGCAGGATGTCGGTGCACTCCCGCTCCTCGTCGATCATGCGCTGGACGCCGCGCACCTGGCCTTCAATGCGCTTCAGCCGAACGGTCAGATCCGCCTTCACCGCGGGCGATCCCAGCTCCATACTTCCTCCATCTGGTTTGACGTCTTTCGCACCTTGAACTATACTGGGGTATAGTATATTGCATTTTCGCAAACCGTCAAATCGGAGGTTCGATGCACTACAGCGCCGCCAAAGCTCACGGGGTCGGTGTCCCCCTGTCGCCCGAAGAAGTAATAGAATTGAAGATGATCGTTCAAGACGAGGACCAGACGGCCGCGTTAGATTTCCTGCGCCGGTTACGCAGGAAAGTCCTTGAGATCGAGCGCCGGCATTGCGGGGACCCCGACAAGCTCCCCGGGATGGCGTGAGCCGCGCTCAGACCAATTCCGCCAACCGCTGCTTGGATGCCTCGAACACCTTCTCGTGCAGGCTCTGTCCGTGGGCATCCATGGTGACAACGGCCGGGAACCCGTCGACCCGCACCACCCAAAACGCCTCAGGGACGCCCAGCTCATCCTTTTTGAAGACGGTGAGCACTTCCTGCACCGAATCGGCGATCAACGTCGCGGCGCCGCCGACCGCGTGCAGATAGACTGCCCCATATTCGCGACACGCAGCCAGCGTCTTCGGCCCCATGCCGCCTTTGCCGATCACCGCGCGCAGCCCGAAGTGGTGGATCACATCCGCCTCATACGGCTCCTCGCGGATGCTGGTGGTGGGGCCGGCCGACACAAAGCGCCAGCGCCCCGCCGCATCCCGGCTGACCACCGGCCCGCAGTGATACATGACGCCGCCAGCCCACAAACGCTTCAGCTCCTCGTGCACGGCCTGTTCGCTATCGGGGATCGCTGACGCGTGCATGAAGGTGTCTTCAATATATTTGTGCGCCGCGTCCCGCGCGGTAATTACGACACCGTACAAACGCACCTGATCGCCGACGTGCAGCGAGCGGATCTGCTCTTCGCTGATGGGGATGTGCAAATCAATGCTGGTCATAGGGAGAACTCCTTGTCACTCGATCGTCACCTGCCCATTGCGATAAATCAGCGTCCTGCGCCGATCAGCCCAGCACATGTACGAGGCGGTGACGAAATAGCTGGCCGGCAGCCGCTCTAACGAATCGATCTTGACCGAAAGCACGGTGGTCTTACCGCCAAAGCCCATGGGGCCGATGCCGAGCGTATTGGCCTCCCGCGTCAGCCGTCCCTCCAGGGCCGCCAGCTTGGGATCAGGGTTCGTGTCATCCAGGGGGCGGTAAAACTGCTCCTTAGACTTGATGTAGCTGGCGCCGCGGTCGCCACCCACAGCCACGCCGATGACAGCGGGCGCACACCCCATGCCCTGGGCCTGTTGCACTGCGTCCAACACCGCGCGACGCACGCCTTCCAGGTCGCGATTGGCGCCCAGCCGGGTATCGGGCAGGCTGTACTGTGCACCGACGTTCTCGCAGCCCCCGCCCTTAAGCATCAGATCCACTTTAAGATAGTCCTCTTCCCATTCCTCGAAATGGAAGGAGGGAAAATCATCGCCCAGGTTGTTGCCCGGATTCTTGCCGGTGAGCGTGTCCACGGAGTTGGGGCGCAGATAGGAGCGCGCCGTGGCCTCGGCGACAGCCGTGCGAATCTGCTGCTTCAGCGCCAAAGTGGACCAACCGGCAGGATAATAGATGTAGAAGATCGGTGTGCCGGTGTCCTGGCAAATGGGGGTCGAGCGCTCGCGCGATAAACGGACGTTTTCGAGGATCACGTCCAGGGTGCTCTGTGCCGCGGAGGTGGGATCCTCCTGCTCACGGGCACGACGCAGAGCTGTTTCCATGTCCGCCGGCAGATCGGTGGATGAGCGGCGGATCAGCTCAATAAAGTGCGGTACCAGGTTCTCCATCAAACCCTCCTTCGGCCCAAGGGGTGCGCCCTTCGAACGATGGATGCACTATAACATAGCGCTTGTGGAGGTGTCAATGAGGCAGCTTGCCGTCTCCAAGGCAAAATCGTTGTGCAGCCAACGGCCTCGGTCGGCAGTTGCCGGGCACGGGGCGGCCACACACTGAAATCACCCAGTACCGTCTGGACAAACGGGCCGGCCTGGCCTATACTCCGCCTAGGAGTTGAGCACGATGCAGCCTATCCTGCAGATCGATAGTCGCGCTTGCCAGACCTGCGCCAGGTGTGTGGCGCGGCAGGTCTGCAAGCCGCGCGCCATCGTGCAACTCGAGCCAGGCGATCTACCGATCGTCGACGCGACCCGCTGTCGCTCCTGCATGGCGTGCATCCCGGCTTGCCCGTTCGGCGCAGTTCGCCGGGCCGACCGGGAACGGCTCGCGCCTGCGGTGTGATGACCCCATCCCGTGGAGGTCTACCATGACGCGTTGGCTGTCGTTTGTGCTTGTCGCCATCCTCGCCATGACCACCGTCACCTCCACCGACACCCCTGCCGCGCCGCTGCGGACGCAATATCTGCCGTTGGCGGGCTACCAGGTATGGGCCGGCGCGCCGCGCTTGCAGGTCTCCGCACTGTTCTACGACACCTATTTGACCGGGGAACCGGACGAAGCTTTCCAGATCTACAACGCGCAAGAAACGTCCGTGACATTGACAGGCTGGCGCGTGGCGGCCGGCTCCCGCACAGTGGCCTTTCCCGATGCCCTGCTCTTAAGCGCGCACGCTAAGCTCTGGTGTGCGCGCAGCGCCGTCGACTTCGCCCGAACCTTCGGCGAGAAACCCGGGTGCGAGTACGGGGGTGACAGCGACCCCACCGTGCCCGATCTCAGCGGCAGTGCGCTGCAATTCAGCAACACCGGCGGACGCATCACGCTGCTGGCGCCCAGCGGCATAGCTGCAGATGTGCTGGTCTACGAGGGCGGCGATGTCAGCGCGCCGGGGTGGCAGGGGCCGGCGGTCTTCCCGTACAAGCCGTCGACCAGCTTTGGCGAAGAAGGACAGATCCTCTACCGCAAGTTGGACGAGCGCACCGGCCGGCCCGTGCCCGACACCGACACCCGCGCCGACTGGGCTTCGGATCCCGACGATCTGATCGATGGGCGCAAGGCCCAGTATCCGGGCTGGGACCTTGAACGCTTTTTCGTGCCGCAGGTGACCACCGAGACCGCCACACTCGCCGTCCTGGTTGCGCCCGACAACACCTTTGCCACGCTGCAAGCGCTGTTGGCCGGGACGCGCCGCAGCATCCGCTTCGAGGGGTACACCTTCGAAAGTGCACGGCTGGGCGAGCTGATTGCTGCCCGGGCCCGCGCGGGCGTCCGGGTGGAGATCCTGCTCGAAGGCGCACCGCCCGGCGGGATCAGCGAACAGCAGCGCTGGATCGTTCAGCAGATCGTCAACGCCGGGGGCACGGTGTATTACTTGCGCTCGAACACGACCGCACGTATTCACGACCGTTACGCGTACCAACACGGCAAGTTCTGGGTATTGGATGGCAACACCGCCCTGGTCGGCAGCGAAAACTTGAACCCCGCCGCGTTCCCAGACGACGACAAAGCCGATGGCACCTTCGGCCGCCGCGGCATTTACCTGGTCACGGATGCACCTTCGGTGGTGGCCCGGTTGACCGCGGTCATGGATGCGGACCTGGCGCCCGGCGTCCATGCAGACGTGTGGACGTGGGACGCGAACGATGCAAGCCTCGGCGCGCCGCCCACTGGCTTTGTGCCATCTTACGACAGTGGCGGCGCCTTCTACCCCATCCAGGCGCCGCAGCCACTCTTCACCGAGGGCGTCTTCACCTTCCAGCTCATCCAATCGCCGGAGCAAGCGTTGCGGGACCAGGACAGTCTGTTGGGGCTGGTGAACCGCGCCGGGCCGGGCGACACGGTGCTCGTCGAGCAGATGTATGAAAACACGCATTTCGGGGCCGAAAACAGCAACATCGAGGCCGATCCCAACCCGCGGCTGCTGGCCTACATCGCCGCCGCGCGCCGCGGCGCGACCGTGCGCGTGCTGCTCGACGCCTTCTTCGACAACCAG
>JAPKMS010000030.1 GCA_026645775.1 Anaerolineae bacterium
CAACGCGCTGCACATCCTGAATCGGCGGTTCGACGAGCCGCAGGAACGGCTGCTGGCCGGGCTGGGCCTGGCCGCGCGGCTGTGCCCGGCGGTCGAATCCAGCTTGCGGCAGAAACAGCCTGAGGCCGCGCACCTGACCACGGATGAGGCGTATCATTTTCTGCGCGAAGTGGCCCCGCTGCTGGAGACCAGCGGCTTCGGCGTGCTGGTGCCGCCCTGGTGGGGCAAGCATGGCGCTGCCGGTTTCAGCAGCCGCCTCAAGCTGCGGCCCAAGCAGGGCAAGTCCGGCCCCGCCGCAGCGGCGCCGGGCCATCTTTCGTTCGACACGCTGATCGAGTTCGATTGGGAGCTGGCTATGGGGGGCCAGCCGATCAGCGCCGAGGAGTTCCGCCGGCTGGCCGATCTCAAAACGCCGCTGGTGCAGGTGCGCGGCGAATGGGTGGTGTTGGATCCCGACGCCATCGAGGGGGGGATCCGCTTCTGGGAGGAGCAGCGCAACCGGGGCGAGGTCGGGCTGCTGGATGCGCTCCACATGGCGTTGGACGCCAACAACCCTGATGGGCTGGCGGTGGATGGTGTGGAGGCCGCCGGCTGGCTGGCGCCGCTGCTGGCCGAGCTGACCGGCGATGAGAAGCTCCCCGATCTGCCGCCGCCACCCGGTTTCAACGGGACACTGCGTCCCTACCAGGCGCGCGGGATGGCCTGGCTCTGGTTTCTGCGCCGTCTGGGCTTGGGCGCCTGCCTGGCCGATGATATGGGGCTTGGCAAGACGCCCACGACCATCGCGGCGCTGTTACACGCGCGCGGTGCGGCGGGCGACCGGCGTCCCGCACTGGTCATTTGTCCCACATCGGTGGTGGGCAACTGGCAGCGCGAGGTGACGCGCTTTGCGCCCGATCTGGCCGTGTTGGTGCACCACGGCGTCGACCGCCTGGCCGATGATGCGTTTGTGGCGGCCGCGGTTGCCAGCGATATCGTCATCAGCAGTTACGGCCTGGTGCGCCGCGACGCGGAAACGCTGGGCAAGGTGCGCTGGTCGGCAGTGATCGCGGATGAGGCGCAAAACGTCAAGAACCCTGATACCAAACAGGCGCAGGCGGTGCGCAGGCTGCCTGCCGATCACCGCGTGGCTTTGACCGGTACGCCGGTGGAGAATCGCCTCACCGATCTGTGGTCCATCATGCAGTTCCTCAATCCCGGTTACCTGGGCTCGCAGCGCGCCTTCCGTCAGCAGTTCGTCCTGCCGGTGGAGCGCTACAGCGATGTTGAGGCCTCGAACCGGCTGCGGCGGCTCGTCCAGCCGTTCGTGCTGCGCCGTCTGAAGACCGATCCCACCATCATCCAGGATCTGCCCGAAAAGAACGAGATGAAGGTCTACTGCTCGTTGACCGCGGAGCAGGCGACGTTGTATGAGGCGGTGGTGCAGGACACCTTGCGCCGCGTGGATGCCGCCGAAGGGATCGAGCGCCGGGGCCAGGTGCTCGCCATGCTGATGAAACTGAAACAGGTGTGCAACCATCCGGCGCATTTCCTCGGAGATGGCAGTGCGCTGGCCGGCCGATCGGGCAAGCTCGAACGGCTGGTCGAGATGCTGGAAGAAGTGGTGAGCGTCGGCGATCGGGCCCTGGTGTTCACGCAGTTCTACGAAATGGGTGAGTTGATGCGCCGGCACCTGGCCCAGATGCTGGGCGGCGGCGTGCAGTTTTTGCATGGCGGCACCGCGCAACGGCAGCGCGACCGGATGATCGCCCAGTTCCAAGAGGACCCGGACGGGCCGAACATTTTTATCTTATCGCTGAAGGCGGGCGGCACCGGCCTCAACCTGACCCGGGCCAACCATGTCTTCCATTTCGATCGCTGGTGGAACCCGGCGGTTGAGAATCAGGCCACGGATCGTGCGTTTCGCATCGGCCAGCGGCGGGATGTGCAGGTGCATAAGTTCGTCTGCACCGGCACCCTGGAAGAGCGCATCGATGACTTGATCGAGAGCAAGCGGGCGCTGGCCGATAACGTGTTGGGCGCGGGCGAGAGCTGGCTCACCGAGCTGTCGTCCGATCAGTTGCGCGAGCTGCTCCTGCTGCGCCGCGACGCGGTCGTGGAGTAAACACTATCTCGGAGTGCATCGGATGCCAAAACGGGGATCGGATTATGAGAGCTGGGATCGTTATGAAGCCAGCCAGCCGCGCACAGCAAACGGCATCAAGGCCAAAAACCAGCGCGGGGTCTTTGCCAGCTCATGGTGGGCCACCCGTTGGATCGCCGCACTGGAGCGGTTGGTGGACTCCGGGCGGCTGTCGCGCGGCCGCAGCTACGCCCGATCGGGCCGGGTGCTGAATCTGGACATCAGCGCCGGGCGGGCCACCGCGCGTGTCCAGGGCTCGCGAGCCACGCCCTACAAGATCAGCATCCTCCTGGCGCCGTTGGCCGACGCCGAGTGGACGCGTGCGATCGATGCCATGGCCGAGCAGGCGATTTTTGCGGCGAAGCTGCTGAATGGTGTGATGCCTGAGAACATCGAGGACGCGTTTGCCCAGGCCCAGGTCTCCCTTTTCCCGGTTTCCGGTGATGATCTGGTCACGATTTGCTCCTGTCCCGATCCCGCCAACCCGTGCAAACACATCGCCGCGGTGTACTATTTGCTGGGCGAACGGTTCGACCAGGATCCCTTTCTGCTGTTTCAGTTGCGCGGCCGCGATAAGCAGCAGGTGATCGAGGCGCTGCGAGCGCGACGCTCGACGGCGCCCGCGGTTGCCGAGGCGCCGGCCTCCTACGCCGCTGAACCCGAGGCGGATGGCCTCCCCCTGGTCGAGGAATTGGATAGCTTCTGGAGCATCGGTGTGGAGTTGGCCGCTTTCCGCGTCAAGATCACCGCACCCGCGGTGGCCCTGGCGCTGCTGAAGCGGTTAGGCCCGCCGCCGGTTGATCCGAGCGGGCCGCGCGCCGCTGCGAGCCAGCCCAGTGCGATGGAGCGCCTGTCGGCCACGTACACTGCGGTCACCGCGGCCGCGCTGGGCATGGCCTACGATGCCGAGGGTGATGCGGCCGGGTGAGTTCTAAAACAGCTTGAGGAGGGCGACATAAAATGACAGCATATACTCTGGGTGTCGACATGGGCACATCGGGCGTTAAGGTCGCGGTGCTCGACCTGAGCACCTTCAAGTTGATCGCCCTGGCCATGCAGGGTTACGACAACTCGCCCCAGCAGTCCTCGGCCATGCTTTGGGAAGCGACCGCAGCCACCACCCGCAAAGCCGTCGCCGGGATCGATGTCAGCGCGATCCGGGCTATCAGCTTCTCGGGGCAGATGCACGGGACGGTGCTTTACGATGAGGGCGGCGCGGTCATCGACCCCATCATCAATTGGCAGGATAAGCGGTGTGACGTGCCGCTGGAGAAGTATGGCAACCGCAGCACCATCGAAACGATGATGGAGCTCCTGGTTGGGCCGGAGTTCGACGATTTGGGGATCGATGCCCTGGTCAGCGGTTATCTCGGCGCCACCCTGTTCCATATCCGAGAGAATGACCCGGTGCTGTTTGGCCGGATCCGTCACGTGGCGCTGCCGGGGGATTTCATCCGGGCGAAATTCCTGGGTGCGAGCGATCGCGCGACCGATCCAACCAATGCCAGCAGCACCGGGCTGTTCAACGCCCGGCTTGGCCGCTGGCACGAGGGTGTCATCCGAAAGCTCGGCTTGCCCCAGGACATCCTGCCCGTCGTCCACGACACCACCGGGGTGGCGGGCGTGCTTCCCGGCGTGGTTGCGAGCGCATTGGGCCTGGCTCCGGGCACGCCCGTGGTTTATGGCGGTGGTGACAACCAGATGTCATTGTTGGGCAACGGCCTGATATCGGGCGATTCTCCGGCTCTGATCAATATCGGCACCGGGGCTCAGATATCGAAGCTCACCGCGCAGTATGCCAGGATCCCAGGCATCGATACGCGCAGCTATTTCGATGGCTCCTATGCGTTTGTCGGCGCCAGCATGGGCGGGGGGCGAAATTATGCCCAACTCCGAGACGAGCTTCAGCGCCGTGAGGGCGGTGACTTCGGGTATCAACACATGAATGAGGCGGCCTGCCGGGTAGCAGTTGGAGCCGACGGACTGGAATACCGCGTCCGTTCCCGCCGTGAGATCCAGCCCCGGGAAGGGTTCGCGGGGCGCACAGAGTTGACCGATGCAGGACACCGGGCCCGGGCGGTCATGGAAGGCATCTTGCTGGATTTGTATGCGCTTTACCCCTCAGTCGCCGTGGGCGGGCCCGGTTTCATGGTCGGCGCCGGTAAAGGCCTGCAAAACAGTCGGGTGTGGGCGCAGATGGCCGCCGACCTATTCGGCTGCCCGGTCAAGATCACGAATTTCGAGAATGCAGTTTGGGGCGCTGCCGTAAACGCCGCAGTGGGCGTCGGCGCGATCCGGGACGTGCGCGACGCGTTCGCGGCGATAGAATACAGCCAAGAACTGGCGCCCGATGCGACGCACGCGGCGCAATACCGAGACCTGATAGCCGAACGTCAGGCGTCTGTCTGACAAATCGGATTCAACAATCGCCTCTCAGCTTAGCACGCCCCCTGATTTTGGTTGGCCCTCCACCAACGCAGTCACGCGCTTCTCCATCTGCGCGGCCTCGGCCGCGGGCAGATAGCCCATCTCCATCTCGAAACACACGGTCATTCCACCGGCCAGGGTGCGGATGTTGCCCTTGGCCTTCTCGGCGTGATACCCTTCTGGCTCCGCGGTCGCGGGCAGCACGATCCCGAGCGCGTCCTGGTCTGGGGTGCGGCAGATCCAGCGGACGCCGTGATCGAGTTGGTCGGGCCGGTGCGCGATATAGTCGGCCGAGCCATCGGGGTGCACTTGCAGGGAGTGGGCCCACCCGGCCGCGTCTGCCAGGTAGTCCACGTAGAGAACCACCTCCGGATCGAATCCCAGGCCGGGGACCAACACGTTATGGCGCTCCGGGTGTTCGGCTAGCTCGGCCAGGAACTCGGCGTAACCGGGCAGCGGGTGTACGTGCGATGGGATGCTTCGGCGCACGCGCACCGTGGCGGGCGTGCATGCCGCGCTGTACACCAGCCGGCCATAATCCACCGGCCGGAAGTTGGCGTGCGCCAGGTACATCAGCTCCATGGGGGTCTTCTTGAGGTTGGTGATTGCGATGGAAACTGAGATCTGGGATGCGCCGGCGTAGAGCCGCACTTCCGGGCGGGCGACGTAATGGGCAGTAAACGCCACCGTATGCTCGTACTCGCCGCCCAGCGCCAGGTAGGCGCCCCGCTCGTCCGTGCCAGCCACCAGCCACGCCTTCTGATAGGGCGCGTTGGGCAGCTCCCCGTGCAGCGGGTGCGTATCAGGGCCGGTGGGCACCCCCATTGCGGTGGCGCCACAATGGATGAAGAAGCCGCCGTATGTCTCCAGATGGGTGCGCGTAGCATTCGGCTGGCGGAACATCGACTTCATGGTCAGGTCCCGCCCGCCGAACCGGGCCGACCAGACCTGTTGGCCCTGGAACGGCAGCAGGATCAGCTCGCCCGTTTCGTTCCTGAGACGCAACGCAGCCACGCCGCTCTCATACTGAAAAACACTGGCGACCAGCGGCCCGTGTTCAACCAGCGGTCGCTCGCGCTCAGTGAAGAAGTTGGGGGTGAGATGAATGATCGTTTCGCTCATAAAACATAACCTCGCTGCCGCGGAAAGATGAGGATCGGGGGTTCACGGCGATCACCTTAACATAGAGGAGCCGGGCTTGTCAAATGCTTTCAGATAAGCGTCCATGTCGCGGGCGACACAAGCAGAGATGAAAATGCAATCATCCGCGCGCCTTCGGCGTCCGCGCTCGTCAGCGTCCTATTTTCGGGTTAGCGGGTGCGCCGATGTGTTGCGTCGGCTGAAACGCTGATGGCGTTTTGCCAGGGACGATCTGCGAAACTTAAAAAAGTAGAAAAATCGCCAACTGGGGTCTTGACAAGCCCAAATGGGCGTGCTATACTCACGTAAGCGTTTACGCAAGCGCTTACGCGAGTATTAACGTGAGCGGTGACAGCAACTCTTTGCGACAACATCTTAAACCAGCCGAGAATCCGATGACCAGAGCCAGCAGCAAGGACGTCGCCAGGCAAGCAGGGGTATCGATTGCAACGGTATCCCATGTCATCAATAAGACGCGCTTCGTCAGCGACGAGACGCGGCAAAAAGTTTTGGACGCCATCGATGCCCTGGGGTATCGGCCCAATGCGGTTGCGCGCAGCCTGGTCACCCGTTCCACCCGCAAAATCGGATTGGTCATTGCCGAAATCACAAATCCCTTTTTTACTGTTGCTGCTCGTGGGGTCGAAGAAGAGGCCATCAACCACCAGTATAATATCGTCCTCTGCAATACGGATGAGGACCCGGAACGCGAGGGGGAGAGCCTAAAGCTGCTCGCGGCGCAGCAAATTGATGGCCTGATCATTGCCCCGACCGGCGTTCGCAGTCCAGATCTGCTCGCTTTAGCCGAGTCAGGTGTGCCCATCGTCCAAATTGACCGCAGCAGTCCCGACTTGCTGGCGCCGTTGGTCGGGGTGAACAACGAAGAGGGCGCTTATCAGGCCATCCGTTATCTGATTGGCCTGGGCCATCGGCGGATTGCCTGTCTGATCAACTTTGACGTCATCAGCACGCAGCGGGAACGCCTCCGGGGTTGGGAGCGGGCCTTGCGGGAAGCCAATCTTCCGGTTGACGACGCGCTGATCGTACGAGCTGATCCACGGTTTTACGGCGTGTTGCCTGGTGAAGCCGGCGCTTTATCTTTGGTCGGGCCTTCGGGCCAACGTCAAGGGATGCGCAGTGCCTATCAACTGCTCCAGGATCTTCTTAAGTCGCCTGAGCGTCCCTCCGCGATTTTTGTGGCAAGCAATCAACTGACCCTGGGTACACTGTACGCTTTCAGGGCTTGTGGCATCCGATGTCCGGAGGATATTTCACTGATCAGCTTCGATGACCACGATTGGGCGCCGTTGTTCAACCCGCCCCTTACCGTCGTGTGTCAGCCCACTTATCAACTCGGCCAGATCGCCGCTCGCTTGCTGCTGCAGATGATCAACGGTGAGCCGGCAGAAGCGCCTCCACCCCTATCGGTGGAATTGGTCACAAGGGCATCCTGTAGCGCACCGCCGGTGATCGTTTCCTGACGATTCGCTACACGACACCTGAAGGAGGTGATTGCAACAGAGTTTTGATGGCCCAGAGGTTCACTCAACGTCTCTCTTCGTTTATTCTCACATCACTTTCTGGAGGAAAAGGAATCCCATGTCGTACAAGCATATCATCCCATTGTTCGTGATTGTCATGCTGCTGGCCGCCTGCGGCGGCGCAGCCCCGACGACCGCCCCGGCCGCCGCCCCCGCTGCTTCCGAGCAGATCATTGTTGGCCTGATCACCAAGACCGAGACCAACCCCTTCTTCGTCAAGATGAAGGAAGGCGCCCAGGCCAAGGCCGACGAATTGGGCGTCAAGTTGATGACCGGCGCCGGCGCGAAAGATGGCGATAACGAGGGCCAGGTCACCGCACTCGAAAATATGGTCAACGCGGGCGCCAAGGGCATCCTCATCACCCCCAGCGACACCAAGGCCATCGTGCCGAGCATCGAGAAGGCGCGCGCAAAGGGCGTGGTCGTGATCGCACTGGATACCGCGACCGAGCCGCAGAGCGCAGTGGACGCCCTGTTCGCGACCAACAACTTCAACGCCGGCCTCCTGATCGGCCAGTGGGCCAAGGCCGCCATGGCTGGCAAGACACCCATTATCGCCACGCTGGACCTGCAGCCCGGCATCACCGTCGGCGCGCAGCGCCACAACGGCTTCCTGCAGGGCTTCGGCCTGGGCACGGCGGACCCGAA
>JAPKMS010000300.1 GCA_026645775.1 Anaerolineae bacterium
CTGGCGCGGATCGTCGCGGATATCGGCGCCCTGGAGAATTTCTACATCCGTGCCGTCGCGCCGCCGTTGGTCGCGATTTGGGTGACAGCGTTGATGGCGGTCTTGCTCGGCAGCTTTGATCGGCGGCTGGCAGTGGCTGTGGTGGGTCTGATGCTGGTCGCCGGCGTCGCCGCGCCGGTGCTGGCACAGGTCTTAAGCCGCGCACCGGGGCGCGGGCTGCCGCATGCACGCGCGGCCCTGAATGCGACCCTCGTCGACGGCATCCAGGGCGCGGCCGATCTCGTCGTGTTCGGCGGCGGCTCGGCACACGTGGCCCGCGTGCGCGCGCAGAGCGACGAGCTGGGCGCCTTGCAGCGCCGCCTGGCAGCGATCGGCGGGCTGAACACGGCGGTGGGCAGCTTCTTGACGAACAGCGCAGTGCTGGTCGCTCTGGCGCTGGCCATCCCCTTGGTGACGGCGGGCCGGCTGGCTGGCGTGAACCTGGCGGTGCTGGCGTTGGCCACGGCCGCCGGGTTCGAGGCGGTGCTCCCGTTGCCGCTGGCTGCGCAGTACCTGGCGAGCAGCCTGGCTGCCGCCCGGCGGCTGTTCGAGATCGGCGGGGAGGCGCTGGGGAGCGGGGATTGGGAGACTGGGGCTGAGGAGCCGGAAGTGGCGCGCGGGGGACAGGCGGCGGGGGACGGCGCGCCCGTCGCACGGGATCAGCGGCCTGTGGCGTTGATGGTCGACCATCTGACCCTCCGTTACGCGCCGGGTGAACCGGCTGCGCTGGAGGATGTCAGTTTCAGCGTGCCGGCGGGCGGGCACGTGGCCGTGGTGGGGCCGAGCGGCGCAGGCAAGTCCACGCTGGTCAATGCGCTTTTGCGGTTCTGGGACTATCAGGCCGGCGCTATCTGGCTGGATGGGCACGAGCTGCGTACGCTCGCGCCCGAGGCGGTCCGCCGGCAGATCGGCGTTGTGACCCAGCACACCCATCTGTTCAACGCCACTGTGGCCGATAACTTGCGTCTGGCCCGGCGCGGCGCCACCCAGGCCGAGATCGAAGCTGCGGCGCGGGGCGCGCAGATCCACGACTTCATCATGACGTTGCCCCAGGGCTACGAAACCTGGATCGGCGAGGGCGGGTTGCTGCTGAGCGGCGGCGAGCGCCAACGGCTGGCCATCGCCCGTGCCCTTTTACGTGATGCCCCGCTGTTGATCCTCGATGAAGCCACCGCCAACCTGGATAGCATCACCGAGCAGGCCGTGCAGGCGGCGCTCGTCACATTGACCGCCGGCCGCACCACGTTGACCATCACGCATCGCCTGGCCGGGCTGGTGCACGCCGATGAGATCCTGGTGCTTGAGGCGGGGCGGGTGGTCGAACACGGCCGCCACGCCGAGTTGTTGGTGCGCGACGGGCTGTATCGCCGGCTGTGGAAAGTGTGATGTCCGGTTTTTGTCCATTGTTGACCCCGTGGTATAATCCTTCTTCGCTTCATTCGAGCAATTGAGCATATCGGAGGCAATGTTAACTGTGGAGACCTATCTTTACCTGGCACAGATTATCATGGGGATCGCGATTATCGTCTTGGTGCTGCTGCAGGCCAAGGACGCCGGCATGGGCAACGTGTTCGGCGGCAACGATATGGGCGTTTATAAGACGCGACGCGGTGTCGAGAAGACCCTCTTCAATGCGACCGTCGGCCTCGGCATCGCTTTCCTGGTGATGGCGCTTGTCTCTGTGATCATCGCTGGCTAAACTTGGGCAGATACCTTCGCTGGCAAGCGGTTATTGCCCTGTTGGGCATCGTGTTGCTGGCTGCGCTTTTGCGCTACACCGCCTTTAACTTCACAACAGTGACCGTGCCTGACCGGGGCGGCACCTATGTGGAGGGCGTGGCCGGTAACCCGCAATATATTAACCCCCTCCTCAGCCGGTACAACCAGGTGGATGGGGTGCTTTGTGCCCTGCTTTTCAACGGCCTCACGCGGCTGGATGAGCAGGGCAATGTCGTTTCTGATCTGGCCGAGAGTTTCTCGGTCAGCGCTGATGGTTTGACTTATGACTTTCGGCTGCGTTCGGGCTTGTATTGGCACGACGATGTTCCGGTGACCGCCGCGGATGTGCTCTACACTGTGAGCACCATGCAGGCGGATGATTTCCCCGGCGACTCCTCGTTCAGCACCCTGTGGCGCGCGGTCGAGGTGGCGGCGCCCGATGGCCCGGATGGCCTCGCCATCCAGTTCAAGCTCAAACAACCCCTGGCATCCTTCCTGGACTATACGACCGTCGGGCTGCTGCCGGCGCATCTGTGGGAAAAGATACCGGTGGCCGATATGATGAGCTCGCAGCTCAACACCCGGCCCGTGGGCACTGGCCCCTTCCAACTGAGCCAAATCACCGCCTCTGCCGCCGAGCTCGCGGTCAATTCCCGCTATTACGGCGCGGCGCCGTATCTCACCCGGCTCATCATCCGCTTTTATCCGGATCATCAGAGCCTGCTGCCGGCCTATGACCGCGGTGAGATCGATGGCGTGAGCTGGATTTGGCCTGTTGAAATCAGCGAGGCCGGCCAACGCTCGGACTTGCAGCTCTTCTCGGCCCCGCTGTCGGGCTACACCTTGATCTACCTGAACCAGCAAAACCCGAACCTGCCGTTCTTCAAGGAGCTGGCGGTGCGCCAGGCTTTGCAATATGCCCTGGACCGTCAGATGCTGGTGGACGACATCTTGAACGGCCAGGGGATTGTGGCGCATACCCCCATTCTGCCCGGCACATGGGCCTACGATGCCGCGGTCAAGCAGTACGGGTACGATCCGCAACTGGCCCAGCAGTTGCTGGATGAGGCGGGCTGGATCGACACCGATGGCGACGGTGTGCGGGATCGGGATGGTGTGCCCCTGGCGTTTGTCCTGCTGGGCAACGATCAGGAGATGATCGAGAGCATCGCGGCCGCATGGGAGAAAATCGGCGTCAAGGCCGCGGCCCAGACGGTCACTTTGCCGGGCCTGACCAGCGACTTTCTCGCCCCGCGCAGCTTTGATGCGGCCTTGGTGCATTGGGAATTGTCCGGCGACCCGGATCCGTACCCGCTTTGGCATTCAACGCAGAGCAAGGCGGGACAGAACTACGCCGGTTGGGAAAATCGGGAAGCTGATGAGGCCATCGAGAAGGCGCGCTCACTGACCGATCCCGCCCTGCGCCGCGGCTACTACCTGGAGTTTCAGCGCATTTTCGCTGAAGAGATGCCGGCGCTGCTGCTCTATTACCCGGTGTACACCTACGGCGTGCGCAACAAGGTCCAGGCCGTGCAGATGGGACCGCTCAATACCGCCGCGGATCGCTTCCGCACCATCGCCGACTGGTACATCGTCACCAAACGGGTCACGGTGGGTAACGATCCCCCCAAACTTGACACTGACGGTCAGTAGTGGTATAAAACCACTCGTCAATCGATAGCCGAGCCGAAGTGGCGGAATGGCAGACGCGCTAGGTTCAGGACCTAGTGAGGATTACCCCTCGTGAGGGTTCAAATCCCTCCTTCGGCACTGAATGCATGAATCCCACGCGATCTTCGACGTGGGATTCTGTGCCTCAGGGGTCATGACGGTTCGGGGGGTGCAACATGTTCACACAACGGTGGTTGCGGCTCCTACCTGGTCGCTCTCAGTTGATGCTCCTCGGCGGCGTGGCGTTTGCCGTCTTCATGATCATCAGCTTTGCCGATCTGGCGTTTTCCAAGAGCGCAATGATGGTGAGCCACCAGCAAGCCCAGGCGCAGGTTGATCGGCTTGGAGCGCAGCGGGGCGCCCTTCAACGAGAGCTCAATCGGGCCCAGAGCGATCAGCAGGTGATGTCGAAGGCGTTCGCGTACTTCGGACAGGGCCGATCCGGTGTGAATGTGGTTGTCGGGCAGCCGGATGCCGCGTCCGTAGATGCGCCGGCAGGTGCGTCAGACGCCGTGGGAGCGCCTCACTGGGGGGATTGGTTGCAACGCTTGCGCCAACCTTGACAAATCTGAGAATCCGAGTAGAATGCATTTTGTGACGCGGGGTGGAGCAGTGGCAGCTCGTCGGGCTCATAACCCGAAGGTCGCTGGTTCGAATCCAGCCCCCGCAACCTGAAAAGACCTGACAGGTTCCCAATACCTGTCAGGTCTCTTATATCAGCCGGCGACGTAGCTCAGTGGCAGAGCAAGCGGCTCATAATCGCTGGGTCCTCGGTCCGAGTCCGAGCGTCGCCACCTAAGTCGGTGATCGTTTTGATCACCCCTTAACCCGATAACGCCTTGTTGCAAGCTTACCGCTGCGACAGGGCGTTTTTGTTATCCCGGCCGCTGGCGAAACAAACCGGATTGTCGAGATTGGAGCCAATGCGCTCTCCTATCCTGAGATGATCCGGTATCTGTATCCCTCTCGTCCCCCCGGATTTGACCGCAACAACCACTCCAATACGCCTGTGCTTGTCCGAATCCGCTGTCCCCTGATTGTGCGCAAGGTTGCTTGCCGGGTCTGGCTGTGGTATAAAAGACATCCAACATCCGCGCGCCGAGCTTCACATATCGCGTGGCAACTCTTGCACGCGGCGTGCTCATCGACGCTGACAGAAGCAGGTTCCATGACGGCCACCGACCAACGCCTGATCGAAGACTACATCCCCATTGAGGCCATCTCGGCGGAGGCGCGGCGCGAGAAATCCATCCGCAAGGGCCACATCGCCACGCTGCACCTCTGGTGGGCCAGGCGGCCGCTGGTCGCGGCCCGCGCCGCGGTCTACGGCGCGCTGGTGCCAGCGACCGTTGGCAAGCAGAAGGACAAGGATACTACCTCAAGCTTTGTAGCCGATTTGTGCAAGTATCCCGGCTCGCCGTCGGTCATCGCTGAGGCCCGCCGCAACATCCTGGAAGCCCACGCCGCGCGGCTGACCGCCGAACGCGTAGGGGCAGGGCTTGCCCCTGCCCAAGCCACCGTCACCGCGGAAGACATCGAGGCCGGCCGTGCGCCGCGGCCGCGGGTGCTGGATATGTTCGCGGGCGGCGGCGCGATCCCGCTGGAGGCGCTGCGCCTGGGCTGCGAGGCGTATGCGCTCGACCTGAACCCGGTGGCGCACCTGATCCAGCTCTGCACCCTGGTTTACCCGCAGCAGTACGGCGCGGCTGACCCGGCCGCGCATGGCTCCGCCGCTGATGGCACGTGGGCCGGCCTGGCCGCCGAGGTGGAGCATTGGAGCAAGTGGGTGTTACAGCAGGTCAAGGCCGAGATCGGCGACCTGTACCCACCGATCCCCGATCCCGCCTCGCTCCCCCAAAGCAAGCTCCGGCGGGTCACTGACCCGCCGGGAGCGCACAACGAAGGTGACCCGCCGGGCGCTGGTAATTCAGGAGGCGATGGGGGCCAGCTCAGCATGGATTGGGCCGCGCCCGCCGAGCCGCGCGACGCCGCGAAGATGCTGACGCCCGTCGCCTACCTGTGGACGCGCACCGTGCGCTGCAAGAACCCGGCGTGCGGCGGGACCGTGCCGCTGGCGCGGCAGACCTGGTTGGCCAAGAAAGAGGGACACTATGTAGCCCTGCAAATGGATGCCGAAACAAACCGAGCCAAGCCTGCCGGCGAGAAGATGGTACGGTTCCGGATTGTCGAGGCGACGACAGAAGCGGGTTTGGGGTTCGATCCGGCGGCCGGGAGCCGAGGCGGCAATGTAGCCTGTCCGTTTTGCGGGACGGTTGCAGACAGCACCTACGTAAAAGCCGAAGGAAAGGCGCGGCGAATCAGTTATCAATTGATGGCTGTTGTAAGCGC
>JAPKMS010000301.1 GCA_026645775.1 Anaerolineae bacterium
GTCCGACCGCGCCATATTGACACTGGCCGCGACCGAACAGCGGCTAGTGATCACGATGGACAAGGACTTCGGTGAGTTGGTCGTGCGCTCTGGTAGACTGCATGCCGGCGTCCTGCTGCTGCGCCTGGATGATGCCGACGGCCAGGAGAAGCTGAGCGTCGTCAAACAGATATTCGCGCTGTATCGCGACGTCCTGGCGGGCAACTACTGCATCTATCAAGGCGGTAGACTCCGCATTCGGCGCCTTCTGTAGCAACTCGGCGCATCTGCTGAACGTCAGCTTCCCAAGTTGGATGTCACCGGTTCGAATCCGGTTACCCGCTTGCACACTGCTGGTAGTGTGTCCCTGTGAATCTACCCCTACCACTTGCGAGTCAGGCCCCATCATGAGGTTGCCTGTAAGCGGGCAAACAAAAAACTATTCCTGTTCGCCCTTTTGGTAACATCGTTCGATTTGTGAAGAGTGCGCGTGCGCGTTTTCGGCCTCCTCGATGGCTACCCACCAATTCCTCCGTCCATGAGTTTGCAATTTCGCCGAATGATACTTATAATCATCATACGTTGGTGCTTTCCGCCAGCGATCATGGAAACCTCCATGATGGTTGCGCTACGCTCGGCTACCAAGGCCATTGAGCACTTTACGGCTCCCTCACCGCGCGGCCATAATAGAGCCAAGGCAAGCCCCCGCTGTACTGTTGTTTGGTGGTCCGGTAGGCAGAACAGACCCGGCTACATGTACTTGGGGATGAAGATCGCGGAGGGCAGGTACTCAGTCGCCTGTTGATAGGATTAGTCGATCAAGATCTACGAATAGCTCGGCGGGATGCACTTCGAGAGCAGCGGCGATACGGACGATGTTGAGCAGGCTGACATTCCGCTCTCCGCGTTCGATGCCGCCAACGTAGGTTCGATGTAGCTCGCATAGATTGGCAAGGTCCTCTTGAGATATCCCTTTCCGTTTGCGGATATCTCTGACCGTGTTGCCGAAAACGCGACGGGGATCGGACGAAGCTAGTGTCTCCATAGTCTGGAGAAAATTCTATAGGTCGCGCAGACCATAAGTCTACAGACTATAAGTATCATCAGCATTCAGATTGATCGTAGCTCACGCTTAAGTTGTATCTTCATAAGCCCAGCGGCAACGGTGGACCGCCAGGCAAAATCACTGCTGCCGCCACACTCACCTAAGGAGGAGATCATGAATCGCAGGGGGTTCCCAATCCTTATCGCCGCAGGTACGCTGTTAATCGCCACCCTCGCATGCGGCTCGTCCAACACCGGCGAAAAGGTCGGCTCGACGCAAACGGGCAGCCAACCCGCCGCAACACAAGCCCCAGCCAAAATGCAGACCTACAAGGCTGGTGAGGTGGTCGAGGTACAAGGCTACACAATTGTGCTCAACTCAACAAAGGTTCAAAGCGGCACGCTGGTGGCTAACTTCAGCGTCAACAATCCGGGCAGCAAGGAGATCGCGGTTTCGAGCATGCTCAGTTTCGAGGCCAAGGACGGCGAGGGTACCAAGCTGGAGCAGGACATTGTCGATTGCCCCTCCGGCGGTTTGGACGGCAAGGTGCTCGCTGGTGACAAGCTGAAGGGCAACATCTGCTGGAAAGCCCCTGCAGGGGCGACAGGCATCCGCATTTACTACACGGCAAGTCTGTTGGGGTCGGGAGCCGTGGTGTGGGAATTGGGCTCAGCGGCTGACGAGCAAACTGCCGCCGCACAGCCAACCAAAGAACCCGCTGCGACGCCGGCTTCTGCACCAAACGGCCAGGGGCAGAGGTACAAGATCGGTGATGTCGTCAAGGTCGAGGACCACACAATTGTGCTCAACTCGGCAAAGGTTCAGGGCAGCACCTTGGTTGCCAACTTCACCATTGATAACCAGGGCAGCAAGGAGGTCGCGGTTTCGAGCATGCTCAGTTTCGAGGCCAAGGACAGTGAGGGTACCAAGCTGGAGCAGGACATTGTCGATTGCCCCTCTGGCGGCCTGGATGGCAAGGTGCTTGCCGGTGACAAGCTCAAAGGTAACATCTGCTGGAAAGCCCCAGCGGGGGCGACAGGCATCCGCGTTTACTACACGGCAAGTCTATTGGGGTCGGGAGCCGTGGTGTGGGAATTGCAGTAGCCGCGTCAGTCTGAGGGCTAGACTCGCTTGACGACTTCCCCGATGAGAATGACCACCGCCTGCGTCAGATGTTGACGCAGGCGGCCTCTTGTTCTTGCCAATTGGCCGTGTCTCGAAATCTGGAGACCAACGGCATCCCCCCAGGGGCATGCCATAGGGCGCATATGCAAACCTTTGGTCCGGCTGCAGCCGGACCAAAGGTTTTGTCACTTAGGCCGCCATAAGAGCTACTCAGAAGCCACGCGCAGCCGGTAGCCGACCCCCGGCTCGGTGAGGATGAAGCTCGGCCGCGCGGCATCCGGTTCGAGCTTGTGGCGCAGGTTGCTCATGTTGACGCGCAGCAGGTGCGCCTCGCCCTCGTAGCCTGCGCCCCACACCTGGCGCAGCAGTTGGCGATGGGTCAGCACTTTGCCGGCGTGCGTCACCAGCGTCCGCAGCAGATCGTACTCGGTCGGCGTCAACTGCACCTCGCGGCCGGCCACGGTGACCAGGCGCTGCCCCAGATCAACGGTCAACTGCCCGGTCGAAAATACCGGCTCGGCGGTGGGGGAAGCCGCGCGGCGCAGCGATGCTCGCATGCGCGCCAGCAGCTCACCCATGCCGAACGGTTTCGTGACGTAGTCATCGGCGCCCGCATCCAGGGCCGCGATCTTGGCGCTCTCCTGCTCCTGCACCGTGACGATGATGATCGGCACCGACGTCCATTCGCGCAGCCGCCGGGTGATCTCGATGCCGCTGATGTCGGGCAGGCCAAGGTCAAGGATCACCAGATCGGGGCGACAGTTCGTCACGGCTACCAGCCCCTCCTGGCCGTTGATAGCCTCGAAAACGTTGTAGCCATGTGCAGATAAAGAAGCGTGCAAAAAGCGGCGGATGGCCGGCTCATCATCCACCACCAGCACGCGCGGTCCACCTTCGCTCATCATGCTGCACTCCCTGCTGCCGGGGCCGGCGGCTCCTGCGGCAGCGCCACCGTCACGATCGTGCCGCCGCCCGGCCGATTCTCCGCCCAGATCCGACCGTGATGCGCTTCCACGATGCCCTTGCAGATCGCCAACCCCAGGCCCGTGCCGCCCGCGCCTGTTGAGGGGTGCACGCGGTAGAATTTATCGAAAATCCGGGTCAGCTCGTCCGGCGGCACACCGCAGCCCCGATCCAGCACCGAAATCTCCAGTGCGCCGCCGACATCCCGCGCCGCCACACCGATCGGAGTCGCGGGCGGGGAGTATTTAAGTGCGTTATCGAGCAGATTCACGAGCACCTGCACCATCAACACGAAATCCATCGGCACCAGCAGTTCAGCCGTGTCGATCGCGACGGCCCGGCCTACCAGGCGGTCGCCCAGACGGTCCAGCGCGGCGTTGATGACCTCTTGGATATCGCACGGTTCTTCGGTCGCCTTGAGTGCGCCCGCCTCGATGCGGGTCATATCCAACAAGTTGCCTACCAGGCCGTTCAGCCGCTCTGCTTCCTCCCGCGCCATCGTGATCAGGCTGCGCTGGACGGGATCCCCCTGGCAGGCGCCATCCTCTTCCAGGCTGGACAGCGTGCCGGTGATCGACACCAGCGGCGTGCGCAGGTCGTGAGAAACGGAGTTGAGCAGCGCCCGCTGGAGCTCATCGGCCGCGCGGGCCAACTGCGCCTCGCGCGCCTGCTCGGCGAACTCGGCCCGTTCAATGGCCAGCGCCGCCTGGCTGGCAAACACTTCCAGCAGACGGCTTTGTTCCGATCGCAGATGAACCCCGGGCTCGATCGACTGGACGCCCAGGACGCCAAGTACGCCGCGCGCGGTCCTGAGCGGCATGAAACACACTGCGGTGTCCGCCAACGTGTCGGTGCCGCGACCTGCCGGCTGCCCCTCCTCGAAAGCCCAGGCCGCCACTGCCATCTCATCCTCATCGAGAGCAAAGCCAGGGCTCAGGCTGCGCGTCTGCAGAGTATCGCCGGCCGCTAACAGGATGCCGGCCTCGCGCCCGAAGGTCTCGCCGACGTGGCGTACGACCACATGGAGGATATCGTCCAGATCGCTGGCCGAGGCCAGGTCGCGGCTCAGCTCGTATAGCGCGACGGCCTGCGCCTCGCGGCGGCGCGCGGCATCTGCCTGCTCCCGCGAGCGGGCAGCCAACGTGCTGATGACAAGGCCAACGATCAGGAGCCCCAAAAAGGTGAGCAGATATTCGCTGTTGGCGACAGTGAAGCTCAACCGGGGCTGGACGAAGAAGAAGTCAAACGCCAGGACGCCAAGGACCGCGGTCAGGGCGGCCGGGCCGCGACCCAGGTAGATCGCTGCGATCACCACCGCGGCGAGGTACAGCATCACCAGGTTCGAGGGTGAAACGAAGCGATGGACCGGCACACTCAGCAGGCTGGTCACGCCAACCAGGAGGACGCTGCGGAGATAGCGCTGCCAGGGGCGTTGTAGCGGCGGGAGCAAAGGCACGAATTCTCTCCTCGATCAGGTGGATGTTCTTTCGGTGCCTATTGTACCCCATTCCACGCCGGGTTCAACTATCGTCGCGACGAGGCGGAGCGAAATGACGGCGATCAAATCACTCCAACCGCAAGTGCTCCCGCTCCACCCAGCGCAAAGCCAATACACAGGTAACAAGGGCGATCAGCCCCAGCAGGAGCATCTGCGCGCTGCTCGAAAGCGGCGTCTCCGCATCGAATATAATTGAAGCGAGCATCAACAACGCCACGGCATACAGGCCCCACCACCGCAGTTCCAGACGTAACCGACGCATTGCGTCCTCCGAGTATTTGATGTCTAAATCCCGGTTGATAGCATACTCTGAACTGTGTCAATTGCACGACAAGAAGCGAGGCTTTGATGTCAAGAAAAGGTCAAGCTTCACGAAAAGCCCTTGACGGCGCTGGCCCGGCAGGAGTAGGATGAACACATCATGAATGGTACGGGGTATGGGCGACCGCCTGTGCCTCGTTTTTTGTTGCCTTGCAGCTCCTGAGGAAATGATGACCATGTCAGTTGTCGAACACGAAGCCAATTTGTCCCTTATCTATCGAGAGGCGAACTACCGGCCCGGGCGCTCCTGGCGCACCTGGCTCATCGGCCGGCCGCTGGCCACGGCCGACGCGGCGCACCAGGCCATCGGCAAATTCGTCGGCCTGGCCGTTTTCTCCTCCGATGCGATGTCGTCGGTGGCCTACGGCCCCCAGGAACTGATGCTGGTGCTGGCCGCGGCCGGTGCAGCCGGCCTGAACTATGCGGTGCCCCTGGCCATCGGCATCGTGGCCCTGCTGACAATCCTGACCCTATCGTACGAGCAGACCATCCACGCCTACCCGGGCGGTGGCGGCGCCTACATCGTGGCGCGCGACAACCTGGGCGAACTGCCCGCGCAGATCGCCGGCGCGGCCCTGCTGACCGATTACATCCTGACCGTAGCCGTTTCCATATCGTCCGGCGTCGCCCAGATCACGTCGGCGTTTCCGCATCTTTATGCCTATCGGGTCGAGATTGCGGTGGTGCTGGTGGTCCTGATCATGACGATCAATCTGCGCGGGGTGAAGGAGTCGGGCGCCATCTTTGCGGCGCCGACCTACTTCTTTCTGGGGATGGCCTTCCTCACGGTGATCGTGGGGCTGGCGCGCTACCTGACCGGCAACCTGGGGATGGTGCCGAACCCACCGGAGCTGGAGCTGATGCACGGTGCGCAGGGGTTGACCCTGTTCCTGCTCTTACGGGCCTTTGCCAGCGGGACGACTTCGCTCACCGGGGTGGAGGCGATCTCCAACGGCATCCCGGCGTTCCGAGAGCCGAGAAGCCGCAACGCCGGGAGGACCTTGATCTGGATGTCGTTCATCCTGGGCTCGCTGCTGCTGGGGATCACGTTCCTGGCGCATCAGACCGGCGCCGTGCCCTCGGACAGCGGCGAGACCGTCATCTCGCAGTTGGCCCGCACGGCGTACGGCACGCGCGGGGCCATCTACCTGGCCACGATCGTGTCCACGACCCTGATCCTGATTATGGCTGCCAACACGTCGTTCGCCGACTTTCCCCGCCTGAGCGCGCTGGCCGCGGCCGACGGCTTCTTGCCCCGGCAGTTGACCTACAAGGGCAGCCGGCTGGTCTTCTCGCGCGGCATCATGGCCCTGGCGGGAATTGCCGCACTGCTGATCATTGGCTTCAAGGCCAGCGTAAGCGCTCTGATCCCACTCTATGCCGTCGGCGTCTTCTTGTCCTTTACCCTCTCACAGACCGGCATGGCCCGCCGTTGGTGGCGCGCCGGCCATCTGAAGCCGGGGGACGAGGTCGCGGGCCACGGCTCTACGCTGCGCTATGAGCCGGGCTGGCAGACCAAACTGGTCGTCAATGCCATCGGCGCAGCCTGCACGCTGATCGTCATGATCGTGTTTGCGGTGACAAAGTTCAGCGGCGGGGCCTGGATCATCGTCGTGCTGGTGCCAACACTGGTGCTGATCTTCTTCCGGATTCACGCTCACTACAAGCACCTTGCCCGCCAGTTGTCGCTGGAGGACTACGGCGCGGCCCCGCGCATGCGGCGTCACCGTGTCATCCTGCCCATTGGCGGCGTCCATCGCGGCTCGCTCGCTGCCCTCTCTTATGCCACGGCGCTTTCGGAGGACGTGACGGCCGTGTATGTCGCGCTGGATCCTGCCGAAGCCAAGAAGGTGCAGGACCGCTGGGAGACCTGGGGCGAGGGCGTAAGGTTGATTGTCCTGGATTCGCCCTATCGGCTGCTGATCGAGCCGTTGTTGGCGTATATCGACCAAATCGATGCCCAGCGCCAATCCAACGAAACAATCACGATCGTCGTGCCCCAGTTCGTGCCTAAGCACTGGTGGAGCAACGCGCTGCACACGCAGACCGCACTCACCCTGCGGACGGCGTTGATGTTCAGGCGGGGCATCGTGATCACGAATGTGCCCTACCAGGTAGACTAAGAACCGGATTCGCGGCTTCAGCCGGTCTCAGAGATCGGATTCAGAAGTGACGCGCAGCCGATAGCCCACGCCCGGTTCGATGACGATGCAGGTTGGCCGCGCCACATCCGGTTCGAGCTTGTAGCGCAGCCTGCTCATAGCTGGCGGACGAGCCGCCAGCTCGCGCTCACCGGCTGGCAGCGCTTCTCGTTCTTGACATGCCTCCTGCGTGATCGGTCCGCCAGATGGACCGTCGGCTGTATCAAGCAGAACACGATAGGTGCTCAACTCGTCCAGGCCATCAGTTTCGACGAGTCGAACGTTTCTCTCCGTCCAGGCGACCGCCAGGCCGCAGGTCACAAGAACGATCACAGCCAACAGGACAAGGTGTCCTGTTTCAGTCATCGGTACAACATCATCGAGCACCATCAGCCCGATCATCAAAGGGATGAGAGCGTAGAGCCCCCACCATCCGAACCTGCGAGATTCGCGCATGACTCCTCCTTCGAAAATGCGGCAATGACGGAATCCACCGCAGAGACGCGGAGCACGCAGAGGAATTCTTGATCGCAGTCTCCGCGCCCTCTGCGCCTCCGCGGTGCGGCACATTTTTCAGCCGCCAACGGTGAGCCCACGACTCATGGCCAACTCCCATATCAATCCCAGCCAAGCCGGGAACACATCATCAACTGGCCGACGGTAAACGGCGCCAACAGCCCGCCACGCCACGCGACAGCAGACCGCCATCCATGCCGGAAACGCCTGCTTTAGCTTACGCCGAAGCCAGTCAACTGAGCGACAAGAAGATGCGCTGCCACGTCAAGGAACGATCAACTTCACAAAAAAACGCTTGACGTCCGCATGGCGTGAGGAGTAGAGTGAGCGCAGAGGTGTGGGCGTTCGCCCATGCCTTTTTGTCGGCTTGCAGCCGGATGGAGTAGAGCGTATGACAGTCATCA
>JAPKMS010000302.1 GCA_026645775.1 Anaerolineae bacterium
GTGGGCGTAAAGCGTCTTGCGCAAGTTGGCCACCACCCGCTCGCCCACCCAACCCAAGATATACGACTGCCCGAAACCCAACACGGCTTGGGCCAGGAAGAGCGCCAGCAGCAGGTAGATTACGCGGTTGAGCATCTGCAGGCTGGCCTGCAGCAGCACGCCATCCACGACGTTGCGGATCACCCAGGGCAACGCCAATCCCGCCAGGCTGTTGAGGGTCAGGATGACCGCGGCCAGGGTCAGCAGGCGCCAGTAGGGCTGCACGAAGCGCAGCAGCCGCCGATACTGCGTGAACATGCCGCGGAAGAACGCCCGGTCGGGGAGGGAGATGCCCTCCCAGGGACGGCGTGCGCCGCGGTCTGGGTTGGTGGATGTCGTCATGGCAATAAACCTGGCCGCAGTATAACCCAGCGAGAGATGAGAGCCAAGTTATGAGGCGCCGAATCGTTTGCGTGCTGCGTAACGCTTTATTAACGGTGGGCAGATATCCTGTGCGGCGGGGATTGAGAGAGTGTCCAAGCACCCCAAAGGGAGTTATTGAAGCGGTGAAGAACATAGTCAAGTGAAGCACAACTGGGGCACCTGGAAGTATCTATCTGCCTTCGCATGCATTCAGGTGATAGTGACCGATGCGCAGGGCAACCCGCTTGACGTGGGGAGCGTGACCGGAAGCAGCGTGGTGGTGGGCGCAGACGCCCAGCGGCGGATCCTGCTGCCGCTGGTCTTGACGAATCGCTGAAGCTGTGGGCTGCGGGCGCAAATACCCCACAATACGAAGGCATGAGGACAGAAGCGCGTCCTCGTGCCTTCGTAGCGAGCATTGGCCGGCAGTTGACACCTGCGCCGACCTCTGCAAAGGCCATCCTTACGGCAGATGGGGGATTGCGGGGGAGTCGCCTGCCGGTTCTTGCCTCGGCAGAGCGGCTGTCAGCCAATCACTGACAGCCGCTCTGCTCGCGTCATGGGATCGGTGCGAACCCATCACAGCGTCCGGCATGGACCAGTGGCTGGGCCCGCGTGTGTCGATGAGAAACTATTGCAGGGTAATGCTCAACGGAACCTGGCTGCCTGCCCAGTCGGAATCCTGCGGGGTGGTCTTAACCCCCTGCACGCGCGGGTTCACCAGGTAGGCGTTGATGTTGTTCCACAGATAAGCCGCGGGCAAGTCGGTCGTGATCAAGTGCTGCGCCTGCGCGTACAGCGCCATGCGCGCAGCTTGATCCGGTTCGGCGTCTGCCTGGTCCAGCAGCGCGTCCACATGGGGGTTCGAGTATCTGATGCGAGAGCCAAAGGTCGACCCCGTCCTCCAGTATACCGAAAGCCAGTTCTGCGGATCGGGATAGTCGGCGCACCAGCCCAGGATGTACATTTGGTGTGATTGGCTGTTGAAAACGTCAGGCGAAACCGGGTCGTAGATGAACTCGACACCGAGCACCGCCTGGAACTGATCGAGCAACCATGTCCAGCGCTGCAGATTGCGAGTCGAGTTGGTGAAAGTTGCCGTGATCGGCGGCAGGTTGGCCGCGCTGCCGTAGCTGGAGGCCGCCAGCGCCTGGCGCGCCAGGTCGGGGTTGTAACCCCAGCGCGTCTCGGTCGCATCGTAGCCCGGGAAGCCGCGGGGGATCCAGGTCAGGGTTGGGGAGCCGGCGCCGCCGAGAATGTCTCTCACCCATCGTTCACGGTCAAGGGCGTAGGCGAATGCCTGGCGCACCTTTGGATCAGTGAACGGTGGCTTGAGGTTATGGAACATCAGGGCGTAGGTGCATGAGCCGGGGTACGTCAAGAGTTGGGCGCGCAGCATTGGATCGGCCTCGACCGTGCCGCGGTCGGCCGGCGAAAGGCCGACGATGTCCAGATCGCCCGCCCGGTACGCCGCGAAGGCCTCCGCGCTGTCCGTGATGTAGTGGTATTCGATGCTGTAGGTCGCGCGGCCTTTCCAGTAACGCGTGTTGGGCGTAAACCGGGTGAGCGTATCTGCGGTGTTTGCAGTCATCACAAACGGGCCGTTGCCGATCTGGTATTGCGGGGACCGCCACCACTCGTCGCCGCCGGCCGCGATGAGCTCCTCCTTGGCCGGGAACGTCACCCACAGCGACATCACGGTGTGGAAGTAAGGCGCAGGTCGCGTAAACCGCAGTCTGAGGGTCCGGCAGTCCGCCTGGGTGTAGCTGGCGCACGGCTGGCCGCTGGCGTTCAGCGCGCGCACCTGCACCGCATCGCGCAACTGCTGCAACTGCGCCGGGGTCAGGTTGTCCACATCGGCGCCGCGATACTCCGCCGCGCCGGCGATCTCGTCCGTGATGCTCGCGTATTCCCCGTGTGTCGTCGGGTCAATGTTGCGCAGGATGGAGAACGCGTAGCGCTTCGCGTTGAGCGGCGTGCCGTCGCTGTATTGCAGGCCGGCGCGCAGCGTGAAGGTCAGCTCGGTGACACTGGCGTTGTACGCCCACGACTCGGCCGCGCCCGGCACAGTTTGCAGGTTCTCGTCCAGCCCGGTCAGGCCTTCGTAGATCAGCCGCATGTTTGAGATCTCGTTGACATAGGAACCTTTTTGCGGATCCATCGTGCTGGGATACGACCCCA
>JAPKMS010000303.1 GCA_026645775.1 Anaerolineae bacterium
GGGCCTGTAGCTCAATTGGGAGAGCGCTTGAATGGCATTCAAGAGGTAAGGGGTTCGAATCCCCTCAGGTCCACCTAACCGGCAACCAGGGTGGTACCGCGAAGTCCCCTTCGTCCCTGTGACGCAAGGGGATTTCTTTTTCCTATCAGCAGGGGCGATTGAACCCGCGTCACGGATCATGAGGGAGGTCGTATGGCAGATAAATCGCAAGTCGAACGCTATAATGCGCAGGAAATCGAGCCGAGATGGCATAGGCTGTGGGTGGAGAGTGGACTCTACGCCACCCGCCAGGATGCGACGCGCCCGAAATACTACTTCCTGACCATGCTCCCTTATCCGTCGGGCGACCTGCACATCGGCCATTGGTATGCCATGACGCCCTCGGACGCATCGGCGCGCTATCTGCGGATGAAGGGCTACAATGTCTTTTTCCCGATCGGCTTCGACGCGTTTGGCCTGCCGGCCGAGAATGCAGCCATCAAACACGGCACGCATCCCTACCAATGGACGATGTCTAACATCGATCGGATGCGCGGCCAACTGCGCAGCATGGGCGCGATGTGGGCCTGGGATCACGAGGCCATCTCCTGCGACCCGCGCTATTATGCCTGGACGCAGTGGTTCTTCCTGAAGCTGTATGAGCATGGCCTGGCCTATCGCAAGTTTGCGCCGGTGGACTTTTGCCCCAAGTGCAATACCACGCTGGCGCGCGAACAGGTGTGGGGCGAGGACAAGCACTGCGAGCGCTGTGGCACACCGGTGATCAAGAAAGAGCTGAACCAATGGTTCTTCAAGATCACAGACTATGCCGACGAGCTGCTGCGTTATGATGGTATCGAATGGCCCGAGCGCATCTGCACGATGCAGACCAACTGGATTGGCCGCAGTGAAGGCGCCGAGGTGGTCTTTAAGTCGGAAGCCGGCGACGAGATCATGATCTTCACTACCCGGCCCGACACGCTGTGGGGCGCGACCTTCATGGTGCTGGCGCCGGAACATCCGCTGGTGGACAAGCTGACCACGGCCCCCCATCGGGCTGCCGTGGAAGCGTATCAGGCGCAGGCCAGCCGCCAAACCGAGATCGAGCGGTCGTCCACTGACAAAGAAAAGACCGGGGTGGCCATCGGCGCATATGCGATCAACCCGGTGAACGGCGAGCGCATCCCGATCTGGATTGCCGACTATGTGATGATGTCCTACGGCACCGGCGCGATTATGGCTGTGCCCGCGCACGATGACCGTGACTTCGCCTTTGCGCGCAAGTTTGGGCTGCCGATCATCCCGGTGATCGAGCGCAATGATGACATTGCCAAAAGCGCGGTGTGGGATGGCTCGGTGGCGGGCGACTTCGGCGGCGAGCTGACGCGCGCGGGCCTGATCTGGCAATTCATGACTATCCCGGAACGCGGCCGTTTTTATGCGGTGACGCTGGCTGGGGACACCCAGATCGCTATCTACACCGATCTGCTGCAGGAGCACCTGGAGCAGGGGCACTGGGCCGACATTGTTGGCCGGAGCTGGCAGGTGGTGTTCCACGATGCGCGGATCAGGCTGAACTCGGTGGCTGCCGATGCGGCGATCATGGCCCGGTGCCATGCCGGCTACGCCTACACGCGCCAGTTCCGCACGACGATGGAGATGTGGTGGGCGGTCGAGTTCTACCGGGATGTGCTGTACCATTCGGATTACGGCACGATGATCCATTCGGCCGCTTTTACCGGGACGCCGGGCGATGTGGCGAAGGCCAAAGTCACCGCCTGGCTGGCGGAGCGCGGGGTCGGCAAGGCGACTGTCAACTACCGCCTGCGCGATTGGCTGATCAGCCGCCAGCGTTACTGGGGCTCACCGATCCCGATGATCTACTGCAACCAGTGCGGCATCGTGCCGGTGCCCTACGCCGAACTGCCGGTTGTCCTGCCCACCGATGCCGCCGTGCCAGCCACTGGCGAAAACGCACTGAAGTTCCATGAGGCGTTCCTCCACGTGAAGTGCCCGCAGTGCGGCGGACCTGCCACGCGGGAGACCGACACGATGGACACCTTCATGTGCTCGTCGTGGTACAACTACGCCTATGTCACACCGTACTGGAAGGCGGGCGAGGAGCTGAGCGCGGATGACACGCCGTGGAATTCCGCTGAGGGCGACTACTGGCTGCCGGTGGATCAATACACCGGTGGGCCAGAACACGCGACCATGCACCTGCTGTACACGCGCTTCTTCACCAAGGCGCTGCGCGACATGGGCATAGTGAATTTCTCCGAACCGATGCTGCGCTTGTACAACCAGGGCATCATCCTGGGCCCCGATGGCAATCGGATGAGCAAGAGCAAGGGCAATGTCGTGTCGCCCGATGAATGGGTGGAACGTTACGGCGCCGACACGGTGCGGGCCTACCTGATGTTCATCGGCCCTTGGGAGGCCGGCGGGCCGTGGAATTCGCAGGGGATCGAGGGCGTGCGTCGCTTCCTGGAGCGCGTGTGGGCCGTGGTGATGGAACCGGTGAGCACCGGCCGTGAGGATGCCGGGGCAGAGGCGAAGGTGTACGAGCTGCGCCATATGACCCATCGCACCCTGCGCAAGGCGACCGAGGACATCGAGCAATTTAAATACAACACGCTGTTGGCCGCGCTGATGGAGTTCAATAACTATCTGATGAAGGCGCGGGAGACTGCGGTCTACGGCACGCCCGCTTGGGACGAGGCGATCGACAGCTTGCTGCTGATGCTGGCGCCCGAGGCGCCGCATATCGCCGAAGAGCTGTGGCAGCGTCGGCATGGCGCCGAGGACTTCCAGGCCGCCGGCAGCATCCATGTCCATCCGTGGCCCACCTATGATCCGGAACTGGCGAAGGCGCAGGCCATCACGTTGGTGGTCCAGATCAACGGCAAGGTGCGCGATAAGATTGAAGCGCCGGCTGACATCAACGAAGCTGCGGCCAGCGAGCTGGCCCTGGCCAGCCCGGCCGTCCAGAAATGGCTCGAAGGCAAGGCCGTCCGCAAGGTCATCTTTGCCAGCGGCAGGCTGATTAATATCGTTGTGTGACAGTGTAATCGCAGGGGTCATTCTGAGTTACCCATCCCGCGCCGCAGGATGGGGTAACTCAGAATGACCTTGCGAGGCCCCCTTTGTTGGAGGAATCCCA
>JAPKMS010000031.1 GCA_026645775.1 Anaerolineae bacterium
GCCCATCACTTCGGCATCGATGATGACCGACTGCACACGATCGGAGCGTACTGAGCCATGGAAACTGATTTTGCCGCCCTAACCCCCACCGTAGTCGCCGAGTTGCGCGCCATCGTCGGCGACGCACACGTAATCTACGGCGATCCCGACCGGCTGATCGACTACGGCCACGACGAGGTTCACGGCGCAGAACACGCGCACCTGCCCGAGGCGGTCGTCAAACCGGACGGGGCGGCCGAGATCGCGGCCATCATGCGCCTGGCGGCCCGGGAACGCATCCCGGTGACACCGCGCGGCGCAGGCTCGGGGCTTTCGGGCGGTGCGGTGCCGGTGTGCGGGGGCATCGTGCTGTCGCTGGAACGGATGAACCGCATCCTGGAGATCGATCTGGCGAACCTGGTTGCGGTCGTTGAGCCGGGCGTGATCACCAACGACATCAGCGAGGCGGTGCGGCAGCATGGTCTGTTCTACGCCGGCTACCCTATGAGCACGGAAACCTGCTTCATCGGCGGCAACGTGGCGGAAAACGCGGGAGGCGGCCGCGCCATCAAATATGGCGTGACCGGCCGTTATGTGCTCGGGCTGGAAGTTGTGCTGCCCACCGGCGAGATCGTCGAGCTGGGCGGTAAACGGCTTAAAGACGTGACGGGCTACAACCTGCTCCAGCTCATGATCGGCTCCGAGGGCACGCTGGGGATCTTCACCAAGATCATCCTGAGGCTCCTGCCGCAGCCGCAGGCGCGCACCGTCCTGCTGGTGCCCTTCACCGACGCGCGCACCGCCATCGCCGCGGTGCCCCGGGTGATCGCCGAGGGCCGGGTGATCCCGGCAGCCGTGGAATTCATGGACCGCTTCTCCATCCAGACCGCGTACGAATTCATCGGCGAGAAGCCGCCACACCCCCGCATGGCCGCGCTCTTGCTGTTTGAGCTGGATGGCTTCCAGGAAAGTGAAGTGGCCGCGCAGGCCGATGCGATTGCCGATCTATGTCTGCGGGCCAGTGCGCTGGACGTCTACCTGGGAGACACACCCGCCAGCGCCAAAAAGATGTGGCGGCCGCGCCAGAAGCTCGCTGAGGCGCTGAACACGCATTGGGCCATCCAGAGTGCCGAGGACCTCGTCGTGCCGCCCGCGCGCATCCCCGACCTGTTGGCCGAGTTGGAGCCGTTCGGCGAGCGCTACAACGCGCTCGCGCCCTGTTTCGGCCACGCCGCTGACGGCAATCTCCACGTTCACATCCTGAAAAAGCCGGAAATGCCCCTGGCCGTCTGGCAGGCGCAGGAAGGGGGGATGCTGACGGCGCTCTATAAGATTGTCGTGGGGTTGGGCGGCGCCATCACCGGCGAACACGGCATCGGCGCCAAACGGGCCGGCTACTTGCCCCTGGCGCAGAGTCCGGAGCTGATCGCACTTCAGCGGCGTGTCAAGGCGGCGTTCGATCCGATGGGGATTTTGAATCCGGGAAAAATCTTCCCGAAGCTGTAGGGATGGGCTGGCCGCGGTCAGCGCAAGATCGCCGCTGATGCGGAGAAGCCCGCCCCTACTGTCCGGTCGCCCCAGGCGGCAGCTCGGTGCCGGGGCCATAGAGGTAGACCGCGCGCCAGGGCCGGTAGCGACTGACGACCCGATCTTCCTTGACGCTGCCATTGGCGGTCGTGATGGTCCGTTTGATGATCACATCCATGCCATCTTTGGCCCAGTCCACCTGCTTGATAACGCCCGTCGCCAGCTTGGTGTCTTCCTGATAAAGCGGTTGGGGCGCGGCGCTGGCGTTGGATATGATCGGTTCGCTGAGCGTCACAGTCCGGCCGGGCGAGGTGCCGTACAGGCGAAAGGTGATGCGCCCCTTGGCCGTATCCACCTCAGGCTGCACAAGCAGATAATGCGCCGTGTCGTTACGGAAGCGAAAATCGGCGTCCGGTGTAAAAATGCTGGCATCTAACCCCGGCTGGCCGTACCACCCGACCACATAGCCATGCGGGTAGCGCTCCAAAATGGGGAACCCACCCATAAAGGCTGCCCGGAAGACCGTGGTGGAAACCTGGCAGACCCCCCCGCCGACGCCCGTTTCCGTGCGGTCGCCGCGGATGATCAGGGAATCCACAAAACCGTTTGCCGCCGTGACATCCCCCACGAATTTGTAGAAGGAGAACTCCTCGCCCGGTGGGATCACAGCGCCGCGCAGTTTGTTGGCGGCCACCACGATGTTTTGAACCCGCTCACGGGTCGAGCCGGCGAAATAGGTCGTCCCTTCGCTCACCAGTTCCACGATGCCCATCTCGGCGACCTTGGCGCTGTCGACGCGCGGAACCATAATCGTCACCGGCAGGGTAATCGCCTCGCCGGCGTCGATCCCCCCGCCCGCCGCGTTGGCCTGAGACGACAACGGCGCCATGATCGCGGCTTCCACGGCGGCGACGCCCGCCACCACATCGAGCGTCTGACCAACCTGGCTTGCCTGCAGCACCACGACCTGGTTGGTCTTCCGATCGAAGTCCAGCGCAGCGTCGAAAACAGGCCGATCGACCTGGCCGGCGAGATTGCGGACGAAAGCCGTGACCTGGTCGTCATCCAGCTCGACTGCCAACTCGACCGAGCCGTCCGGGGCAGGCTTCGGGGTCAAAGACAGCCACTGGCTCATCAGCACAGGATCGATGGCAAACCGGCGCACCCCATCCACGCCCTGGGCAGACAGCGTGAACGACCGCCCCAGCATGGCGGTCGCCTTGGCCACGGCGGCGTCCACCGACAGGACCGCGGGCTGGCGCTCATCGACAACCAGATCAATGGCCCCGCTCCGGCCGGCGCTGATCAGCCCGGCCAGGGCATTGCGCGTGGCCGCCATATTCACAAGCCGCCCCGCCTGACCCGGCGTACCGCTCACCTCCAGGCCCGAGATCATCAGCGTGCCCTCGCGCGGGGGCAAATCCACTTCTTGGGCGATGCGTTTGAGCGTCACGGCCAGCCGGTTCTCATCGAACTTCACGCTGGGCGTCACCGCCGCGCCTTGCCGCAAGGCAGCCCATTGTGCGCCTAAATCCGTGCGCAGGCCGCGCCACAGCGAGGCGACGGGGCCTGCAAAGCTCGCGGTCAGCCCCTGACGGCCGATTTCGAAGGCGGCCGCGGCCGTGGCAGGCGCATCCACCGCCACGCCAAAATCAGCAGATGACAGAGACCACGTGCGTGTTCCGTAGCGTAAGGTGATCGTGGCGCCAGGGTAGGGCGTGAGGCCATCCCGCACCGCCTCGGTCGCCTCGTCCAAGGTCAACCCCGCCAAGGTGATGCCTGCCACAGACACGCCGCGGTAGACCCGATCGCTGTAGCGGAACTCGTAAGCCGCGACGACACCGACAGCAACCAAAACCAACAGGCTGGCTGCCAGCAAAAGCGTAGTCCCGATACCCAACCGGTGCTGAGAGTGGAAGTTACTGTCCATGATTTCCCTGCGCGGCCCCCTCGGATCCGGCGGTGCGACCCGCCCCCTGCAACCATAGCGCATGGCAGATGTGCCATTTTACCAGAGGGGACAGGATTGACAAAGTCGTGCGCGCACCGACGCATCGCCGCACAATCGTCGGCCACAACGAAAAGCCACCCATCGCACGCGACGGGTGGCTTTTTTATCGTAGGATTCGCGGGTACGGCCTGCCGGCGGCAGGCGCCCATGCGAGCACGATCTTACTTAACTTCGACGCTCGCGCCTTCGGCCTCGATCTTGGCCTTAGCATCGGCGGCCGCTTCCTTGGAAACAGCCTGCAGCACCGGGGCCGGAGCGCTCTCGACCAGGTCCTTGGCTTCCTTCAGGCCCAGGTTGGTCAACGCACGCACGACCTTGATGACGTTGATCTTCTTGTCGCCGACGCTCTTCAGGATGACGTCGAACTCAGTCTGCTCTTCCACCGGCTCGGCAACCGCCGCGGCCGCGGCCGCCGGCGAAGCGCCGCCAGCCATCATCATCGGTGCAGCCGCGCTGACACCGAACTTCGCTTCCAGGGCCTTCACGAGCTGGGAAAGTTCCAGCACGCTCATCGTCTCGATCGCCGAAATCAACTCATCGTGAGTCATGAGAAATTCCTCCTAAGGTATAGATGTCTTTTATGTGACGCTAGAATAGAGCAGGCAGACCGTGAGGTGCGCCCGCCGGTCTCAGGCCGATTGCTCCAACTGCCCGATACGGGCGTTGAGCACGGTGAGGAAACCCCGAACGGGGCCAGACAACACATTGACCAGGCCGACAATCGGAGCCTGCAGCGCACCCACCACCTGGGCCCGCAACTGGTCCTTGCCAGGCAGCTCGGTCAACGCCTGCATGCTCGCTTCATTGAAGACCGACTGCCCCATCAACCCGCCGCGCAGCACCAGGATCTTCGAATCCTTGGCATACTTGGTGAGGGCTTTGGCCGGAGCAGCGACCTCATTGAAGCAGAACGCCACCGCCGTGGGTCCAGACAGCAGCGCCTCGGGGGCCGGCAGGCCCACCTCGGTCAGCGCCCGGCACAGGAGCGTGTTCTTGCTCACTGCCAGCTCGCTGTCACACCCACGGAGCTCGCGCCGCAACGCCTCGATTTGCTTCGTCGTCAGGCCACGATACTCGGTGACGAGCATGGCCTGGCTGCGCCGCAGCTTCTCAACGTATTCGGCAACCATGGTTTCTTTCTTCTGACGTGAGATTGCCAAGCGACAAACCTCCTCTCAAAACAGTTCCATTCGCCCGCGCGGTGCGCGAGCGAGCTGGAAGCAAAAAGCCTCTGCGCCATCAAGACCGGCAGGCGCAGAGGCTCCCAAATCAAAGATAGGGAACGCTATACTCCTCGCCTCGGCAGGTCCATGCGGATTGAGTCCCAGGGGGACACCTGCTGTCTTAAGCGCTGATAGCACTCGGTTGTGTAAGAGCCCAACGGCTCAGGCGGCTACGGACTTCATCAGCGATGCCTGCAGCGGATCAAGCCGGATGCCAGGGGCCATCGTCGCCGTAAGCGTGAGCCGCTTCACGTAGATACCCTTAGCGCCACTGGGCTTAGCCCGGTTGACGGCTTCCACCAGAGCGGAGAGATTATCAAATATCTGCTCAGGGGTGAAGCTGATTTTACCGATCGGCACGTGCAAGTTGCCGGTCTTGTCAACCTTGAATTCTACGCGGCCTTGGCGGGCTTCTTTGATCGCCCGGGGCAGGTCATCGGGCTGCACAATGGTGCCGGCCTTGGGATTGGGCATGAGGCCCCGGGTACCCAAGATGCGGCCCAGGCGGCCGACCTTGCCCATTACCTGCGGGGTTGCGATGGCCATATCGAAATCCAGCCAGCCGCCCTGAATCTTGGCGATCATGTCATCGAGGCCAACGAAATCCGCACCGGCCTGCTCGGCCAGGCGTGCGCCGTCGCCTTCGGCGAAGACCAAGATCCGCACCGTCTTGCCGAGACCGGCCGGCAGCAACACTGTGCTGCGGACCTGCTGATCGGCATGGCGGGGATCGACACCCAAATGGAAATGTACTTCGACCGTGTTGTCGAACTTGGTGTAGCTGACTTTCTTGAGCAGATCGATCGCCTCAGTCGGCGAATACAACTGCGCGCGATCTACCAGCTTGGCTGCTTCTACGAACTTCTTACCGTGACGTGCCACTTGAATCTCCTCTACCCGAGATCAAAGCCCGGGCCTGGTTGTAGCGGGATCGGCGACCTAACGCCAATGCCCTCCCATGTTGCTGAGCGTTCTCACCGGACGACGCCAGGGCGTCAGTCGACGATGGTGATGCCCATGCTGCGAGCGGAACCCTCGATCATCAGCATCGCGTTGTCCACGTCGTATGCGTTCAGATCTTTCAGTTTCAGCTCGGCGATGTCGCGAACCTGCTTGCGGGTCAGCTTGCCGACTTTCTCAGTGTTCGGCTTGCCAGAGCCCTTCTGCACGGTCGCGGCCTGCTTGATCAGATCAGCCGCCGGCGGGGTCTTGGTCACAAAGGTGAACGACTGGTCGGTGTAGATCGTGATCTCGACCGGGATCACCGTGCCGGCCTGGGCCGCGGTGCGCGCATTGTACTCTTTGCAGAAGGCCATGATATTGACGCCATGTTGGCCCAAAGCCGGGCCAACCGGCGGGGCGGGATTCGCCTTGCCGGCCACGATCTGCAACTTGACAATCGCCTTTACTTTTTTCGCCATGATGAGTTACTCCACGTACTTATAATCGCTCGATTTGCAGCAAATCCACTTCGATCGGCGTATCACGGTTGAAGAAGGAAACCAATACGCGGGCCTTGCCCTTGTCCGGGTAAACCTCATCAACAGTGCCGCTGAAGTCCACAAAAGACCCCTCGACAATGCGGACCTTGTCGCCAGCCTTCACCTTGACCTGGGCTACCGGCTCTTCGGCCTCCATGCGCCGCATGATCCGATCGACTTCTTCCTGGCGCAGCGGCGTCGGCTTATTGCCGATGCCCACAAACCCCGTAACACCGGGCGTGTTGCGAACCACGTACCAGGATTCTTCGTCCAGGATGATCTTCACCAGAACGTAGCCAGGGTAGATGCGCCGCTCAACGACGCGCCGCTGACCATCGCGCAACTCGATTTGCTCTTCGGTCGGGACAATCACCTCATGGATATGAGTCAACATCCCCATCGACTCGGCGCGATGTTCCAGGTTCTTCTTGACTTTGTTTTCGTACCCTGAATAGCAGTGCACGACGTACCACTGAGGCTTAGCCTCATCGACCGCCTCTACGGCAGACTCGTCGGGCAACTGATCCTCGATCGGTTCATCAGTCGAAACAAAACCGCCAGGCGCGTCGCTGGCGCCTCCGCCATAATTTTCAGGCAGGTCCAGGGGCTGCAGCTCGTCTCCAGGGTCGGTATCTTGCCAGTTGTCCATGCTTACCGCACTCCAGTCGCCGTATGCACGCGCCCGAGCAACTACGCCTAACTAACAATCAGTTTGACGAGTTGTGCGAACAGGTAGTCGATCGCGCCCAGGAACAACGCCATCACAACTGTGACAGCCAGAACGATCAGCGTCAAGTTGGTCGCTTGTTGCCGGGTGGGCCAGCTCACTTTCCGGAGTTCACCGCGAGTATCCTTAAAGTACTCAACGATCTTCTGGGTGATCTTCGGTTTTTCCTCTGCCGTTTCCTTGCTCACGCGTTCCTCCCGAGCTTTTGGGCTTCAGTGGCCGGTAACCTGTTTGCTCAGACAAGTACAGGGCGTTTACGATTGAAGACACCGTGTCTGCCGGCTATCTGACTCAACTGCACAGGATCAGAGAGCCTTGCGGAGACGGTGTCTTGTCGAGAAAACCACTAAGCCTAGACAGGCGTGGCAGGACTTGAACCCGCAACCCCCGCTTTTGGAGAGCGGTGCTCTGCCAATTGAGCTACACGC
>JAPKMS010000304.1 GCA_026645775.1 Anaerolineae bacterium
CCAAAGGCGGCGATGCGCCACCCGACCACCTGGGTCATGCGATCCGCTGGAACGGCATCCGCCAGCATCGAAAGAAATGCCGTGTTGCTGACCGTCGACGGGATGGCCTGCAACACCCACAGCGCCGCAGTCACCTCGGCGCGGCCGTTCAACACCGCGAACGGCGCCAGCGCCACCAGCAAAAACATCAGCCGATAGAAAAAACCGCCGCCGACTACCCAGCGCATGCGATGGCCCGAGCGCGTCAGAATCCGGGCCACCGGAAACTGCCAAAGCACCCCGACCAGCGCCGGCCCATAGGTGATCGCGCCCACCAGCAGGCTGGATGCGCCCAGGCGCACGACATAGACCTGCAGGAAGGAAATCACGGTGCCCCAAGCAATACCGAACCAGCCGATATCCCAGACCAAATGGGCAATGTTGGCTTCCATTTGCGCGGGGGTAGGTGGCGCGTCGGGCGACCGCTGGAAAGGGTTAAGCCGGCTAAGGTTGGATGGCATAAGTCGAATGACGAACCAACGAATCAGTGAAGCGCCCAGCAGACGCTACGCATCACGCTGCACCAACTCCACCAGGACGCCGTGTGCGCCCTTGGGGTGGATGAACGCGATCTTGCCGTATGCGCCCTGTTTGGGCGTCTCATCGATAAGCTGGCTGCCTTTCGCCTTGAGATCGGCCAGGGTGGCCTCGATGTCATCCACCTCCAGGCAGATGTGGTGCAGCCCTTCCCCGCGCTTCGCCAGGTACTTGCCGATGCCCGAATCCGGGTGGAGCGGCTCCAGCAGCTCGATCTCGGAATCGCCGCTGGGCAGAAACGCCATCTTGACATCCTGCTCCGGCATCTCCCGCACATCGGTGACGGCCATGCCCAACGCGTCCCGGTAAACGCCCAGCGCCCGGTCCAGGTTTTCAACGACGATAGCGATATGGTCGATGCGTTTGATGGTCATGGGTATTCCCCTTCCAGTAGTTGGTACACTGGTAAATTGGTAAACCAGTCTATCACTCACCAATTTACCAACGTCAATCCGGCCTCACATACCACTGCTCCTGTTCGGGGTCGAACAGGCCAAGCTTTTGCATATCCAGTTTGACGAACTTGCCGGCGGCTTCCGCTGCAACCGAGCCATCGGGCAGGTAGAGCTCGCCCTCGCCTTCAAAGAGCCGGTTCTTCTCGCTGATAATCCGGCCCGCAGCGGTCAGCTCAACGTCCAACGGGACCGGCTGACGGAAGCGCACCGTCAGCTCAGCGGTCACGCCCCAGATTGCCTCGCCGTACCGGACCATGATCGCCCGGCCGATCGTTTCGTCCATCACGGCTGTGATCACACCGCCGTGCATACGGCCGGGGTAGCCCTGGTGCTGCTCGGCGCCCGTGAAGCGGGCCAGCACCGAGCCATCTTCCTGCTCATAGAATCGCACGTGAACGCCCGCCGGGTTGCTCTCCCCGCAGACGAAGCACATGCGAGAGGTGGGTTGCTTCTTCATGGGACTTCCTGTACGCCGGCAAGTTGGTATCTTGGTAGATTGGGTAGGTTGGCAACTTGGTTTAGGGCTTCACTCCCAACTCACCAATCTACCAATGTACCATGTTACTACGGCCTATACTCTCCGAACACACCCCGCAACGTATTGCAGATTTCACCCAGCGTGGCGTAGACGCTCACCGCCTCGATGAACAACGACATCAGCGGGGCGGACGGGTCTTCCGCGGCCGCCTGGATGCGGGCCAGGGCGCCGGCGACTTTGACGGCGTCCCGATTGGCCCGCACGGTGCGAAGCCGGGCGATTTGCTCGGCCTGAACCGCTTCGTCGATCTTGAGCAGGTCGGAGGGCAGCGCCTCCTGCTTGTGCTGGAACTTATTGACGCCGACCACCACCTGTTCGCCGCTCTCGACGCCGCGCAGCGCGGCATACGCGGCATCCTGGATCTCCCCCTGGATGTAGCCGGCCTCGATGGCCTTGCGCGCGCCGCCCATCGCATCGATGCGCTCGATATAGGCCAGCGCCCGGCGCTCGATCTCGTCGGTCAGATGCTCGACGGCGTACGACCCGGCCAGCGGATCGACGGTGTCGGCCACGCCCGATTCGTAGGCGATGATCTGCTGAGTGCGGAGCGCGACCTCGACGGCCGCCTCGCTGGGCAGCGCCAGCGCCTCGTCCTTGGAGTTGGTGTGCAGACTCTGCGTGCCACCAAGCACCGCGGCCAGCGCCTGGAGCGTGACGCGCACGATGTTGTTCTCCGGCTGCTGCGCGGTCAGGGTCGAGCCGGCGGTCTGGGTGTGGAAGCGGAGCTGCCAGCTCTTAGGATCCTGTGCGCCGAAGCGGCCGCGCATGATCGCCGCCCAGATGCGCCGCGCGGCGCGAAACTTGGCGACTTCCTCCAGGAAGTTGTTGTGGCTATTGAAGAAGAATGCCAACTGCGGGCCGAAGTCGTCCACGGCCAGGCCTGCGTCGATGGCGGCCTTGACGTACTCGATGCCGTTCGCCAGGGTGAACGCGACCTCCTGCACCGCGGTGCTGCCCGCCTCCCGGATGTGGTAGCCCGAGATGCTGATCGTGTTCCAGTTGGGCACGTCGGCCGCGCAATAGCGAAACAGATCGGTGATCAGCCGCATGGAGGGCGCAGGGGGAAAGATGTAGGTGCCGCGGGCGATGTATTCCTTCAGGATGTCGTTCTGCACCGTGCCGCGCAGTTGGCGAGAATCCACGCCCTGCTGCCGCGCGACCGCGATCACCATCGCCAGCAGGATCGCAGCCGGCGCGTTGATGGTCATGCTGATGCTGACTTTGTCCAGCGGGATGCCGTCGAGCAGCGTCTCCATGTCGGCCAGCGACGAGATCGCTACGCCCACCTTGCCCACCTCACCCAGGCAGATCGGATCGTCCGCGTCGTAGCCGATCTGCGTCGGCAGGTCGAACGCAACGCTGAGGCCGGTCTGGCCCTGAGCGAGCAGATACTTGTAGCGCCGGTTGCTCTCGGCCGCGGTGCCGAACCCGGCGTACTGGCGCATGGTCCAGAAGCGGCCGCGGTACATCGTCGGCTGGACGCCGCGGGTGAAGGGGTATTCGCCGGGAAAACCCAGTTTGTCCAGGTATTCCCCGGCGACCTGCGGGCACGCCTCGGCCGCGGCATCGGGCGTGTGCAGCCGCTCGACCGGGATGCCGGAACTGGTGGTGAACTCCGGCTGTCGCTCGGGCGCCTTAGCCAACAGTTTAGAAACGCGCTTCTCTTCCCACGCGGCCTTACGCTCAGTAAATTGGTTCATGCCTGCTCCTTCGAAAATGCGCGCCACCGGGATTCACCACAGAGACACAGAGAGCACAGAGGCATTCCCGGTCTCGGCCTCCGCGGCCTCTGTGCCTCTGCGGTGCGGCACATTTTTCAGCCGCCAACGGTGAGCCCACGGCTCATGGCCAACTCCCCTGAAAACGGGGATTTGAGCCCCCTGACTCCCTCTCCCTTATGCGACAAGTGACCGGCACTTGTTGAGAAATGCCGGTCATTTGGAGTGCAGTATATGAGTAGGGGCTTGTGCTGTCCATGACGCACGTCACCTGACCCAGGGCCAAGGATCAGGCGACTGTCCTGAACACGTAGTCCCAAACCGGCGAGCTGACGCCATAGAGTGCGTTCGGCGCCTTGAAGTGATGCGCCATATGATAGCGCTTGATATATTTCCAGTAGCCTGACCGCATCGCAAAGTGATGCGTGGCGTAGTGGATCATGTCGTAGGCCAGATAGCCGACGATGAAACCGGCGAAAAGCGGCGCCACCCAGCCCGGCGCCTTCAGCAGCACGCCCACGACGTAGTAGAACAGACCATAAAAAAGCGCGGCCAGCGGGATGCTGACGACTGGCGGCATCACCAGGCGCGTCTTGAGCTGCGGCTGCGCATGGTGCACGCCGTGGAACAGGAAGAAGACCCGCTGTGCGCGCTCGCCCTTGGCATGGTAGTGGAACAGGAAGCGGTGCAGCGTGTACTCGGTGAACGTCCAGATCACGACACCGAGGAGGAAGCCGACAGGGATCATCCACCAGGCGCCGCCGGCCCGCACATCCATGACGGCCCGCACCAGGAAGAAGACCGCCACCGGCACCCACAGCACCAACACGGCGGCCGGGCTGATGTGGGTGAAGAACTCCAGGAAGTCCGACTTGAACAGTCGGATGGGGACGTCGCTGTGGTTGATTTCGATCCCGCGAGCAGTTTTGGCCATAAGGACCTCCAAACAAAAAAGGGATGGATGAATGTGCCTATTGTAACACGCCTCGCGCCCGCCCGACAAAGTATGGCGATACCGTACATCTAAATTCGAGACCAAGACACCGGAATGGACGCCTCACCGCAGTGTCACCAGTACCTGCCCCAGCGCGACCTGATCCCCCGGCTTGACGCGCACCTCATGGACCACGCCGGCGCGGGGCGCACGCAGCTCGTTCTCCATCTTCATCGCTTCCAGGATCAGCAGCGTATCGCCTTCGGCAAGCACCTGACCGGGTTCGATCGGCGCCTTGATGATCAGACCGGGGATCGGCGCCTTGATGATCAACTCGCCTTCGGGCGCGCGCAGGCTGCGGTCGACCAGGGCCAGGCGGCGGGAGCGCTCATCTTGCACCTTCGCCGCGTAGCGCAGGCCTGACACCATCACCGCATACAGGTTGCGCTGGTCGGGATCGCTGTCCAACACGATCTCGTAGGAGACGTTATCCAGGATAAGCGAGTAGAAACGCGGGCCGCCAACCAATGTCATGTCCGCGGCCATCTCCACGCCATCCACTGTGACCCGGCCATGATGATCGATCAAGATTTCGTAGGTCTGGTCGTCTACAGTCGAAAAATACTTCATGCCGTTACCGTCCTTGACCGCTGCCCGGCCGGCTGGCCAGCTTCCAGGCCGAAACATGCCCGGCCGGCTCATCACAGGGCGTGCCCAAAATGACCGCTTGCTGGCCCCTTTCGTGCTCGACCAGGGCCGCGGCAATGGCCGCGATCTTCGCCAGATCGCGATTCGGTGCGGCCGACAGACGGAAGGCATCCGGCCCGTCCAGGAAGTTGGTGTCAAACTGGCCCCACTGGAACCGGGTGCTGTCCATCACCTGCTGATGGAACGGGATGGTGGTGTGAATACCGCCGATGCGGTATTCCGCCAATGCCCGGCGCATGCGCAAGATGGCCTCAGGCCGTGTTTCGCCCCACACGACCAGCTTCGCTAACAACGGATCGTAGTACAGGCTCACTTCCCAGCCGGAGTAGATGCCGCTTTCCAGGCGTACGCCGGGGCCGTGCGGCTCGTTCAGGCTGGAAATCCGCCCCGCGGCGGGCAGGAAATTGTTATAAGGGTTCTCCGCGCTGATACGGCATTCGATCGCATGGCCCTTCATGGCGATCTCGTCTTGCGTCCAGCGCAGCTTGCGGCCCGACGCGATGGCCAACTGCTCTTTGACGATGTCGATCCCGGTGACCAGTTCAGTGATCGGATGCTCGACCTGCAGCCGGGTGTTCATCTCCAGGAAGTAGAACCGGCCCGTACGATCCAGCAAAAACTCTACGGTGCCCGCGTTGCTGTAGCCCACCGCCTGGGCCGCGCGCACGGCCACGGCCCCCATCTCGGCCCGCAGCTCCGGCGTCACCGCCACCGATGGCGCCTCTTCAATCAGTTTCTGATGCCGGCGCTGGATGGAGCACTCGCGTTCGCCCAGGTGGATGCAGTTGCCGTAGCTATCGGCCAATACCTGGATCTCGATGTGGCGCGCCTGGGTGATCAGCTTTTCCAGGTAGACCGTGTCGCTGCCGAACGCGTTGAGCGCCTCGCGCCGGGCGCCCGCCAAGGCCGCCGCCAGATCGGCCGGCGCCTGGACGACCCGCATCCCCTTGCCCCCGCCGCCCGCGGAAGCCTTCACCAACACCGGGTAGCCGATGCGCTCGGCCGCCGCGGCCGCTTCCGCATCGCTGAGCGCCGCGCAGGCCTCGCACCCATCGCTGTCGCTGCCCGGCACCACCGGCACCCCGGCAGCCATCATCGTCCGCCGCGCCGCCATCTTGTCACCCATCGCGCGGATCGCCTGGGGGGAAGGTCCGACCCACGCAATGCCCGCATCCAACACCGCCTGGGCGAATTCCTCGTTTTCGGAGAGAAAGCCGTAGCCGGGGTGGATCGCATCGGCGCCCGCGGCCCGCGCGGCCGCAAGGATGACCGGGATCTGCAGGTAGCTTTCGCGCGCCGGCGCCGGCCCGATCCGGTGCGCTTCGTCCGCATAACGTACGTGCAGAGCGGCCCGATCGGCGTCGGAGTACACCGCGACCGTGCGCACCCCGCGTTCCTGACACGCCCGTATGACGCGAACGGCGATTTCGCCGCGGTTGGCAATGAGGACTTTTTTGAACATGGCTTCCTTAAGAGGTGGTAGATCGGTAAGGGCTCGTAAAAGAATAAGTTCCGTCGTTGGCTCGGTCAGCGACCGGCCAAAGCAGGAAGGTTGGTAAGTGGGTAGGTGGGTAAGTTGGTAGGTGGGTGAACCAATTTACCGATCTACCGGTCTACAACGGTATATTCCCATGCTTCTTCGGCGGATTGACATCCCGCTTGTTCTGCAACATCTCCAGCGCGTTGATCAGGCGCGGGCGGGTTTCGTGCGGCTCAATCACGGCATCGAGATAGCCGCGTGCGGCCGCGACGTAAGGATTGGCGAACTTCTCGCGGTAATCGGCCACCAACTGGGCGCGGGTCACCTCCGGCGTGGGCGACGCGGCCAGCTCCTTGCGGAACACGATGTTGACGGCGCCTTCCGGCCCCATCACGGCGATCTCCGCGGTGGGCCAGGCCAGGTTGATGTCGCCGCGCATGTGCTTGGAGCTCATCACGCAGTAGGCGCCGCCGTAAGCCTTGCGCACGACGACCGTAAGCTTGGGCACGGTGGCCTCGGCGTAGGCGTAGATCAGCTTGGCGCCGTGGCGGATGATGCCGCCGTGCTCCTGCACGGTGCCGGGCAGGAAGCCAGGCACATCCACAAATGTGACGATGGGGATGTTGAAGCAGTCGCAGAAACGCACGAACCGGGCCGCCTTGACGCTGGCGTCGATATCGAGCACGCCGGCCAGCACCGCCGGCTGGTTCGCCACAATGCCCACGCTGCGGCCATCGAGCCGGGCGTAACCGATCAGAATATTTCCGGCCCAGTTCTGCATGACCTCCAGGAACTCGCCGTCGTCCACGACCTTGATGATGACCTCGCGCATATCGTAGGGCTTGTTCGGCTCTTCGGGGATCAGCCGATCCAACGCCTCATCGGTACGCAAGGGATCATCTTCGCTGCGGGCCAGCGGTGGGTCTTCCAAGTTATTGCTGGGGAGGTAGCTCAGCAGTTTTTGCACCAGGAAGACGGCATCCTCCTCGCCCTCGGCCGCAAAGTGCGCCACGCCGCTGGTGGAGGCATGGGTCAGCGCGCCGCCCAACGCCTCGGCCGACACCTGCTCGTGCGTCACGGTTTTCACCACGTCCGGCCCGGTGACAAACATGTAGCTGGTGTCCTTCACCATCACAATGAAATCGGTGATGGCCGGGGAGTAGACCGCACCGCCCGCGCTCGGCCCCATCATCATGCTGATCTGCGGGATGACGCCCGATGCCAGGGTATTTTTGAGGAAGATGTCCGCGTAGCCGCCCAGGCTCATCACGCCTTCCTGGATGCGCGCGCCGCCCGAGTCGTTCAGGCCGATCACCGGTGCGCCGTTCTTCATGGCCAAGTCCATGATTTTGCAGATCTTCTCCGCCTGGGTTTCAGACAGCGAACCGCCAAAAACGGTAAAATCCTGCGAATACACGTACACCAACCGGCGATCGACGGTGCCGTACCCCGTGACCACGCCGTCGCCCAGGATGCGCTGTTCGTCCATGCCGAAATCCTGGCTGCGATGCGTCACGAAACGATCAAGCTCGACAAAGCTGCCCTTGTCCAACAGCAGCTCGACCCGCTCGCGCGCGGTCAGCTTGCCCTTGGCGTGTTGCTGCTTGATGCGCTCTTCCCCGCCGCCCAGGCCCGCAACGTATTTCATCTCGCGCAAGCGCGCGATTTTATCTTGATGAGCCATGCGGCGCTCCTGCCCGTTTGCCCAACACGTACCCCAGCACCATCACCAGCGCGCCCGTGATCCATGCCCCGCCGACCAACAGGACACCGGCATCGAACCAGAACCGGTCGGGGAACAGTCGGATCAAGGAATCGGTCCAGTTGAAGGTCCAGGTGCCGGCGTCGAAGAAGACGCCATGAAACGCGATAAAAAACCACTGCCACGACAGCAGCACGAGCAGTACCAACACCGTCAGCAGGGCCGTGGTCAACGCGCCGCCGACGAACAGCGCAGCATAGCCTGAGCGCCGCGAGGCGGACCGGGCCAGCAAGGCGCCCAACGCGGCCGCGGCCGCCACACCCGCGCCAAGCAAGACGCGCCACAACTGATCCGTCAGCCGTTTGACATCGATCATGTGGCTCAGCTCATAGGAGTTGAAAAGCGGCTGATCGGTGCCGGGCAGGCGCAAAGCCACAAGCATTTGGATGGCCCTGTCCGGGTCCTGCGGCGCGTTCAGGAAATCGATACACACCGTTCCCAGTTCAAGCCGCTGGGCCTGGGTGAAGCCGTAGGCATCGGGCGGGAAATCCGGTTTGGCGTATTCGTAACGCGGATACCAGGTGTTCACCATGACGCGGGCCGCGCCGAGCACCACGACGATCGGCAGGGCCAGAGCCACCAACCAGCGCAGCCCTGTAATGACAGCCTTGTTCAATGCATACCTCCAAACCATTGATCGAACCAGTCCAACGTCTGTCGCACATATTCATCGGGTGCGACCTCTAATGCCTCAAGATGATCAGCGCCGGGCACCAGCCATAACCTGGCGCGCTCCGGCGCCGCGGGGTTGTGGATGTAATCGTAGGCCTGCTCGCTCTGCCAGGCGGGCACATGGGTGTCTTCTCGGCCGTGGATCAGCAGGATCGGCATCCGCGGCTGGGCCGATCGCAGGCGTTCCAACAAATCCCGGTTGCCCAACCGATGGAGCACCGGCTGAACGGCCCAGTAGAACGGCTTGTGAATGACGCCGGCATACACCCCCGTGGGGGTGACCACTGGGCTGTCCAACACCATCGCGTCGAAACCGCCACCGCCGGGCCGGCACGCCAACCCCAGTCCCACCGTAGCGCCCAAAGAGTTGCCCCACAGGCCGATCCACAACTGGCCCTGCTCGATCCGCAGCCATTTGACCCAGCCCAGCAGATCCTGGGTCGCGGCCACACCGCTGGAATCCCACGCGCCGCGCGACCGGCCGTGGCTGCGAACGTCCACAAGGAGGAAATTGTAGCCCCGCGCCAGGCCCGCCCGCACCAACGGCCACGCCAACAGCGGCCCGCCTTCCTGAATACCCGACTGACGCAGCACGCCGCGGCGGTAAAGCGCCTCCCGTGCCAGCACCACCCCACCGCTGCTGTTGAACCCGTGATACTGCACAAGCGTGCGCTCCGGCAGTTGACCGCCGGAATCGCGGCTGCCCACGAGCCACACCGCATGCAGCCGCGCCCCGTCTTTGGCAAGCAGATAGACGTCCTGAGCGCCAGGGGCCAGATCGGGGGGCAGCTCTGCCACCACGCGTTGGGGATGGGTGAAGTAATAGGCTGAACCGCCGGCAGTCAGTGCAACGCCAACCGCTTGCAGCAGCAGCGAACGGCGCAAAAGAATCCTGGAAAAGGTGTTGATAGTCATTTGACCGCCGTCACACTTAACCGCTGTGCGGCCCTAAGGTCGCGCCCGACACGGGCCCAAATCGCTGCCACGCCGTCACGCCACTTGCACCAGGATCTTACCGAACGCCTCACCGGCCAACATGCGCGCCAGCGCATCACCGTATTGGGCCAGCGGAAAGACGGAATCCACGACCGGCTTGAGCTTGCCGGCAAAAACCTGGGCCATCACAGCCTCAAAGTCGGCCTGTGTGCCCATCGTGCTGCCGATGAGGCTGAGATGCTTGCCAAACAGCAGGTTGACCGGTGTCGCGGCCTCATAACCGCTGGTGCCGCCCACCGTCAGCAGCCGGCCGCCTCGCGCCAGGCAGCGCAGGCTGTTGCCCCACGTCGCCGCGCCGACATTATCCACGACCACATCGACCCCGCGCTTCCCCGTCGCCGCATAGACCGCCTTGCTCCAGTTCGGCTCGGCCGCGCGGTCCACCGTCCAATCCGCGCCCAATGCCCGGGCCCGGGCAGCTTTCTCAGCGTTCGCGGCCACAACACCGACGGTGGCGCCCGCCAGTTTGGCAATCTGCAGCGCGGCGGTGTTGACGCCGCCGCCCGCGCCCACCACCAGGACCGCTTCGCCGGGGCGCAGCCGGCCGGCCGTGATCAGCATGTGCCAGGCCGTAACGCTGACCAGCGGCACGGCCGCGGCGAGATCATCGGGATAGCCGTCGGGGATCGCGATCAGATTGCGGGCGGGGATGCAGACAAACTCGGCGTAGGCGCCGGGCACATGCTCGCCCAGGATCGCGAACGTATCGCAGCGGTTGTGCCAGCCGGCCAGGCACTGCGGACAGCGCCCGCACCACAGCGTCGGGTTGGCGGCCACGCGCTGGCCGATGCGCCAACCGGTCACGCCCGCGCCCAGCCCGGCGATCGTGCCGCTGCAATCCGCACCGAGGATGTGCGGGAACGCGAGGTCCAGCCCGCGCCAGCCGATCCGCACGAAGTTGTCAAGGCGGTTCAGCGCAGCGAACCGGACAGCGATCAAGACATCGCCCGGCCCCGGCTGCGGGACAGGGATGTCCTCGCGATACTGCAACACCTCGGGACCGCCGTGCTGGTAAAAGACAATTGCGCGCATGGGGAACTCCGGTGGATGAGTGATGGGTTGGTTGGTTAGTTGGTTGGTTAGTCCCGCCAATCAGCCTGCCATTCTACATCAGGGCCAGGCAAAAGACCAACCTTCCGGCGCGAACGGGCTATGGTATAATTTGGGGGTAGTACCATTCTCAGATCCGCAGAAAGGACAAGCGTATGATTCCCCGATCCCCCTTCGGCCGCACCGGCCACCTGAGCACGCGCATCATCTTCGGCGGGGCCGCGTTCTGGAGCTGCGATCAGGCCGCGGCCGACCGCACGCTCGATCTGCTGCTGGAACATGGCGTCAACCACATCGATGTTGCGCGCAACTACGGCGACGCCGAGCTGCGCATCGGCCCGTGGATGAAGCAGCACCGCCGTGACTTCTTCCTGGCGACCAAGACCCAGGAGCGCACCTACGCCGCCGCAAGGGCCCAGATTCACGAGTCGCTGGAGCGGCTGCAAACCGACCACGTCGACCTGCTGCAACTGCACTTTCTGATCGACCCCGCGGAGTGGGAAGTGGCGCTGGGGCCCGGCGGCGCGCTGGAGGCGGCGGTCGAGGCGCGGGCACAGGGGCTGACCCGCTTCATCGGCGTGACGGGACACGAGGTCGTCGCGCCCGCCATGCACCTGCGCAGCCTGGCACGGTTCGATTTCGACTCCGTGCTGCTGCCGAACAACTATCCGCTGATGCGCAACCCGCAGTACGCGGCCGACTTCGAGGCGCTGATGAAGGTGTGCCGGGAGCGAAACGTGGCGGTGCAGACGATCAAAGGGATGGCCCGCCGCCTCTGGAGCCATGGCCCGCGCACCCATACGACCTGGTACGAGCCGCTGGCGGAGCAGCCCGATGTTGATCTCGCGACCTGGTACGTGCTGGGGCAGCCGGGCATCTTCCTGAACACCCTCGGCGATCTCGACGTGCTGCCGAAAGTTCTGGACGCAGCCAGCCGCTTCGAGCAGGCGCCGTCGGACGAGGAGATGCAGGCGTTGGCCGCCCGCCTGGAGATGGCGCCGATGTTTGAATAACAGAGAAACCCGGTTTCTGGCAGAAACCGGGTTTCTTCTTGGAATCATGCTTCGCAATATGCCAGCGCGGTCGCGTACAGCCTGAACCCCACCCGCTCGTACACCCGCCCCGCGCGCTCATCCGCCGCGGACAGGAACGCGACCTCGACGCCCGCCCGGAAGGCGGCCTGGACCATAGCTGCGGTGAGCGCGCCCGCAATACCGCGGCGCCGGCATTCGGCCAGGGTCGCGATCCCCACCAGCTCGGTGAACCCATCGAGCGGCGCAGTGTAGGCGCCCACAGCAACCGGCCGGTCGTCTAACAGAGCAAGGAAATAGCAACTCCCCTGCCCAGTGCGCACGCGCAGATCTTCGATCTGTGCGTCGGTGGGCTCGATCCGCTCTGCTTCGCCGAAACCCTGCCCCTGCACGCTGATGAACGCAGCCAGGTCGGCGCGCGGCGCTTCGGGCGTGAGCCGGCCGATCGTCAGGCCAGGGACCGCGGCCGCGGGGCGAAAGCTGTCCCGGGTGCAGACCAGCAGCGGGTTACGCCCCTCCTCGATCAGCCCGGCAGCCGCAAGCGCCTCAGCCAGGCCCGGCGCGGCCTCTTCGATGAACTCGAAACGCAGCAGCCGGCGGCGAGCGGCGAACGTATCGCGCACGCTGGTGACTGTTTCCGCTGCCAATTGGCTGATCGGCTCAATCGGCGCACCGTAGTTGTAGTAGCGCAGGTCGTCGTTGGGGCTGAAGAACAGCACGAACGGCGGCAATTCGACCATGTCATGGGTCAAAGCAGCCGCCTTGCGCATGTAGGCTGCCAGCTCAGAGGCCGTTAGTTTCATCGCTCCGCCGTTATCCTGCCAACTCCGCCAGGTGCTTCTCGCATTCCATGGCCGCGGCTACGCCCTGGCCCGCCGAGGTCGCCGCCTGCTTGAAGCGATGATCTTGGATCTCGCCCGCCGCGAAAATGCCGGGCACGCTGGTGCGCATCAGCTTGTCGGTGATGAGATAGCCTTCCTCGTCCATCGCGAGCTTATCAACAAAGAGCTGGTTGTTGGGCAGGTGGCCGATGTAGACGAAGACCCCCTCAACCGGCAGATCGGTGCTGGCGCCGGTCTTGACGTCCCGCACCGTGATGCTGTCGACTTTGTTCTCGCCGTTGACGCTCGTCACGACGCTGTTCCAGATGAACTCGATCTTGGGATTCTCCTGCGCACGGCGCTGGAGCGTGGCGCCGGCCCGGAGCGCGTCGCGGCGGTGGACGACCTTCACCGATTTGGCAAACTTGGTCAGGAACAACGCCTCCTGCAGCGCGCTGTCGCCGCCACCGATTACCGCGATATCCTTACCCCGGAAGAAAAATCCGTCGCACGTGGCGCAGTAGCTCACGCCGCGGCCGGTGAGCCGCTCCTCGTTGGGCACGCCCATGCGCCGCGGGGAGGCGCCGGTGGCCGCGATGATGGACTGGGTCCGGAATGCCTGGCCGCTGGCGGTGCGCACGATGAAGGGCTGGCTCTGGGTATCAATTTCGGTCACATAGTCGATCAGCACTTCGGCGCCGAAACGCTCGGCCTGCCGTTGCATCCGCTCCACCAGCTCCGGCCCCTGGATCGCCTCGTCGAAGCCGGGAAAGTTCTCCACCTCGGTCGTCAGCGCGATCTGGCCGCCCAGCTCATTGCCCGTGATCAGCAGCGGGCGCAGATCGGCCCGCGCGGTGTAGATCGCAGCCGACCAGCCTGCCGGGCCGCTGCCGATGATGATGACGTTCTCGATCTCGGGGCGAGGCTGCGCCGCGTCTTCTTGTTCCGCCGCCGGCTCCGCGCCGCCGCCCAGGTTAAGGTTGAAATCCAGCATAATGCCGCTCCCCTGATATGAGGGTATGGGAGTCTAGCCACTCCCATACCCCCATACCCTCATACTTAAATGTCTCTCGCTTCGTATAAAATCAGTGCTGCGGCCACCATGCCGGCCGTTTCAGCCCGCAAGATGCGCGGGCCCAGCGACACCGGCCGCACGCCATAATGCCGGGCCAGGTCGATCTCCGCTTCCGCAAAGCCGCCCTCCGGCCCGACGAACAGTTCGATGCGCGCCCCCGCGGCAAAGTTACACCCGGCCAGTGCGCTTCGCAGGCTGCTGTCCCGTTCGCCTTCCCAGGGGATGAGCCGCAGGACGTCTCCCGCGCGGCCCGGGGAGACCGCCTGCTGAAAAAGCTGCGCCGGCGCCAGTTCGGGCAGCTTGCCGCGGCCGGATTGCTCCGCTGCTTCCTGGATGATCCGCGTCCACCGTTCGCGCTTGCCCTCGACCGCGTCCAGGTCATCCACGACGTTGCGCTCGCACACGATGGGCACAAACCGGCTGACCCCCACCTCAGTGCCCTTCTGCAGCGCCCAGCCGAACCGCTCGCCTTTCAGCACCGCCTGGTAGAGCGTGACGAAGGTCCTCGGCTCGCCCTCGGCGCTGCCGCGCCGGAGCACCTGAAATCGCGCATCGGTGTCGCTCAGGGCAATCAGGATCGCCTCGTGAGCATACCCCTGGCCGTCAAGCAGGATGATGGATTCGCCCAGCCGCAACCGCAGGACGCGACGAATCTGGAACGCCTGGTCGCCGGTCAGCACTACCGGGTGGCTGGCGAGAACTTTGGGGGAGACGAAGAAACGATGCATGGCAGTAAACTGGTAGATTGGTAGATTGGTAAATTGGTAGATTGGTAGATAAGGAAACGAGTAGACAAGGTCGCGGCACCAGCTGCAGACACGCCTCGGCAGCCAGCCAGAAAAGGCGCTCGCGCACCGATAGCCGTTTCTGCCGCGCCAGGTTGCGGATGACCTCCTGGAAGAAGCAAGTCATGCAGTGTTCGGGCACGCCGCCAGGCTCGACACCCCGCGATCGCTCGATAACCGCCTCGCAGGCCGAATCATGTTTCAGGATCGGATATGCCTGGCGCAGGTCGCTCAGGATGCGCTCAACTCGCTCCCGCCACCAGCGACACCCAATCTCCCATCCCGAGCGCGCGAATGACGGTCAGGCCATGTTCAGCCAGCGCCGCGCGCACCTCCGGCTCCCGCTCCTCGATGATGCCGGCGAAAATCATTGTGCCGCCGGGGGCCAGGTGCGTGTGCAGACCGGCTTCGAGCAGGGCGATGATGACGTGCGGCAGGATATTGACCAGGATCACGTCCCAGGTGTCTGACAGGTTGCTAACCTGTCCGACCTTTCCGCGCGTCCAGGTTTCGTCCGGCCCCGCGCTGACGAACACGTGGATAGGGATCGGCAGGTCGTTGAGCGCGGCGTTTTCGTGAGTGGCCGTCACCGCGATCGGATCGATATCGAATGCATCCACGCGCGCCGCGCCCAGCCGTGCGGCGGCGATGCTGAGGATGCCGGAGCCGCAGCCCGCGTCGAGCACGCGCTGGCCGGGCCGCACGACATCTTCCAGCGCCATCAGGCACAACTGGGTGCTGGGATGCAGGCCCGTGCCGAACGCCATGCCGGGATCGAGGATCAGCGGGACGTCGTCCGCCCCGGGGTGCACGTCTGCCGTCTGCCAGGCGGGGATGATGAGGAAACGCCGGCCGACGTGCAGCGGATGGTAGCTGGCCTTCCAGGCGTTGGCCCAATCCTCCTCGGCCAACGGCTGCACCACAACTTCGCTCAACGGGTAGATGCGGCCCAGGTACCACAGCCCTTCCTCGATCTGGCGCTGCCGATCGGCGGTGTCCGCCTCGCCCGCGGGCAGGTAGGTTTTCACGATGACGAACGGGTGGTGGTCCTCGCCGATCGGGTCGAACCCGCCCATTTCGGTCACCGCGCCGCCCTGGCCGTCGGGCCGGCTGTTCAACCGGTTGAACAATTCACTGACCGCCTCGGCGGCCTCGCCATCGGCTCGAACGCTGATTTCGATCCAGTTCATGGTCATCACCCACCAAACGCATCGCCGACCGCGTCGACGAATTTCTCGAACAGGTTGCGGTTGTCCTTGCCCAACGACTCCAGGCCCAGCGATTCGCCCAACTCTTTGAGCAGCTTGCGCTGCTTTTCATTCAGTCTGTCGGGCACGACGACGCGCACCGAGATCAACTGATCGCCGCGGCGGTTGCTGCGCAGGATGGGCACACCCTTGCCCTTCAACCGGAAAACTTCGCCGTGCTGCGTGCCTGCCGGGACCGTGAGCTTGGTCTTGCCTTCCAGCGTGGGCACATCGACCTCGGCGCCCAAAGTTGCCTGCACGATGTTGACGGGCAGTTCCAGCAGGATGTCGTTCTCCTGACGCTGGAACAGCGGGTGCGGCTTGACCTGCAACACAACAAACAGGCTGCCCGCTGGACCGCCCCGGTCGCCCGGCTCGCCCTCGCCGGCCAGACGGATGCGCATGCCATCATCCACGCCGGCCGGGACGCTCACCGCCAGCTTGCGGGTCACGCGGATGCGCTTTTGGCCGCGGCACTGCGTGCAGGGCGTGGTAGCAATCTCCCGCTCGCCGTTGCAGCGCGGACATGCGGTCACGGTGACGAACTGGCCCAGGATAGTCTGCTGAGCGCGCCGCACCTCGCCCGTGCCGTTGCACTGCGGGCAGCGGATCGGCTTGGTGCCCGGCTCCGCGCCGGAGCCCTGGCACTGCGGGCAGACCTCCAGCCGCGGCATCTCGATCTCCTTCTCGGCGCCGAAAACGGCTTCCTGGAAGGTGATGCTGAGGTCGTAGCGCAGATCGTTGCCTCGCGTCGGCCCGCGTTGCGCGCCGCGCGCGCCGGTGAAGCCGCCGAAGAACTCTTCGAAGATGTCACCGAAGCCGGGGAACCCCGCGCCCGCCCCGCCCGCGCCGCCGAAGCCGCCCTGTGTCGCCGCGTGGCCGAAACGATCGTACGTGGTGCGTTTGTCGGCGTCGCTGAGCACTTCGTACGCTTCGTTGATCTCCTTGAAGCGCTCTTCAGCATCCGCCGACTTGTTCACGTCGGGATGATATTGGCGCGCCAGCTTGCGGTAGGCGCTCTTGATCGCATTGTCATCGGCGTCGCGTTCGACACCGAGAACCTCATAGTAGTCGCGCTTGCTCATGACTCGTTACTCGTTACAAAATACGGATTGAAAATTGAAAGATTGAAGATTTACTGATTGTCCTGCGCCGACGCCTGATCGGCCGCCTCGTCGCCATCTTCCCAACCGATGATCCACACACATAGCCCGGCCAGGGCGATGGTCGCCGCGATCAACGCGGCCCATTGTCCGGCCTGAAAGCCGACGTTGCGGGCCGCCACCACGACAATCACGACCATGCCGACGGCGAGCACAAACCAGGAGATGAGGTTCGGATGGTCACGCCACAGTTTACGCAATTGGGTCATTTTACCCCCCTGGGTGCCCGGATCACTGCCTGTTCCGGTATTTCTCATTCAAAAAATAGCTCGTATAACAGCTCGTCCACATACCGGCCATCCACAAACGCCTGCCGCGCCAGCCGGCCGCACGGTTGAAAACCCAGGCCGGTGTAAAATGCCTGCGCTTCGGGATTGTCCTCGCGCACGGTGATCACCAGCTTGCTGTACCCGGCCGCGCGCGCATCGGCCCACGTGACCGCACTGAGCGCATGGCCCAGGCCCCGCCCGCGCACCGCGGCCGCAATGAAAGTGCCCACGCTGGCAACATGATCCATGGTGTGCGTATACGTGGCATAGGGCATGTATTCCTGGAACCCTGCCACGACTTTCCCCAGCAGTGCGATGTTCAGCACCGAGCGCTGCGGCATCGCCCGTAGGAAGGCGCGTTCCTGGGCGGGCGTGTAGGTGCGTCCGGCGATGGTGCGTCCGCCCTCGCGCACGACGCTATTCAACACCGCGGCGGTCCCCTCGGCGTCGGCCAGGGTCACAGGGCGGATCACCGGGGCCGGCAGCGGCAATCCCAGGTCAGCCCACCCCGCCAGCACCTTGAGCGCGGTCTCAGCCATGGCGCCGCCGGTGTCGATGACGCGATCGGCTTGGGCTGCCATCTGCGCCGGCGCCATCTGGTTCGCGATGCGCCGCCGCGCTTCCTCGGTGCTCATACCGCGGCTGGCCCACAAACGCGCAAGCTGCTGGCGCCGGCTGCACTGCGTCACCCACACCTGGTCGCACAGCGTCCGGCTGAACCCCGCTTCCAGCAGCTTAATGGCCTCGATCACCACGGCCGGCGCAGTCGATGCGGCCACGCGCGCCTGGGTGGCCGCGAACACAGCCGGATGCGTGATCGCCTCCAGCCGGGCCAACGCAGCGGGGTCACCGAAAACCCTGGCCCCCAGCCGAGCCCGGTCGATGGCGCCATCCGGCCCCAGGATCTCAGCGCCGAACGCGGCCACGACACCGCCATAGGCCGCGCCGCCCGGCGCCATCACCGCATGCGCGACCCGGTCCGCGTCGATCCCTTCGGCGCCCAGCGACACCAGCGTGCTCCGCACGTGGCTCTTGCCCGAGCCGATCCCGCCGGTCAGACCGATGACGAGAGGTTTCGTAGGCATCTCACTTCCGATCCGTTACGATAACTCGGCCCACTCACCCATCAACCGATGCACTTCAGCCTCGGTCTCCTGGTACGTCACACCCAGATTATGCACCTTACCGACATCACCCGCAAGGCTGGCCGCTTCCAGTTGCGTACTCAACGTGCTGAGTCGAGCCTCAAGCTGCTGAATCTGCGTTTCGAGAGCGGCAGCCTCTTCGGCGCGTTTCTCAGCGGCCTTACGCTGGCGGCGCTCCTCGCGCGCCCGCTCCCGGTCGTACTCCGGCGCGCTGCCCTCATCCTCAACCTTGACCTTCGCCTCAGACTCCGCTTCCGCTTCACGCAGCCGCAAATACTCGGTGTAGTTGCCCTTGTAAGCTTCCAGCTCGTCGCCCGCCACCCGCCAGATGTGCGTCGCAATGGCCTGAACTAAGTACCGATCGTGTGTGACCAGCAGGATCGTGCCGGGGAATTGTTTCAGCACCTGCTCCAGGATCTCTTGCGTGTCCAGGTCAAGGTGGTTGGTCGGCTCATCCAGCAAGAGCAGGTTTGAGCCTTGCAACGTGAGCCGCGCCAGCGCCACCCGGCTGCGCTGCCCGCCGCTGAGGGTGCCGATGGTGCGAAATACATCCTCGCCCGAAAAAAGAAACTGTCCCAGGAAGTTGCGCGCCTGGCTGATGGGCAGATTTTGCACGTCCAGGATCGCGTCGAGCACGGTCTCTTCGGGATCGAGCCCGGCCTGCGCCTGCGCCAGGTAGCCCGTCTGCACGCTGGCGCCGAACCGCACCTTGCCGTGGAGCGGCGCCAACTGGCCCAGGACGGTCTTGAGCAGGGTCGTTTTGCCCGCGCCGTTTGGCCCAATGAGCGCGACTCGATCACCGCGGCGCACCTCGACATCGGGACAGTAGAACAGCGGCCGGTCGTAGCCCACAGCCAGGTCTTTGGTTGCCAACACCAGGTCGCCGGAGCGGATCTGCGTGGTGAGGCCAAGGCGGATCTGTCGCTGCTCCTGCGGGCGGTCGATGGCCTCGTCGCGCAGGAAGCGCTCCAGCCGGGTGCGCCGGCCCTGCGCCTCGCGGGTGCGCTGGCCGGCCAGGTTGCGCCGGATGAAATCCTCAGTCTTCTCGACGAACTCTTGCTGCGACTCCCATTCGCGGCGTTGGCGCTCGCGGCGCATCTCGCGCTGCATGTGGAACGCGGAATAGTTGCCGCGGTAAGTTTCCACCTGCCCAAAATTCATATCCCAGATCCGCGTGGCCACCTTGTCCAGGAAATAGCGGTCGTGTGCCACGACCACCAGCGCGCCCCGCCAATGCAGCAGTGTATCCTCCAACCACTCGACCGCTTCCAGGTCGAGGTGGTTGGTGGGCTCGTCCAGCAGCAGCAGATCGGGCTCGCGCAACAGCAGTTGAGCCAATAAGCCCCGCGTGCGCTCGCCTCCGCTCAGGTGTGCCAACTGCTTGTCGTGCTCGTCCTCGTTGAAGCCCAGCCCACCCAACACCTGGCGGATGCGCGTCTCGTAAGTATAGCCGCCGGCGACCTCGAACGCGGCCTGGGCATGGCCGTATTCTTCCAGCAGCGCCTCGTACGCCCCCGCGTCCTGCCGGGAGGCGTCGGCCAGGCGATGTTCCAACGCGGCCAGCTCGGCCGCCTGGTCGTGCAAATAGTCAAAAACGTGCAGCATCGCGGCGTGCAACGTTTCGGCGCCGGCCACCGGCGGGTCCTGCGGCAGATAGCCGACGGTCAGCCCGCGCTTGCGGAACACGTCACCGCCGGTAGGCGCCTCGACGCCCGCCAGGATGCGCAGCACCGTGGTTTTGCCCGCGCCGTTCGCGCCGACGAACCCGATGCGATCGCCGGCCTCGACGCGCAGATCAAGCCCGGAGAAAACATCCAACGCGCCGAACGCTTTGCTCAGGCCGGATGCGATCAATAGAGACATGAGATGGCTTTACTCCAAATTCCGGGCCATTATACCACTTTGGGCTGAACAACAACGAATAACACCCGTAAGCTATCGTACTAGCCAAGTGCCCCGTTCTCGTCTATAATCTGTCCACTTTTGCCGCAAGGCTTGTGAGGAATGATGTCGCCGCAGGGACTTTGGAAACTGGGCTTACCGCTCGCCGTGCTGGGCTGGACCGGGCTGGCGCTGGCAACGGCGTTGCTGCCCCCTGCGACGCTCGGCATGGCGCTTGCCCTGCCCCTGCTCGCCCTGGCGCTGACTTTTACCGCGGCCCTGGTGATCTGGGGCGTCGCCAGCCGGCTGCGGCTCGGCGATGTGGGGCAGCAGCCGGCGCTGGCGCTACGGCTGGGCGCTTGGATCGGCTTGTGGACCGCGGCCGTGGTCGGATTCAGGCTGATCGGCCAGTTGACCGCGGTGGTCGCCTTAGGGCTGGCCATCGGGTTCGGCCTGGTCGAGTTCTTCTTGCGCGGGCTGGCGCGGCAAGGGGCCGAGCCGGCCAAGCCGCGCACACGATAAACGATGGCCACCGAAGCGCTCCGCTGCGATCTGCCCGGCGTGGGACGCGTGGCCGTCCGCATCCGTGACATGGCGATCAACCTGCTGGTGGGCAACGAGGCGCCGAGCTACTCGTTCGACCTGGCGGGCCGGCTGATCGGCGCGTTTGTGGACGGCATCAACTACCGGCGCGGGTTGGATAACCGGGTGCTGAGCAAGTGGGCCGGGCCCGCTGGCATCCGGCAGCGGCGCTGGCTCACGCCGACGGAAGCCGAAGCGTTCCTGGCGGCTGCGTACGACCTCGCCGAACGGGTGGCCGCCGCGACGGACGATCCCCGGCTGACGGCCCTGCGGGGCTGGGATGCGGCGGCGCTCCGGGCAGACGCGGCCCGTTTCGCCGCGGTCTACCGGCCGGTGAGCATCCTGCCGCCCGACCAATACCTGGCGCTGGTGATCCAGGCCACCGAAGGCTGCTCGTATAACCAGTGCACCTTCTGCGACTTCTACCGCGGCCGGCCGTTCCGGATCAAGGCCCCGGCGGAGCTGGCGATGCACCTCGCGGACGCGCGGGCATTCTTCGGCCCGGCGATCGGCCTGCGCAAGTCGCTGTTCCTGGCGGATGCCAACGCGCTGGTCGCGCCGATGAACCGGCTGCGCGCCTGGCTGGACGTCATCGCGGAGGCGCAGATCCTGCCAGGGGCCGGCATCTATTCGTTCATGGACGCGTTCGATGTCCACCGCAAGTCGGCTGCGGAATGGGCGGAACTGGCGGCGCGTGGGCTGCGGCGCGTGTACATCGGCATGGAAAGCGGCGACGACGCCCTGCTGCGCTGGCTGCGCAAACCGGGCGCCGTCGCCGATGGGGTTGCGGCGGTCCGGCTGCTCAAATCAGCCGGCATTGCCGCCAGCGTGATCATCATGACCGGTATCGGCGGCGACCGTTACGCGGAAGCACACATCTGTGGTACAATCGCTGCGCTGAACGCCATGCCGCTGGGGCGCGGCGACATCGTGTACTTCTCGCCGTTCGTCGACCAACCGGATTCGGAGTATGGCCGCTTGGCGGCGGCGGCCGGCGTCCGACCATTGACAGAAACTGCGGCGGCCGCGCAAGAGGCCGCTATCCGCCACGGCTTGCGGCCGTACGATCCAGCGCAGCCACCGCAGCTCTCGCGGTACGATATTCGAGAGTTTATTTACTGACAGAGGGTGGACTTGGGCAACATCCGACGAATCCAGGAACTTGTTCGCAATGGCCTTTACTATTTAACAGACCACGCCGTAGATGAAGCTACAGATGATGGGTTCGACATCTACGATGTGGAGGCAGGCATTTTGGCAGGTAAGATTCGCAAGACATGGCCGGAAAATGACAAACAGGAAGTGATCGGTCGTGCACTGGACGGGCGTGTGATTGGTGTGGTCTGTCGAATCACACCTGGCGGCAAAGTGCGGGTCATTACAGTTTATGAAGATATGCCTTTGCACTAGGCAAGAGGAGCGCTGGTTATGAGTTTCTGGGAAGGCGAAAAGTGCGAATACTGCGGAGGAGCCCTCGTTGAAAAACGAGTCATCGTCCACCGAAGGGTAGACGGCAAGTACGTGCTGGTGGAAAACGTCCCTGCTGGCATCTGTATCGAGTGCGGTATGCGCTACTTTGCGGCCAATGTGCTCAAGACAATCGAAGAAAGAACACATGGACGTCGCAAAGCAGAGCAAGAAGTGCTGGTATCCGTTTACTCGCTGTAATACCACCCAATCAAAGGAGAGATCGATGAACCAACTCCGTTCTCGCGTCAGGCTGAGGCACCTTGCCCTGGGTCTGGCGCTCTGTGCTGTGGCATGGGCCGGCGCAGCTTGTGCGCCCACCACGGTCGCGCCCGCGGCCACGACCGCGCCCACGGTCGCCGCCACGCTGACGAGCGCGCCGGTAGCCGCCTCCGCGGACATGGCCGCCATCGGTTCCGACAAAGCGTATAGCCAAGACCCTGCGCCCTCGGTCGCGGTCAGCCCGGCGGCCGGCAAGGTGCGCCACTTCATGGGGGACCCGAACGCCTCAGTGGTCCTGGTCGAAATCAGCGACTTTCAGTGACCGTACTGCGGGCTTTATGCCACTGGCGCGGGTCGCCAGATCATTGAAAAGTACGTCAAGACGGGTCAGGTTCGTTTGGGCTTTTTGGGTATGGCATTCCTGGGCGATGAATCCCAGTGGGCGGCTGAGGCTGCCGAATGCGCCGGGGATCAGGATTCCTTCTGGGCATACCACGACAAGTTGTTCGCCAGCCAGAGCGGCGAAAACCAGGGCGCGTTCAGCAAGGATAAGCTGAAGGGGTTTGCGGCCGATCTGAAGCTGGACACCGCGGCCTTCAACACCTGTTTGGATTCGGGCAAATACACGCAGGTAGTGCAAGCCGAAACCGCAGCCGCGCAGGCGCTCGGCGCACAAAGCACGCCATCGTTCTTTATTAACGACTGGTTGGTGCTCGGCGCCTTGCCCATCGAGCGCTTCGACGGGTACATCGAAAAGGCCAAGCAGGGCATCCATCCGTCGCCGACTGCGACCCCCCTGCCCACCGGCAAGCTTTTCTACGATGCGGATCCGGACCGGGCGGGGCGCACTTATGATGGCAGCCCCACCCTGGGCAGTGCGGACGCACCGCTGGTCTTGATCCAGTTCGAAGATCTGAAGTCGGCGGATGCCGCCAAGTATGCCGCGGACACCGAACCGCAGCTCATCGAAAAATACATCACGCCCGGCAAGTTGCGCGTGGTGTACAAGATGTTCCCGACGGATGGACCGAAGGCGGCCGCGGCCGGTGTCTGTGCCGCGGAGCAGGGCAAATTCTGGGAATTCCGGGCCTTGCTGCTGACCAAACAGGCGGAATGGACCGACGGCGACAACGCCAAGATGACCGAGTATGCGAAGAGCCTGGGGCTGGACGAGGCGAAGTTCACCGCGTGTCAGACCGATGTGGCGACCCAGTACGAAGTCGAATCGGCGACCCAGTTCGGCCAGGACGTGGGCGTGCCGAGCGTGCCGGCCTTCCTGATCGTTGATCTGGGCCTCGGGCAGGCGGTCAATAACATTCTCGGCGCTCAGCCGTTCAGCGAGTTCGACGCAAAACTCCAGGCCGCGCTGACGACGCCGACGCCCGAAGCGCCGGCCGCCACGCCGACCCCGGCGCCGACCAAGTAACGCGAATTGCTCTGGCCAGCTCCCGATTGAGCCAGCACAGACACATCCCGATGCCCCGGCGGGTGACAAATCCGCCGGGGCATCCGACATCTACACCCTATTGAGTGCGTGAGCGATGGTACGATTGATGAAGGAGAATGGTATGAATCAGGTTTCCCCCAGCAAACGGCTCCGGCCGACCGGCCTCGTGCTGGCAGCGCTGCTGGTTGCACTGTTGGCCGCCGCGTGCGTGCCGACGGGCACAGCGCCCACCCCGCTCTCGACCGCTGCGCCCGTCCCGGCGCAGCCCGCCGCCGCGCCGACGACCGGCAGCCAGCCGGCCCTGGCGCCCGTCCAGCCGCTCGATCTGCCGGCCGGCGTGGACGCGGATGGCAACTTCTACCGCGGCGACCCCAAAGCCACCGTAAAGCTGGTCGAGTTCTCTGACTTCCAATGCCCGTACTGCCTGCGCCACATCCAGCAGACCAGCCCACAGATCGACGCGACCTACGTCGCGACCGGCCAGGTGCTGCACGTCTTCCGGCATTTTCCGCTGACGGCCATCCACCCGAACGCGCTGCCTGCGGCAAAGGCCAGCTACTGCGCCGGGCAGCAATCGCCGGACCTGTTCTGGCAGATGCACGATTGGCTGTTTGCGAACCAGGAGACGTGGAGCGCGGCCCAGGACGCGGCCGCGCAGTTCCGCGCGCAGGCGCTGGCCCTTAAGGCCGACGCCGCCCAGTACGATACGTGCGTGGCAGACGCAGCCACCGAGGCGCGCATCCAGCGCGACATGCAGGAGGGCGCAGCCCTGGGCGTCAGCGGCACGCCGGGCTTCTTCATCAACAACTGGTTCATCAACGGCGCGTACCCGTTCACCGAGTTCCAGGACAAGATCGGCAAGGCGCAGCAGGGGCTCGAGCCGGCGCCCACCCCGACGCCGCTGCCAACCGGCTCAGACTTCTTCGACGCCGATCCAGCGCGGCCCGGTTACACCTACGACGGCAGTCCCACGCTCGGCGCGGCTGATGCTCCACTGGCGCTGATCGCCTTTGCCGATTTCAAGTGCGGCTACTGTGCGCGGCACGCCACCACCGTCGAACCGGCCCTGCGTGCCAAGTACGTCGATGCGGGTCAGGTGCGCGTCGTCTTCGAGTTTTTCCCCATCTACGCGCCCAAAGCCGCCGTCGCGTCGATGTGTGCGGCCGACCAGGGCCAGTTTTGGGCCTTCCACGATCTGCTGTTCAGCAAACAGGCTGAGTGGAAAGATGGCGACGAGGCCAAGATGGCCGAGTATGCTGCGAGCCTGGGGTTGGATGAAGCCCAGTTCAACCTGTGTCTGAAAGATGCGCCGGGGCAAAGCCACATCGAAACGGCCTATCAGCTCGGCCAGGAGCTCGGCGTCCGGGCAACCCCGACCTTCCTGCTGATCGACACGCGGCAGACGCAGAGCTATCGATCCATCGTCGGCGCAGCGGCCCAGGCCGACTTCGATGCCAAAATCCAGGAGCTGTTGAATCCCGCCACACCGACAGGAGCGCCGTGATCTGACAGCAGAACGCAGATGCGCCTGATTGGCTTGATCTTTTCTCTGCGTCCTCTGCCCGCCTTTGGTGTCTGCGGTGAGATATCCCACCATGCAAATTCGTGATTTTAAACTGGAACGCTACTTCGCCGCCTACGAATTCTCGGTGCGGCACATGCTCAGCGCCTCCGATTGCGAGGCGTTGAGCCTTGCTGAGCTGTTGGCACTGGCGGACGCCGAAACGCGGGCGCTCTGGCAGGGCCTCAAGCTCAGCTACACTGAATCCCAGGGCCATCCGCTGCTGCGCGCCGAGGTCGCCGGGATCTATCACGGCATCACCCCCGATGAGCTGCTGATCGCCGCGCCCGAAGAGTTGATTTTCATCGCCATGAACGTGCTGTTGGCCCCGGGCGATCACGTCATCGCCACCTTCCCCGGCTACCAGTCGCTCTATGAAATCGCGCAGGCGGCAGGTTGCACCGTCACGCACTGGCCCCTGACGCCCGGCCCAACCGGCTGGCAGCTCGATCTGGACTTCCTGGCGCGCAGCATCACGCCCCAAACGAAGCTCCTGGTGATCAACTTCCCCCACAACCCGACCGGCTTCCTGCCCACGCGCAGCGAATTGGATCAGATCATCCTGCTGGCCCGCCGGCACGGCCTCACCATCTTCTCCGATGAAATGTACCGGCTGCTGGAATACCGGCCGGCGGATCGCCTGCCCTCGATCGCCGAGCTATATGAGCGGGGGATCGCGCTTTCGGGGCTATCGAAGGCGTTTGCGCTGCCGGGGCTGCGCATCGGGTGGCTGGCGACCCATGATCGGGACTTACTGGGCCGCTGCCTGGCGTTTCACGACTACACGACCCTCTGCGCCAGCGCGCCGGGCGAAATCTTGGGCATCATCGCGCTGCGGGCAAAAGCCCACATCCTGGCGCGCAACCTGGCGCTCATCCGAGACAACGCGGCCGCCTTTGCGACGTTCTGCGCTCGCCACAGCAGCCTCGTCCGTTGGCTGCCGCCCCGCGCAGGCTCCGTCGCGTTCCCGCAGCTGCGCGCGGATCTACCGGTCGCGCAGTTCGTTGAAGCTGTGCTGGCGCGCAAAAGTGTCATGATTTTGCCGGGGGATGTCTTCGAGCACACGGGGAACCATTTCCGGGTCGGCCTGGGGCGAGCAGATTTCCAGCAGGCGCTGGGCGAAGTGGAGCGGTGTGTGGAAGAGTCGGGTTGGTAGATTGGTTGGTTGGTAGATTGGTTGGCTGGTTGGTTGGTTGGAAATTGGGAAGCGGAGATTAGGGATCGGGAAGCGCTCGTGAACGATAGATATTCAGAATAGCGTCCATGTCGCGGGCGACACAAGCAGAGATGAAAATGCAATCATCCGCGTTCATCAGCGCTCGTCCGCGTCCCATTTTCAGATCAGCGTCCATGCCCCTGCCGGGGCACAATCGAGAACGAAAATGCAGTGATCAGGCAATCAGGTGCATCTGCGTTA
>JAPKMS010000305.1 GCA_026645775.1 Anaerolineae bacterium
GCATCAAATCCGTGAAATCTGTGTGAATCTGTGTCCGAAAAATTCTGCCGGGGCTATTCCCGATAAACTTTAATAACTTCCTGCTCTGGCCGGTCTCCGACCGAGCCAGAACGGGGCATTCCTCCCGCCGCGGGCAGGGCGGCGATCAACGCTGCAAGCCCGTGCTCGTCCAGGAACCCCGCAGAGGCCGAAGCTTCGCCGATCTTATACGATGCGAAGACCATCGCACGGCGTAGGGCGGCCTCAGGCGCGCGTCCGCCGCCCATTTCATGGATGAACGCCGAGAAGAGCGCATCGCCGGCGCCGATCGTGCTGACCACGGGCCGCGTCCGCACCGCCGGCAGCCGCTCCAGTGCCCCATCCCCTCGGATGCCCAGCAGCGCCCCGTGCGTGCCCAGCCCGACCACTGCGATCTCGACGCCGTAGTGGTCCCACAGCCGGCGCACCCACGCCTCCGGCGAACAAGGCAACAGCTCATCGCTCATGAACAAAATGTCGGCCGCGGCCATGAAATCGCGGTTGTAGTCGTCGTCCAGATCCGAAATCGTGTGTACGTCGGTGGCCACCCGCACGCCGAATTGGTGTGCCCGCGCCAGGAACGGCCGCGAGAAGTTGACATTGCACAACGCCGCCAGCGCGCAGCCCTGCAGCCCCGCATCGAACAGCTCGACCGGGTACGTCTGCTCCTGAATGTCTTTTAAATCCGTGTTAATCAGCCGCCGCCCCGCGCCATCGTACAAGATCACCGACTGGGGCGTCTGCCGCAGCGCACGGAGCACCCGATCGCCGGGGATCGCCTCAACCGTAAGGCGTTCGCGCACCAACAGCCCTGCAGCATCATCGCCGACCAGGGACAAGAACCGCACATCATCGCCCAGCACGGTCAGAGCCTTGGCCACGTTGTAGCCCACGCCGGAAACGGTGCTTTGGATGCCAAAAAACGGATAGCGAACCGGCACATAGGGGATGGGGAAACCCTCAACCCGCAGGGTTGTCTCGATATTGATGAGGCCAGACACCAGAACGCGGCTCATGGATTCCTCCTGCGGCATGATGCCGTCCGGCATCATTGTAATCTCGGATTGTCGCGCGACCAAACCGGTCCGGGCTTGTTGAAAGAACTGTAACACGAAAACGAAATAGGGTTCATCGCAGTTTAATACCCCGGCGCGACAATCGGTTCAGATGTGCGTCAAGACAGGCAATTGATGAAATTCACCCGAACAACCGGGAACCTTTTCCAAAATTCTGCCGTCTGCGTAACGTAATCAAAACCCTGGAAGGAGACGATCCATGGACATTCCGCTGCTTATCGCCATTCTTGCACTGTTGGCCTGGACACTGCTGCCGCAGCTAGATCGTTACGTAGATACCGACACCGCGCCGGAGAGCAAGAGCTCCTATCTCAAACGCCTGGCGCGCTGGGTGAACAACTGAGCGTTTCCGCTCAACGGCCCGCTACAGGTGACGCTAAACACTGCAAGGCCGTGCGCTCATAGGCAGCACGGTCCGCACTCATCGTTTCCTCATCCGATTCCATCACGGGCGCTGCTCCCAAGCAGCGTCCGTTCCCATTTTTGCGACCAGATGCGCTTTCCTGGCCCGCAAACTGACACCCGTCATGGTCGATGCGACAAACGCCCGCTAGAATGACCGCGTACGGCCCGGTTTCCGGGTAATCGTTTCGAACTCAACGGAGAGTCAGCCCCATGCGTGAATTCATTGACGGCGCGACGGCGATCGCGCGCGGCGCCCTGGATGCCGGGTGCGATTTCTTTGCCGGCTACCCCATTTCCCCGGCAACCCCGCTCTTGCTCCACATGATCCGCGAA
>JAPKMS010000306.1 GCA_026645775.1 Anaerolineae bacterium
GATAGCGCTCTCGTTGACCCCGTTGCTCTGAATCAAACCAATCGGATTGGGGTAACTCCAGTCCGCGCTGCCGCTGCCAGGCTTCATGGGCGTGCCAAACGTGGCCAGAAGCACCAACAGCAGTGTCAGGAAGACGCCAACCCAGACGAGCCAGCCCCAGCGGCGGCCAATCGGCCGTCCGGTGGGAAACAGCAGCATCAACCACGGCAGGGGAAAGATGAGCAGCGTCCAGTTCCAGTTGCTGAACCACAGCGCCAACCAGAGCGGGGGCGTCAGCGTAGCCGGCAGCGGCACGCTGCCATTGTTCAGCGGTCGGAAATAGGCGTCCACCAGCACAAAGGCGGACGCGCCGGGCAGCAGCATCAGCCAGCCGACGCGGTTGCCCGGCCGGCGGGCCAGGATCAACGCCCCCACCAACGCAAACGCCGGGCCGACCAGATAGCCGAACCAGGGCTGGGGTGCGCTGCCCTGCTGCGCAGCGGTCGCATCCAGCAGCGCCGCCCAAACCGAGATGAGTGTGATCACGCCAAACGCGGCCGTCCCCCAGCCGATGCGCCGCAGCCTTTTGTCACTCATAAGAACCTCCCCGCTTGAATTCTCGCAGCCACACGCTCACCCCCTCCGGCTGGAGCGTATCCTGCACCACCCGCGCCAGCTCACCTGTCAGCGCGTCCAGGTCGGTCTCGTCGCGCGCGGTGATGGCAAATTGCGCCAGCACCTGCTGCGCGTCGTACTTCTTGCGGTAGAAGCGCCGGTCAACTACGTCCTGGATGCGCCGGCGCAGCGGGGTGAAGAGCGCAGCGATCGCCAGCGTCGAGACGACCACGGCCAACGGCGATTGCTCGATGCCGGTTAGGGCGGTGACCACCCGCTGCAACAGCACCACACCCCCGAAATAGACCAGCGCCAACAGCGCGGTCAGCGCGGCGTAGACCAGCGTCTTGCGGATTACGACATCAATATTGTACAGCCGGTAGCGCAGGATGGCGACGGCGATGGCAATCGGCAGGGACAGGATGCTCAGGAACAGCGCCACCTCGAAGATGTCATTGCCGCCCATGTTAGCCGCAAATCCGGCGCCCCCATAGACGACCAGGAAAACCCCGCCGGCGTACAGCAGCCACTTGATCTGGCTGCGTTCGACGGGATCGGCCCGCCGGAAGCGCACGAACAACGAGGCCACTGACCCAACGACCATCGTCAGCAACAGGGCGATCCACACGGGCATCGAGACCTCAAGTGATGCAACCCCGATAGGGTTTGGCACAGTCCAGGGAGGCGGTTCGCCGGGTGCATTCAATTCCGGCAGCAAGGCGATGACGACCATGAAGTACACGATCAGACCCAGCCCCAGGGGGCGCAGCCAACGCCAGCGCGGCGAAGGCAGCCGGCCGGTTGGAAAGTATAGGATGACGAACAACAGCGGGAAGATCAGCCACAGCCACGACCAATTGACGAACCACAATCCCAGCAGGAACAAGGCCGATGGCTGTGCCGGCGGGGCGGCCAGGCTCTCGTAGTACTTCACGATCGGCCAGGCAAAGATCAGCGTCCCTTCCAGCATCATCAGCCGGCCGACGGTGTGACGCGGCTGGTGGGAGAGGATCAAGGCCCCGATCACGCCGAACACGGCAAGAACGATCGCCTGTGTCAGGTCGGCAACAGCCTGGGCGACGTTGCCGGCTAGCTGCTCGCGCAGCAGCCACAGCGCGGCGGCAACCGTGGCGACCAGGATGGCGGCACACAGCGCCCAGGCCAGCCGGCGGATGGAACGGGCAGGAGCTACTGTAATCATCGTCATGGATTGCTTTCACTCGTAATCGTCTGCGGTTCATCACAAACTGCGCAGTAGTCTAGCAGTTGAAGGTGGTAATTAGTTTATACACTATTTGTGAATATGTCTGTAACGCATCTGCCACGTTGGTGAGAAGGCCAACGTGTCACGGCAGCGTCTTCAAATACGCCTGCACCGCCCGCAGATCATCGTCGCTCATGGTCTTGCCGATGTTTCGCCACGGCATCCCTTCCGCCACGGGGCTGCCGTCGGGCCGGAGGCCATCGCGGAAGATGCCGAAGAACTGCGCCTCGCTAAATGCCACCGCGAACGGCTTGAGCGGTGGTCCCGCCGGCACAAAGGAATTCGGCGGCACGCCGTCCAGCTTGACGCCGTGGCAGTCGGCGCAGCCGCCGGCAGCCACCAGGTAGCCGCCATACTCGGCCGTTGGCCCGGCCGGCGGCGCGGTCACCGAACCGACGGGCGACTGCGCGCTGGTGGGGAACAGCCCCGCGCCCATGAAGAGCGCAGCCACGATGTTCAAGTTGCGCGCCGGCTGCGAATTCACCACCGCCGGCTGCGACCGCAGATACGCCACCAACGCCTGCACGTCGGCGTCGCTCAGATGGCGATACGCCTGCGACGGCATGGCAATCAACGGCCGGCCCTCCTGGGCGATCCCCTCGCGGATCGCGCGCACGATCTCGCCGTCCGTCCAGCCCTGCAGCGGCCCGCCAGGCGTCAGGTTGGGGGCGTAAAGGACGCCCAGGGGCGGCCCACCCGCGATCATATTCTCAGCGCCGCCGATCAACGGCAGATCGAGCGTCGGTGAGTGGCAGTCGGCGCAGCCCCAGGCCAGTTGGTTGCCGCGGGCGATCTGCGCGGGCGTGCCCGCCACCTTTACGTCTGCAACCGGATTGGCGTGGCGCGCCTCCAGCTTGACCAGGCCGATGCCCGCCACCCCGGTCACCGCGGCGAAAATCAGGGTGAACAGCCCGGCCAGGATCACGGCCGGCCACTTGACGTAGGCCCGCTTCGCCCGCCACGCCCGGGTCGCCAGCCACGCAAACAGCGCGGCGAGCAGGGCGAGGAGCAACAGACTGATGATGTTGACGATCATGGGACACCTCCCTGTCTTGCCCCGAACGTGCCAGGCACTTGCGAAGTGCCTGGCACGTGATTGAACAGATATTCTTCAACTCCGAGCGACCAACCAGCCGGTGACCAGGCCGTAGACGAGATGCGCGAGCGCGAAATGCACGGCCGGAATCTCCCGCATCGGGGCGCCCGCGGGGATTGAGGCCAGCCCTTGCGCGATCAAGAACAGTATCAGCCCATAGCCCAGCCCGATCAGCGCGCCGGTCGCTCGGCCAGCCGGCCGGCCCCGCCCGATCAGCCGGTAGATCACCCCAAACAGCAGCCCGTAGACCGCCGACACCGCCAGGTGGATCAGGCCCCCGGTCAGCGGCGAGGCCGTTCCAGCCCCCGACGGGTCGAAGCGGGCCGGCGTAGACGCCGGCCCCGCGCCGGCCAACAACCCGCTGGCGACCAGGACGGCGGCCATCGCGATGCCACCGCCGGCCCCCGCCAACAGCCCATCCACGGCAGCATCGCCGGCCGTGCTCCGGCGCTCCGAAATCACGTTTTCAGTGCGCACCATCCGTGTTCCTCCTGGCATGACGCCCTCCCGACAACAGGTTGAGGATAAGGTTAAGGCCGAGTTGGTTCTGACACAGCGCTCATCTCAATGGCTCAACATCAATACGCCGTCATTGTAGCTTCTCGCCGTCCGCGAATCGTTACGGCAACCGTTACGGCGCGGCGGTTCGTTGCGGTTTTTGATTATAGGCGTTACAATTGGAATCGAGCCTTTAGGCGGTTTCTTGCGCTGCGCACGTGACCGGCTAAAGCCTCGATTCCGGAGCGGCAGGGCGCCGTTTTCGAACCAAGAGCAACCCCACATGTCTCACCTCACCATCCACCTCCTGGGCGCGCCGGGCATCGTACGCGACGGTGCGCCGGTCGCCGTGGACACGCGCAAGGCGACCGCCCTGCTGGCCTACCTGGCGGTCACCGGCCGCAGCCACGCCCGCGAGACGCTGGCCGCGCTGCTGTGGCCGGAGTACGACGACGAACATGCGCGCGCCGCTCTCCGCCGCACACTCTCCACGCTCCGCACAGCACTGGACACGCCACACCTGGTCGTTGATCGGGAAACGGTCAGCCTCGTCCCCGGCGCGGGCTTGTGGGTGGACGTGGCTGAATTCCACGCACGGCTGGCCGCCTGCCGGACGCACGGCCATCCCGCCGCCGATGTCTGCCGCGCGTGTCTGGCGCCCCTGGCTGAGGCCGCGGCGCTCTACCGCGACGACTTCCTGGCCGGCTTCACCTTGCGCGACAGCGCCGAGTTCGATGATTGGCAGTTCGCCCAGGCCGAAAGCCTGCGCGGGGAATTGGCCGAGGCCTTGAGGAAGCTGGCCGCCGGCTATAGCGCCACGGGAGACTTCGCCGCCGCGCTGGCGGCCGCCCTGCGCTGGCTGGCGTTGGATCCCTTGCGCGAGGAGGCGCACCGCCAGGTCATGCGGCTGCACGCCTGGGCCGGCCAGCGCAACGCGGCCCTCCACCAATACCGCGCCTGCGTCCGCATCCTGGAGCAGGAGCTGGGCGTCGCACCGCTGGCTGAAACCACCGAACTGTACGAGGCGATCAAGGGCAACCGGCTGCAGCAGCCAGCAGAGCTGTCAGATCCTCCGCGGCCTGACAGCTCCCAACCCGCGCTCAGCGAAGACGCGGTAGGCTTGCAGAGGCCCGCGCGATCGCTTCCACTGGTGGGCCGCGCCGCGGAACTGACGGCCATGATCCGCGCACATGCGCGGCACGGGGCCGACGGCTACTTTATTGCGTTGGAAGGGGAGGCCGGCGTCGGCAAGACGCGGCTGGCGGAGGAATTCCTGGCGCGGGTGCGCGGCCAGGGCGCGATGATCGTCACGGTGCGCTGTTATGAGGGCGAAGCCAACGTGGCCTACGGACCGGTGGCCGGGGGGTTGCGCGGCGTCTTGGCTCAGACAGCCTGCGCTGACCGGCTCGACGCACTCCCGCCCCACTGGCTGGCCGAAGCCGCCCGCCTGCTGCCCGAACTGGGCGTGCTCCGCCCCGGCCTGCCACCGCCGCCCCCGCTGGATGCGCCCGGCGGGCAGAGCCGATTCTTCGAGGGGCTGCGCCAGGTGCTCAGCGCCATTTGCCAGGGTGCAACCCCCAATGTGATCTTCTTCGACGACATGCACTGGGCCGACGCCGCCTCGCTGGATCTGCTGGCCTACCTGGTCCGCCGGTTGCGCGGCCAACCGCTCTTCATCCTGGCGACCTGGCGCAGTGACGAGACGCCGGCCGTCTCACGGCTGCGCGGCTTGGTCGCTGAGGCGCAGCGTGCGGGCCTCGGCACGGCGCACGTGCTCAGTCGCCTGGCGCTGTCCGACGTGCTTGAGCTGGTGCGCGGCCTCGCCGCAGCCGGCGCCAACCTGCCCGATGGCATCGGCGGCCGACTGTACCATGAGACAGAAGGGCTGCCGCTCTTCCTGGCCGCTTACCTCGAGGCGCTGGCGCAGAACGAGACACAGGGCACAGGCGAGGCCTGGCCTGTGCCGCGCGGCGTCGCGGCCCTCCTGCAAGCTCGGCTGGATGCCGTGGAGGAAACGGCGCGCCAGGCGCTCCAGGCCGCAGCGGTGATCGGTCGCTCCTTCGACTTGGAGACGCTGCAAGCAACCAGCGGCCGCAGCGACGAAGAGGTTGTATTCGCACTGGAAGCGTTGGCCGGTCGAGGGATCGTCACGGAGGTAGCTGAGGAGGCCGGCACAGCCCCGCGGTACGACTTCACACATGAGAAGCTGCGCGCGTTGGTCTATGAGGAAACCAGCCTGGCACGGCGGCGGCTTCTGCATGGCCGCGCGGCCAGGTCACTGTTGGAACGAGCACATTTCCGCCGCGATCTGGATAACCAGGCAGCGCAGATCGGCCGCCACTTCCGGCTGGCCGGCCAAGACGCCGACGCAGCGTCCTGTTTCGTCTTAGCCGGCGACCATGCCCGCGGCCTCTATGCCAACGCTGAAGCACTGGCCCACTACCAGTCTGCGCTGGCGTTGGGCCACCCCGAAACCGGTCACCTGCACGAGGCCAGTGGCGACATGCACACACTCCTGGGCAACTACGCTGTCGCGTTGACCAGCTACGAGACTGCCGCAGCGATGTGTGAGCCGCGCAGTCGCGACCTCATCGAGATCGAACACAAACTGGGCAACGTTCATGCACGCTGCGGTGAGTGGTCAGCAGCAGAGGTGCATTTCGAGGCTGCGTTGGATCTCGCGAGGGCTGCTGGACAACGCGCCGTGACCGGTCGTATCCTGGCCGACGCCAGCCTGTCTTCCCACGCGCAGGCGCGACCAGAGCGAGCGTTGGAGCTGGCCCGCGACGCGCTCGCAGAAGCAGAAGCGACGAACGATCGCCATGGCATCGCCCAGGCATACAACATCCTGGGCATCCTGGCGCGCAGCCGAAACAATCCGGCAGAGGCGATCGACCAGCTTGAGCGCAGCCTGACCATTGCCGAGGCCTTGCCCGGTCCCACCAGCCGCATCGCGGCGCTCAACAACCTGGCCCTGGCTCGCGCCGACGGCGGTGAGTCCGCGCTTGCCATATCACTGACGGAGCAGGCCCTGGCGCTCTGTGTTGCCGTGGGCGACCGCCACCGCGAGGCCGCGCTGCGCAACAACCTGGCCGACCTGCTCCACGCCGCCGGCCGCGGTGAAGAGGCGATGGCTGAACTCAAGCAGGCCGTGGTGATCTTTGCCGAGATCGGCGGGACTGCCGGCGATGCCCGGCCGGAGATCTGGAGGCTGACGGAGTGGTAGACAAACTCGGGTGGTTCACCCTTAGCCACCTACATCCAAA
>JAPKMS010000307.1 GCA_026645775.1 Anaerolineae bacterium
CCCGAACAGGCCGCCATCGTCGAACGTTATACCGACGACCAGCGGCGCCGGCTGGCGGTCAAGCCCGGCATGACCGGTCCGATGCAGATCAACGGCCGCGGGGATCTGGCATTCGAGCAGCGGCTGGCGCTGGAACTGGACTACATCGAGCAGTTCTCGCTGCGCCGCGATCTGACGATCCTGCTGCGGACGTTGCCTGCGGTCCTGCGCGGGAACGGCGCGTATTGAATAGCTTCAAGGCAACTACGCAGCCACATTAGCGCGGTGAACAGCCTGAGCGAAACACCGCAGCGTTAGCAGGGACATGGAGACGGCCACCCTTGAATACATCAGCCATGCTCGCACTTGTCGGCAGCGGGGAATACCTACCCCCGATGGAACCGGTGGACCGCGCGCTGCTCGACCGGCTCCCGACGACACCACGCGTGGTCTGCCTGCCCACGGCAGCCGGCACCGAAGGCCCCGAACGGATTGCCTATTGGTCCCGGCTGGGCGTCGAACACTTCACCCGCCTGGGCGTCCAGGTGCAGGCCGTGCCTGTGGTTGACCGAGACACTGCGCACGATCCGGCCCTGGTCGCCGCGATCACTGGCGCCAACTTTGTCTACCTGTCCGGGGGCAAACCGGATTACCTGCACCAGACGCTTGCCGGCACGCCGACCCGGGATGCGATCCTGACTGTGCTCGCGGGCGGCGGGCTCCTGGCCGGGTGCAGCGCCGGCGCGATGATCCTGGGCGAGAAGTTTTTCGGGTTTCCGGGTTGGAAGTCCGGTTTCAACTTCCTTCCGAGCGCCACGGTGATTCCTCACTTCGACGAGATCCCAGAAGCGCTGCTCAAGTCGATGCAGCTGCTGGCTGGCAAGACACTCGGCAAGGGACTGACCGTGCTGGGCATCGACGGTTACACCGCCTTGGTCTGTAACGGCGCCCGGTGCGAGGTGCTGGGCCGCGGCGGAGTGACCGTGTGGAATCGAACCGGCAAGACGCGCTATCTCAGCGGTCCGCTGCCGGCTTGGGACTGACGCCAGACAGCCCGGCCTGGAATCGGCTGCCGCGGGATCGGGTTAAATGAGCCCCAGGCGCTCAGGCGGCTGCTTGTGTGACTGCCGCCAGTTCGACTATAATTGACCCCGTGAACAGCCATCTTGCCCCCGACCTGACCCAGAAACTCGACACCCTACCCGACCGGCCGGGGTGTTACATCTACCGCTCCGCCGACCGGGTGGTCATCTACGTCGGCAAGGCGGTGGTGCTGCGGAACCGCGTCCGCTCCTATTTCCAGGCCAACCGGGACCCCAAGACGCGGCGGCTGGTGAGCGAGATCGCGGACCTGGAATGGATCGTCACCGACACCGAGCTGGAAGCGCTGATCCTGGAAAACGAGCTGATCAAGCGCTACCGGCCGCGCTTCAACGTCCGGCTGAAGGACGACAAGACCTACCCGTACATCAAGCTGCACTGGAACGAGGACTATCCGAAGGTCAGCATCGTGCGGCGGATGGAGCGGGACGGCAGCCGCTACTACGGCCCGTTCACCTCGGCGTATGCCGTCCGCCAGACGCTGGACGTGCTGCGTCGGGTCTTTCCGTACCTGGACTGCACCCGCGAGATCACCGGCCGCGATCCCAAGCCGTGCCTCTACTACCACATCAAGCGGTGCGCGGGGCCGTGCATCGGTGCGGTCGACCGGGAGGGTTACCGGCAGATCATCGCCGGGCTGGGCGCGTTCCTGGAAGGGGACAGCGAAGCGGTGCTGGCGCAGTTGACCGGCCGGATGCAGGCCGCGGCCGAGGCCCTCCAATTCGAGCGCGCCGCGCTGCTGCGCGATCAAATCCGGGCAGCGACCCAGATCGTCGAGCGCCAGAAGGTGGTCAGCGGCGCGCAGGAGGACGAGGACGTCATCGCCTTCGCCCAGGACGCGCGCACCGGCGAGGCGTGCGTGCAGGTGTTCTTCATCCGCCGCGGCAAGCTGATCGGCCGGGAGAACTTCGTGC
>JAPKMS010000308.1 GCA_026645775.1 Anaerolineae bacterium
GGATGTGCAGCGCGTTGCCGCGCGCCCGCCAGATCTCTTCGGCCGGAACCAGCAAACTCAGGTCATCGGTGGCTTGCAGCAGATACCGCAGGCGCCAGCCGGGCTGGGTGCGCGCGGCGTCATCGTCGGGCGGCGCCAGCAGGAAGCAGATGCGGAATCCCGGCCCGCCCGCCGCGTGCCGCTGCGCCGTCCAACCGCGCCACGCTTCGAGCAGATCGACCAACGCGCTGCGCGTGCCGGGAAAAGTCGGATCGTCGGCGTAGAGCGCATCCAGCCAGGCTTGGCCGGCCGAGGCGGCGACCGCGGCGCCGCGCACCCGACGCCGAGCCGGCGCCGCCCACGCGCGCACCGCGGCATCGACCGCTGCGCTCAAAAAGTCGGCCAGCAGTGCGCGCGGACCCGGCGCGGCCTCGGAGCCGCGCGGTTCAGCATGCGGCCCCGGTGCGCAGAGGGCCCGGCAGACCGGCGGCATCGACATCACCAACGTCGTCACTTGCGCGGCCTCCGGCGGCTCGTCGAGGATGGGCTGCCAGGTCGCCCGATAACGGATGCTGCTTTCGGGCGCGAGCGACGGGAGGTACCGTTGACCGGCCAACAGCGTCACGGCCAACTTGGCAGCCGCCCCCCAGAAGCGCACATCGCTGCCCATGACCGCGCCCCCGCCCCGGACCGCGGCCAGCTCGGACAGCGCCAGCAGGACATCCAAGGCCGCCAGGGGCTTCAACGGGCACGCCGACAGGGTCCACCGCACAAGTTTCGCCGCGCCGTCGTCCACGGCCAGATCCGGGTTCAGCCGCAGCAGCTCCGGAGAGGGCAGCGGCCGATCGGCGGACGAAGGCAGCCAGGCCTCGATCACCTCCGGGGCGCCGACCGCCTCCGCGTCCGGCAACAGGGCGCGCAACAGCTCGGCCAGCTCAGCGCCGGTCGCTGCCGCCGGATGCACCGTAACCGCGGCCTTGCGCCCGCGCCGGCGCGCGACCGGCCGGTCATGCTCGGCCCAAAAGTAGAATTGCCCCCGATCGGGGATCCAGGAACCGTGGAGGATCAGCATAGATGCAGTCACCCTGGGGCCGGACAGATCATGCACACAACTCGGCCGGCGATGCGAGCGTATCGAGGGCCGCGATGAAGCTTTCGAGATCGCGGAACTGCCGACGCGCCGTGGCGCGCACCACCCAATTCTCCTGCAGCGGCGAGATCGTCACAACCGGCACGCCTGCTTGGTAAGCGGAGTACATCTCCAACGCCGTGCCCATGCTGGCTACCGGAAGGTAGGCGATAACCAAGTCGCTGCGCATCGCCAATTCCAGCAAGGCAAACAACGTCTCTTTGGCCGCCGCGTCGTCATAACCCACACTGTCCGGGTGCAGGCGGAACGGGTCAATGACTTCCAGTTCAGGCCAGCGCGCAATCAGCGCGTCCGCGATCCGGTTGCGATAGCCTTGATCCACCAACTCCTTGCCGTGATTCGATGCCTGCATCACGCCGCCGATAAAAATCCGCATGTTTCCACCCCATTTTCCCGTTAGCAAAAGGTGTTTTCCACGACGCCCGGCAGCAGACTGTAGATTGAGCACCCCATACGCTGCTCGAAGTCGTGTTTGATGGCAAAGGTTGCGCGCCACTTCGCCAGGGCCTGCTCGCTGACACCGCCGTAGCGCAATGCCACGTCCAGCATCCGCTTCTCCATCAGCACAAAGCCCTCGGCCATGGCCAATGCATCGCAGAGTTGGATCAGCCGATCGTAGTCATCGTATTCGATCTCGGCCAGGTACGTCTCGATGGCGCCGAGCTCGTCCGGCGCGCAGTCCCACTCACCGAAGATGGCGCGCACATCTTTAACCGCAAACGAATGCGTCATGTCGATGCGCGCCGCGTCCTCATAGCCCAGCGCTGCCAGGTAGCGATAGCCATCCAGGACGTGGCGCATCCCGGTAACACCTGCGCGCCGGCCCATATCGTGCAGCAGGCCCAGCACGTACGCTGCGCCCGGATCGAGCCCGGGCAGATGCGCGGCGATGGCCGCCGCAGCCTCGGCCACGCGCTGCGAGTGCGCGACCCACGGACCGGGGTTGTGCGAGCCGGCTTCTTGGAGCAGTCGTTCGGCTGTCGTGCGATCAGGGATACGCATCGGATCTTCCAGCTTGCTGTGTGGTTGGCCGCATCCGGCCAAAGGAGGATTATAGCACTGCACCGGGATGCGGAGCAAACAATGGCTTCGTGCGGGCGCGGCGCGACTTGGGCACTTCACGCCTTCAATGCTATACTCACCCCATCGTAAATCCTGCGGAAGTCATCCCAGGCGGAATTGTCTCGGCTACGGCCAGTACACGGGGGGGATTAACCTATGCCACCATACGTTCTCGCCGTCGATCTCGGCGGCACGCAGATCCGGGCCGCGCTGTGTGACCCGAAGGGGCAGATCCTGCGTCGGATCGCCCACCCGACCCAGGCCGCCGAAGGTCCCGATGCGGTCATCAAACGTCTGATCGATACCATCGCTGAAGCCATGGCCGGTACACCCACCGACCAGATCGCGGGGATCGGCATCGGTGCGCCGGGCCCGCTCAACCCGGTCAGCGGCATCGTGAAGGAAGCGCCCAACCTGCCCGGCTGGGTCAATGTGCCGCTGCGCAACATTATCAGCGCGCGTTTTTCGCTGCCCACCTTCTTGGGCAACGATGCTAACCTGGCAGGGCTGGCCGAGTACACCTTTGGCGCGGGCCGCGGCCGGCGGGATATGATTTATCTGACCATCAGCACCGGCGTCGGCAGCGGCATCATCGTGGATGGCGAGATGCTGCTGGGCGCCAACGGCCTGGGGGCGGAGGCCGGGCACACCATCGTCAACCCCGAAGGGCCGATGTGCGGCTGCGGCCATCAAGGCTGCCTGGAGGCTTATGCCTCGGGCACCGCCATCGCGCGCGACGTCGCCGGGCGCATGAACGCCGGCAAAAAGACGCGCATCACCAAAATGGTCAGCGGGGACGGCGGCAAAATCGATGCTCGGGTAGTCAGCGAGGCCGCCCGGCTCGGTGACAAGCTGGCGATCCAGGCGTTCCGGCGTGCGGGCCGGCACCTGGGCATCGGCATCGCCAACCTGCTGCGCCTGTTCAACCCGACGATGATCGTGGTGGGCGGCAGTGTCACCAAGGCCGGCCCGCTGCTGTTCGATCCGATGTGGGCGGCCATCAAGGAGTTTGCGCCGGCCATTTATTGGGAGGGCCTTGCGATTGTCCAGGCTGCGCTCGGCGATGACGTGGGCCTGTTGGGCGCAGCCGCGTTGGCGATCACCGAACTGAACATCACACAACCGGCTCCTGCGCCGGCGCCGACCGAAACGGCCGTTGATCAACCTGCTGACTGAAACCAACCTATGCATATCGCAATTATCGGACTCCCCAATAGCACGAAAACTACCATTTTCAACGCACTGACGCGCGGCAACCTGGAAACCAATGCCTTCAGCACCGGGCAATTCGAGGTTCACACCGCGGTCGTTGACGTGCCAGATGTGCGCATCGATCGTCTCTCGGCCATGTTTAAGCCGCGCAAGACGATCTACGCCAAGGTCACCTACGCGGACATTGCCGGCCTGGCGAAAGGGGTCAGCGAGGGCGGGCTAAGCGGACCGCTGCTCAACACGCTGAGCCAGAGCGACGCGCTGCTGCACGTGGTGCGCGCCTTCGATGATCCCAACGTGCCACACGTCGAAGACAGCATCAATCCGCGCCGCGATGTCGACATCCTCGACGGCGAGCTGTTGCTCTCCGATCTGATTATCATGGAACGCCGTATCGAACGGCTGGATGCCCAACTAAAAAAAGGCGGCGATAAGCTCGCGAAGGCCGCCAACGAGGCTGAGCTCGAGCTGATGAAACGGCTGCACGCGCAACTGGAGACCGGGGAGCCGCTGCGCGACATGGAGCTCGATCCTGCCGAGGTCAAATCGCTGCGCAACTTCGGTCTGCTGACACTGAAGCCGCTGCTGATCGTGCTGAACGTGGGCGACGGCCAGGCCGAGCCCGCGCTCCAGCAGGTAGCCGACTACCGGCATCGGCACACCCTGGTCGCCACCATGCACGGCCAGGTCGAAATGGAGTTGGCCCAGATGGCGCCCGAAGAGGCGGCCGAGTTCCTGGCTGAATACGGGATCCAGGAGCCGGGCATGAACCGGGTGCTGCACCTGAGCTACAAACTGCTCGGCCTGCACAGCTTCTTCACCGTTGGCGAGGACGAGGTGCGCGCGTGGACGATTCCCGTGGGCGCCAATGCCGTCGACGCGGCCGGCACGATCCACACCGACCTGGCGCGCGGCTTCATCCGCGCCGAGGTCGTGAGCTACGACGCCCTGATCAGCGCGGGCGGCCTCCCCGCCGCGCGGCAGCGGGGGTTGCTGCGGCTGGAAGGCAAGGAGTATCTGGTGCAGGATGGGGACATCCTCAACATCCGGTTTAACGTCTGATTCCAAGAAGGAGTTCAAGATGCGCCGTTTATTCGCCACTTCTATCCTGTTGACTGTCCTGCTGACGCTTGCGGCGTGCGGCGGTGGCGCCCAGCCCGAGCCCACGACGGCCCCAGCGGCCGCTACGCAGGCGCCGGCCCAAGCGGCGGCCCAGCCGACTGCCGCGGCCACCCGGGCGCCCCAGCCGACCGCAGCGCCGGCCGCCACTGAGGAGCCGCTGCCGGTCCTGAAAGTCGGCGCGCTGAAAAGCTACGTCGCCAAGATGGAGCTCAAGTCCGAGGTTGTCAAACCCGAAGCGGCCCTCGAAGCCTGGAGCGAGATGGAGATGACCTATCGGCTCGATCCCGCGCCGGTCGCCTATGCCATGGTGCTGAGGGACAAGACAGGGCAAGATCAGCCCGACATGCAGATCATCGTCATCGGCGAGGCCACGTACTTCAATGACCCGGACAGCGGCACCTGGACGAAGCTGCCGACCAGCGGCGGCCTGGGCAGCACGATGCAAACCCTGCTCGACCCCGAGGAGCTGACCAAGGACGCGCCGGTTGACATCTTCACGGCGGCCAACGTGGTTAACCGCAACGAGACGGTGGATGGGGTGGCTACCACGCACTACCGGGCCACCGAGGCGCAGCTCCGCGCGCTGATGGTACAGAACGAGGCCATCACCCAGCAGAAGCAGACGCTGATTTCGGGCACGGCCGACTTCTGGGTCGCCAGGAAGGGGAATTACCTGAAGCAGTATCGCACCGAGATGCTGCAGGAAGACGAGACCGGCCGGCAGGTCAAGAGCACCATGCAGATGCTGGTCACCAAGGAAAACCAGCCCGTGACCATCGAGCCGCCGCCGGCCGACCAGGTGACCGATCTGGGCGGGCTTGGTCAGGAGACGCCGGAGCCCGAGTCGACCGCAGAACCCCCTTCCGCCGAAACCTCGGCCGCGCTCGCCAAGCTGCCCGCGCCGCCGCAGAGCAAGGAATATAAACCCAGCGAGTTCCCTGGCGGGGTGAAGGTCATCATCGAGACCATGGCCGCGCAGGCGCCCGTGCGCGCCTTCCTCAGCGATGCCAGCCCGGAGGACGTGGACAAGTTCTACGAGGTGGAGATGCCCAAGCTCGGCTACAAGGCCGCCATGCAGATGCCGGGTGAGATGGGCATGGTGGTCAACCTCTACGTGAAGGGCGAGCAAAGCGTGATGATCCAGATCTTCCAGGATGCCGACAGCGGCAAGACGTTGGTGGTTTTGCAGATGCCGTGACAGGACGGTAGAGAATCAAGGCATAGAGCGGCGAGCCTGGATCCGGCTCGCCGCTCTATGGTTATCAGGCGGGGTGGTTCGGATGAAATATGACCGGATCCGGCGCAAGCAGTTGCGCCGGCACCAACTCAAGGCCCCTCTTGGGTCCATCGTCCGGCGGCGGGCGCACGCGCTGCGCGATTACGCGCGTAGGCGGGCGCAGCTGGGCGAAGCGGCGGCGGCGCAGCAGACCGCGGCTTCGTATCAGGTGAGTCCGGCGACCTTATGAGGTGTAGTTTCGCGTCTCCCCGCGCACGGCTAGGACGCTGTGGCGTTACCTGACGACCGAACGCAAGGACGAGCCGGTCAACGCGCCGCTTCAGATGCATCGTGCCATGCTGTGCATCCGTTAGAAGGATTATTGCTGGCGCGCTCGGTGATGCCTTTTGCGGTGTGAGCCCTAACTTCATGTTTGAACGCATCAAGCTGGCATCCTCTCGATTTTGCGGTGCCTGCTGTGGCCGGTCTCCGACGGAGCCACCGCCGTGACCCGCACTGTCACTTCTTCTCCCACAGCCCGGCCGGATCAGTCAGGTCCGGGATTCGCGGGATGCCTAGCGGCGAACCGGCGCGCACCTCCAGCGCCGCTTCGTAGACCACGGCCGGCGGCTCATAGGTCTGGCGTGCTGGCTTGGGTTCCGATGGCTGTCGTTCCATGAGATATCTCCTTTGCTGGATACTGGAAACTTGAAGCTGGAAGCTGACCCCTGCTCCCCTGCTCCTCTGCTCCCCTACCCCTATCGCCCCAGCCGGCGCAGCAACTCCGCCAGCCACGCGGCGGGAGAACCGGGGCGCAGCCGCCCGAAACGACGTGAGCGTGATGGTGGTGGGGTCGGCGACCAGGTCGCTGGGCATCACCGTCAACTCAGCGTGACCGCGCAAGCTGGCCGCCAGTCCGGCCAGGAAGATGGAGTTGTCGCAGAAGAGGGCGTTTTTCACAAGAAGAAAATAGCATTAACCGGCGGGAAAGTCACTGCCCCAGGGTCTAGTAAAAGTATAGCAAAAGTGTAGTGTGGGGGGGAGGGAGGGAATTGGGGGGACTGGGGGAAGGGGCTTGCGAAGGCTCAAGCGAAAATCAACGGGCAATTGACAAACTGAGACGCTGATTGTATGATCGGAGCGTGGCAAACGGAGAAATAACGCAAGAAGGAATTTTGGAGGTGTTGCCATGAGCCTGCTTAACCTGACATACGACGTTGAACTCAAGCCCGGCGAGAAGCTGACGCTGCCGGCATCTCTCATCAATGCGGTGGATGCCGGACGTTGGCTGATTACAGTCCGGCCCTACACGGTCGCGACAGCCGCGCCCACAACGTTGATCCGTGACCACAGCGCCTTTCTGAACAGCTACGCGCCTGAAGATGAGGGGTTGTACGATGAGTTGCCAACCCGGTGATTTTTGGGTGGCGAAAATCCTCTTTACGGACGGGAGTGGGGCCAAGCGGCGTCCTGTCCTCGTGCTCTGGCTCGACGGTCAGGATGCGATAGTGGCGGCCGTTACTTCGGCCGCGCCGCGTACGCCGACAGATGTACCGCTGGCCGATTGGCAGAGCAGCGGCTTGCGCGCGGCCTCCACTGTGCGTTTGTCTCGTCTGGATTGTCTGGAGCAATCCCTGCTGATATTCCGGCTGGGTCAAGTCTCGCCGGCGGATGCCCACCGATTGCGAGAAACCTGGGCGTCACGCATCGGTCTGCGCTTCTGATTCATTCAGTTGCGGACGCTCCAGAAGTTCAGGCGCAAAGGCTTCACAGATCGGCTTGACCTGTGAGGCCTTTCGTTGTCCTGGGGAAGACGTTCGCTCACTCCTCGGCGGGATCGCCCCAATCCGGCAGGCCGGGGATGCCCAGCGGCGAGCCGGCGCGCACCTCCAGCGCCGCTTCGTAGACGACGGCCGGCGGCTCGTAGGGCTGGCGTGCTGGCTTGGGTTCCGATGGCTGTTGTTCCATGAGATGTCTCCTTTGCTGGATGTTGGAGGTTAGAAGTTGGAGGTTGGAAGTTGGAGGTTGATCCCTGACCCCTGACCTCTGCCTCCTGACCCCTGCCTCCTGCCTCCTGACGCCTGCCTCCTCACCGTGCCATGCCCAGCCGGCGCAGCAGATCCGCGAGCCACGCGGCGAGATCGAACTGCGGCGCGGCGCGGAACTCAGCCAGTGTCACCGCGTTGGGGCTATCGGCGCCGCCGATCAGGAAGTAGTTGTCACCCGCTTGCAGGTTCTCAACTGACTTGCTGCACGGGTCACCGGCCCCTGCCCCACACGCTGCGTCCAGGTCGGCCCAAGTGCCAAAGAAATAAAGATACAACGCGTCGCCTGTGGCGATATCGTCTTCCGCCGCGGTGGTGTAGAAGGTCATCGTAGCGGAACCCGTTGGCGCAGTTCCCACGTTCACCCGGAAGCAGCGGTTGCGATACGGCGGACTGCCCGCATCGCTGGTGCATTGGGTGTGATTGCCGCTGATGGTGACCGTCACTGCGCCGAGGTTCTGCCCTGTCGCGTCGATGTCCACGCCCCGGTACTTATCCGTGCTGATCTGCAGGAAGTTGACGGTGGCGTTGTTCACCGTCTGCGTCTGGCTGAGCACGCCGTTGTTCACCACCGAGTCGGCTGCCGTGGGCACGGTGACGACTGCAACCTGGGCCGTGGCGTTGATGACCCAGCGGTAGAACGGCGTGGCTACGCTCCCATCCAGCGTTTGCAGCGTCGTGCCGTCGAACTCGACCGCGTGATTGTTGTGGATGAACGTGCCGTTGTCCGTCCAGTTGCCGCCCACGGTGACGTCGCTGGTCAGCTCCAGCGTGCCGGCTGGCCCGATCTCGACATCGCCATAGTCGCTGGCGCTCTTGAGCTTGCCCTTCGTGATGGTGAGTTTCTTGGTCACCTTGAGCTTGCCGTCAATGGTGACGACATCGGTCGCGTTGGTCTTGTTGACCACCAGATTGTAGAAGGTCATATTCGGTGGGCTGCCCTTGAGCGTTTGGGCGGCGCTGCCGGTCAGGGTGACGGTCTTGCCGTTGGGGACGAGCGTGCCCTGCACGTCCAGGTTGCTGTCGAGCGTCACATCCTGATCCAGCGTCACCGTTATCCCGGCCGGGATAACCACCGCCTCGCCCGGCCCGGGCATGTGGCCGCAGCTCCAGGTGGCTGGGTCGCTCCAGTTGCCTGAGCCGGCGGCCGTACAGACCGCCGGTGCGCTGCCGAAGACGTAGGCCGAGCCGGAAGCGCTGCCCTTGTCGTCGTCATAGGGCGCCCCGACCACGACCGTATCCCCGCTCACGGCCACGGACCGGCCAAAGGAGTCAGCCGCGGCGCCGTCCGAAGCGGTCAGTTTGGCGGTGTAGGCGCTGGTGGTCGCCCAGCCGCCCCCCGGCTTGACGAAGACGTAGGCCGAGCCGGAATTGTAGTCCAGGTCGTCGTCCCCGTACGCCCCGACCACGACCGTATCCCCGCTCACGGCCACGGACCAGCCAAAGTAGTCATCCGCGGCGCCGTCTGCCGCGGTCAGTTTGGCGGTCTGCACCCAGGGGTCAATCGTGATCGGGTAGCGTGCGGCCGCCACAGCCACCTGGAGGTGCAAGGCATCCGCACTCACCTGCATTTGCGCCGCAAGCTCCTGGCCGGTGGCATCATAGGCAGTCAGGCCGCTGTAACGCAGCACCGCTTGCTGAGCGCGATTCAGCAGGGTCAGTTCACGCCCATCCGCGCTGATCTGCGCGGTCAACGTCGGATTGAGCGCCAACGCCAGCGTCAACAGCCCCCCCTCTCCTCTGAGGGGCGGGGGTGAGGTGAGCGTGAACCCCTGTTCCAGACCCTGCGGGCCATTTACGTACCATTCGCTCAGCCCGTCGCGCCGGTACTCCACGCGGTTGGCCGTCGCGCTCGGCGCGACCGGCTCCGCGTGCTGCAGCGCCCCGCCGTACCCCCAAGCGCTCAGACGCAGATTCCATTCCGCCCCGCCGGCGTACACCGTGGCCGCCTCCGCCGAAAAGCGCCCCTGCAGATCTTGCGCGGGGTTGGCCAGGTCCAAACTGCCATCCTCGCGCAGTGTGGCGTGATAGGCGGCCTGGTCACGCCCGATGGCAGCAGAGATGGCGGCCTGCGCCGGCGCAGGCAAATCGGCCAGCGTTTGCCGTGCGCCTGGCGCCGCGACGCTGGTCGCGGGGGCCAGCGGGGCGCCCCCGCCCGTAGAGTCCGGAGGCCGCGCCGCGGCCGGCGCCGCCGGCAGAACGCTCATCGTCGCGATCAGCGCCAGGATCAGCCCCAGGCGGGCCAGGGTTGCGAAATGATTCCCTCGGATATCAATGTTGCGTTGCATGAGATTCCTCCTTGTGTGGTTGCTAGAAACTGGAAGCTGACTCCTGCCCCCTGACTCTCCCCTTGTCACTCTGTCACCCCTGTGTCACCGCGTCCCGCCCAGCCGGCGCAGCAGGTCCGCCAGCCACGCGACGAGATCGAACTGCGGCGCGGCGCGGAACTCGCGCAGCGTTACCGCGGTGGGCGTGAAGTTCCAGGCGTAACCTTCCGCTTCACCACCCGCCGCGGCGCCGGTGGCGCTGTTGGCCGGCGAACCAGCGCAGCTTCCGCTCACCGGGCTGGTGACGCGGAAGAGGCCGTAGATCGTCGGATTGCCCCCGCTGCCGGTGAACGTGCCGGCCGGCACGTCGAAGTAGAAGGTGCGCGTTCCGGCCGCGATCGGCTGGCTGATGGTATTACCCATCAGATCCCGCAGCGTCACCGCGGCAAGCGTCCCGCTGCTGTTGAAGTCCATGAACGCGCCCAGGCAGGCCGAGGCGCCCGAGATCGTCAGGCTGACCGCGCCGCCCTGCCCGCCGAAGACCGTGCCGTTCGTCCA
>JAPKMS010000309.1 GCA_026645775.1 Anaerolineae bacterium
GCCGTCGGCGTTTGGGTCGGCGTCTCCGTCGGCGTCACGGTCAACGTCGCCGTGGCGGTCGGCGTTTGGGTTGGCGTTTCGGTTGGCGTCGCCGTGGCGGTGGCCGTCGGCGTTTGGGTCGGCGTCGCGGTCGGCGTAGACGATACGCGCGGCGTGAAGGTGGCGGTCGCCGTAGACGTTGCGGTCGCCGTCGCGGTCGCTGTCGGTGAAGCGGTGGCCGTCGCCGTAGACGTCGCGGTCGGCGCGCCGGTGGCGGTCGGCGTGGAGGTGCGCGTCGCAGTCGCCGTCAGCGTAGCGGTGGGCGTGCGCGTCGGCGTGGGCGAAGCGGTGGGCGTCGCCGGAACGGGCAGCGGCCCGATCACCTGCCACGAGAAGCTGGCCAACGCGGCGCCGGTGCGCTCGTAGTATTCCACCACCCACGTATGGCTGCCGCTCAGCGCCAGGTCAACCGTGTAGGGCGCCGCGCCGCTGCCATCGTGCCATTCGTTAAGCATCGCCCGGCCGTCCACAAAAAACCGGATGCCATCATCGGCCTGGGCAAAGAAGCGGTAGAGGCCGCCGGTCAGGGTCACCTGTCGGGTCCAGCGCACCGAGAAGCCGTCGGCGGGCAACCCCGCGGCCGGTGCGCCCGTGCCCCAGCGAAAGTCGATGCGGGGGTCGTTGCGGATCAGCGCCGGGTCGCCGGCAAAGCTCAAGTTCGGCCAGTACTCGCCCCGCCAGTCGGGATACGAGACCGCGCCGAGCCGCTCCCAGCGCAACTGCAGCCGTGCGTCGCCGGTGCGCTCGTAGTATTCCACCCGCAGGGTATGCGAGCCAAGGCTCAGCGGCGTCTCGATCCTCACCTCGCGCACGCTGCCATCGCGCCATTCATCCACGACCAACTGGCCATCGATCCACATCCTGGCCCCGTCGTCCACGGTGAGGAAGAAGCGGTAGGTCGCCGCATCGAAATTGAGCGACCGCGACCAGCGTGCCGAGAAGCCGTCGGCGGGCAGTCCCGCGGCCGGTGCGGCCGTGCCCCAGGCGAAGTTCAGCGTCGCATCGTTGCGCACCACGGCCGGCTGGCCGGCCAGGTTCATGTTGCCGAAGTACTCCCCGCGCCAATCGGTGATCACCGGCGTGCGGGTGGGAGTAGCCGTGGGGCGCGGCCGGGTCGCGGTCGCCGTGGGCTGCGGCCGCGTGGCCGTGGCAAGCGGCCGGGTGGCGGTGGCGGTCGGTTGCGCGGTCAGGGTCGCCGTGGCCGCGGGCAGTGCGGCGCCGGTCGTCGGCGTGGCAGTGGGCAGCGCGCCGCCCGCCAGCGGGAGCCAGACCGAGACGCGCTGGTTGCGCGCCGCATCCACCGCGGTCACCAACGCCCGGGGCAGGCTCGTCCAACGCGAATCGGTGGGGAAAGTGAACTTGACGGCGAAGTCGCCGAGATCCGTCACGATGGCCGAGGCCATCTCTTGAGCGGGCGCGGCGCCGGTAGCCGGATCCTCAAGCCGCACGGTCACGGTATTGCCCGGCTGCCACCCGCGGCCGTTCACCGTGATGCGGACGCCCGCGCCGCCCTCGGCCGGCAGGAGTTCGATGCTGGGCGCCAGCCCCGCGGGCCGCGTCGCGGTGGGGGTGCGCTCGCCTGCCGCCACCGGGGGCAGATTCCGCAGAAAATTGCAGCCGGCCACCCCGGCCGCGACGAAGACCAGGATTCCCACCAAAGCCACAGGCAATATCCATTTACGAGAAGAACCACCCATCGAACCACCGTTCATGGCACCCTCCGAATCGACCGAGCCGGTGCGCCGGCGAAACGCGGCGCATCCCCGCTGCACGGCTATCACATATCAAAGACGCTCAAGTTTGTCAAGAGTTCCCGCGAAATTGCAAAGAGCCGCAGAACGGGGCGAGGCCCCGCAGGACAACACGCACGATCAGGCAACAAATCATTACGGCAAAATCGGCTATTGACAAGGCGCGCCAATCGTGTTAAGCTGAACATGCTCTGTTCGCACAACGCAGCTCACATCGCCTCCGCCCTTCACTGCACTCCCGTCATCGAGCGTGCCTCCGCTTGGTCCCCCACAGCGTCAGACGCGCCCGCGCTTCGTCGTGTATGCCGCCCTGTTGTGTGTTCGCCCTGTCTTAGCTGCCCGATGAACCAAGGAGGTGCATCATGAAGGGGCAAGGATCGAAGCTATTCGTCGTCACCGTCGCGTTTCTGTTGATTGCCGGCGCGTGCGCCCCCGCAGCGACGCCGCCCCCCACGCCGACCCCCGTGCCGCCAACGGCCACCCCCGTGCCTCCGACAGCCACGCCCGTCCCACCGACAGCTACGCCCGCACCGCCCACACCCACATCCCCGCTGCTGGATATTGCCGGGGCCTATTTCGACGCGTTCAATGGCCAGGACGTCGATGGGATCCTGGCGCTGTTCACCGATGACGCGCTCAACCACGCTTTTTGCCATATGCCCGTTGTCGTGAATGCCAAGAACGCCAAAGACCAACTGCGGAACATGTATGAGCAGTTTGCTGGGCTTGGCGCGACCTTGGAGCCTGGGGGCTGCGAGTTGCAGGGCGGGGGCGTCAAGTGCCCGGTGGTGATCTATCGGGACAACTGTCTGGATGTGGGCTCGGCCGTGTATCACCTCAGCCTGAAATTCATGTTCAAGGATGAGAGGATCGTCACCCTGTTCGGGCCCGTGATGGTGGACGAGGCCAAGACCGTCCATGCAGCTCACTCTGAGCGCGATGCTTGGCTAGAAAAAAACCGCCCTGATGAGATGGCCAAGTTCAACAACCCAGCAGAATGGGAGAAGTTCACGGACCCGTCGAAGCCCGGCACGCTGACGGCGCGCCAGATGGGCGAGTTAGCTTCCGATGTTTGTGCGGCATACCGAGCCGCTCAGAAGTGAAGCCGGTACTTTATGGGGGCCGCAGCCAGGGGTGAGCGCAGTCCACGATCCTAGGTGCGCCGTGTGGGGTTCGCCCGCACGGCGCACGTTTCTGTCCCAAAGCATCACTTGCGCCTCACGTAAACACGTGTTACACTGATTTACGTGGAGGCGGCGCAATGGAAACACAAAACATCACCCTATCACTGCCCAAAGACCTTGTGCGCAAGGTCAAGCTCATCGCCGTGGAAAGGCAGACGTCCATCTCGGGGCTGCTGAAGGAGTTGCTCATCGCGGAAGTGGCGCAAGAGGATCGCTACGCCAAGGCGCGCGGCCGGCACCTGGAGGCGTTACGCCGGGGCACGGACCTGGGTACGCGCGGGACGATCAGCTGGACGCGAGAGGAGCTGCACGAACGATGAGCGTCCAGCCGGGCCTCCAGTTTGTGGACACCAACGTCCTGGTCTATGCACACGATACCTCCGCCGGCATCAAACGCGATCGTGCGGCGCGGTTGCTGGAGGCGATATGGGAGTCTCGCCTCGGCTGCTTGAGCATTCAGGTGCTCCAGGAGTTCTACGTCAACATTACCCGCAAGGTGGCCCAACCGCTGGAAAGCGGCGCCGCGGCCCAAATCCTGGCTGATCTGTCCGTTTGGCGCGTGCAAACGCCTGAGGTGCGCGATATCCATGCCGCGATCGAGCTTCAGCATCGCTATCGCCTTGCCTTTTGGGATGCTCTGATTTTGCAGAGCGCCGCACGGTTGGGATGCGAGATCGTATGGTCGGAGGATCTCAATGCCGGACAGATTTACGGGGGAGTCCAGGTCGTCAATCCTTTCGCCGCATGATGTGCGCAAGCTCCTGATGCCTCGATGCGGGCAGGGTCTGAAGTTGCCGCCTATTCAGCCAGCATCTCCGCCAGCACCGCCACCGCTGCCTGCGCCGCGCGGCCGCGGTGGCTGATGCGGTTTTTCATCTCCGGTTCGAGCTGCGCCATCGTCAGGCCGTGCTCCGGCAGGTAAAACACCGGGTCATATCCAAACCCGTTGCTGCCGGCGGGGCCGAACGCGATGATCCCCTCGCACGTGCCGTCCGCCGTGCGGACAGCTCCCGCCCACGTGCCAGGCACTTCGGAAGTGCCTGGCACGTTCGCGACAGGCGCGGCGATCGCCACCGTGCAGCGGAACCGTGCGGTGCGCTGATCCCACGGCACGCCGGCGAGCGCGTCCAGCAGCTTGCGATAGCGGTCGGCGTCTGAGGCGCCCGGCCCGGCGTAGCGCGCGGAATAGACGCCCGGCGCGCCGCCCAGGGCATCCACCGCCAACCCGGAGTCGTCGGCCCACGTCCAGAGCCCCGTAAGCCGGGCATACGTCTCGGCCTTCAAGATCGCGTTCTCGCCAAACGTCGCGCCGGTCTCATCGACGTCCTGCGTGATCCCCTCGGCGTCGAGGTACGTCACTTCCAGCGGCAGATCAGCCAACAGCTCGCGATACTCGCGCACCTTGCCGGCGTTGTGCGTCGCAACCAGGAGTTTGCGTGTCATATGTGTCGATTCCTGTTCTGGGTAGACGAGTAGATGAGTAGATTGGTAGATTGGGAACTGAGGAAGCGGGAGATGGGACAAGAGTGGTCCCCGCGTCCCCGCGTCTCCTCTTTTTGCCAGCCCACTGTCTTCGATGTTATCATATCGTTCTACACGGAGCAAACGGAGGCAGACACAGACATGGGAACGCATCATCCGTTGCGGATCTTTTCAGGCTCAGCGAACCGCC
>JAPKMS010000310.1 GCA_026645775.1 Anaerolineae bacterium
CAACAGCCATCGGCAATTTGCGATAAGCGGGTGACGGGATTCGAACCCGTGACCTTCTCCTTGGCAAGGAGACGTTCTACCGCTGAACCACACCCGCACAGGCTAAGTTATTAAACTTACAGGGGCTATTATACGCGGTTCAACGATCCTGTCAAAAATCAGGCCTATCGTCGCTTCGGCTGCCGCTTGTACCATTGTGTGGACCCGGCCGGATTCGAACCGGCGATCTTCTCCGTGCAAGGGAGACGCCTTCCCGCTAGGCCACGGGCCCGCATTGCCTGCTATTGTACTCAACACCGCGCTGAACGGCAAATTCACCGGTGGGTGTTCACCGCTCTATCGGGGATGTGGTATACTCGCCGTCAAGGTGCAGGGCCATATCCAGATAGATGCCAGGCACTACCGGGAGAAGTAGCGGGATGCGATTCGACTACACTGAGCACTTCATGGACATTGATGGCCTGACGGTGCGTTATTGGGATCAGGGTCAGGGCGAGCCGCTGCTGCTGATCCACGGCCTGGGGGTCTGCCTGGAGACCTGGGCCTGGAACATCGATGCCCTGGCGGCGCAGCACCGCGTGATCGCCCTGGACCTGCCAGGGGCCGGGAAGTCATCCCGATCGGATCGCGACAACGTCTTCTCGATCCGCTTCGCGTGCAGGTTCCTCCGCCGGTTCACTGAGCAGCTCGGCATTTCGACCCTGAGCGTGGCCGGCAACTCGATGGGGGGCAGTCTTGCCATTCAATTCGCGCTCCTAAACCCCGGGCGGGTCCGTTCGCTCATTCTGGTTGACGCCGCCGGTCTTGGCACAGAAATCCATTGGGTCATTCGGCTTCTGACAGCACCGCTGGCGCGCCCGGTCATCGCCCATCCCCCGCGTCCACTCGTCATACAAGCGGCGAGACAAGCGATATTACGGCAAGATTCGGAAGCCGAGGAGCTCTTCAGGCGGATTGCAGAATACCTGCACGCGCCCGGAACCGGAGCAGATCTATTAAGGATGGCCCGGAGAGGCGTTAACGCGCGAGGCCAGATGGCCACTTACAGCGCAGCCAAGCTGGGAAAAATCCAGGCGCCGACCCTGGTGATCTGGGGCGAAAAAGACCGGCTCATCCCCGTGCGTCATGCAGAGATCGCTCTGCGGGGCATCCCGGATTGCCGGGCGGTTGTGACGCCACATGCCGGGCATGCCCCGCAGATTGACAGACCGGAGGCGGTCAACGAACTCTTTCTGGAGTTCCTGGCTGCGGGCCGGTTAGCGCGCGAGGACCCGCTGGACAAGCAAGTGATCCGCCTCTAGCCCCCTGATCAAACCGGATCAAGGCCTCCTGGCGGTCACTCCCGGCAGATATTGAAGAAACACCTCACTATTTCGTTTGCTCAAAATAGGTCAACGTCTGCGAGATGGCCATCGCGGCGGCCTCCTCGACCGTCGCCTGTCCATAGAAGGCCCGCTCGATCTCGTTGCTGGCCGTCTCTTCGATGCTCGGCCACTTCGGCAGGTTCGGCATGTGCCGCAACGACGGTATCACATCCAGGAAGACCCGGCTATGCGCCGGCCGCTGATTCGGGTCCAGGAAGGCCGCGGACTCGGCCACTGCACGCAGTGACGGGACAGTGCGGCCCGTGCCGGCCATGATCGTCTGACCTTCGGCGCCGTTGGCGAACTCGATGAACGTCCACGCCGCGTCCTTGACCTTCGACTTGGCCGACATACAGTAGCCGTCGCTGTGCAGGATGGAGGCTGCCGTCACACCTTGCGGCAGCGGCGCCACATCCCAATCCAGCGCCGCGATCGTGCGGAAGGTCGTTACGGTGCGACGGCTGTTAAAAAACATGCCCAAGCTGCCGTTCTCGAAGCGCGCCTCGCTACCCTGGGCCTGTTCAGCAGACGCATCAGGCGCCACGTGTTCCTTCACTTGCAGATCGACAAACCATTGAAACGCCGCCAGCGCCTCCGGGGTGTCCAGGGCAAGCTTCGTGGGGGTAGCCGCGTCATCGAGCAGTTCGCCGCCGTTCTGCCAGATAAAAGGCGCGAGCCGCATCAACTCGGCCGACACGCCCACACCGTATTGATCCGTCTTGCCGTCGCCGTCCAGATCCCGCGTCAGCGCCCGGGCCGCAGCCAGGAAATTCTCCCAAGTCCAGCCCGCAGCAGGATACGCCACGCCGGCCGCGTCAAAAAGGGCGCGGTTATAGTAGACGACAAGGCTGGAGACGTTCTGCGGGATACACCAGGTCTTACCGTCCCATGTGTACGCCTCCAGGGCCTGCGGGTACAGATCGGCGGCGTGGAGCCCCTGGCTCTTGTCCAGATAGGCGCCCAGCACCTCCAGGCCACCCTGCGCCGCAAACTGCGCCAGGCGCCGGTGGTTCAGCAGCATCACGTCCGGCTGAGCCCCGGCCGAAAACGCCGTCACCAACTGCTTCATATAGTCGCCCGAGTTTGCCACGCTGCGTAGGTCGATATGGATCTGCGGATACTTGGCCTGGAATGCGTCAACCAGCGCCTGATAGGCGGCCACCTCCGCGGGCTCGCCCGAGATCATGAATGACACCTGCTTCCCCTTCTCCGGCGCCGTGACGCAGCCGCTCAGGAGCAGGCTCACGACCAGCCCAATGAGCAGGACCTTGCCAATTCTCTTCATGATGTTCCTCCTGTTTTCAGGATATTCATCTTTTTCTATTCGATGTCCACCATGTTTGCGAGCGAGCGATCTCGCAAGAACAGGACCTGCACAAGCACAACAAAAACCACGATCGGAAGCGCCATCATCACTGCCGCGGCCATCAGCAGCGGCAGGTTCGTTTCGTCCATCTGTCGCAGCAGTTGCAGCCCGATCGGCAGCGTGTACATCTTGGTGCTATAGATATACAACACCGGCGTCGTAAAGTCGCCCCAGTAGAGCACAAATGCCAGCAGTGCGGCGGCTATCGTTGTCGGTCGGGCCAGCGGGAGGGCGACCAGGCGCCACACCGTCCACGCGTCAGCGCCATCCAACCGGGCCGATTCGTACAACTCGTGTGGAACGCGCCAGTAGGCCCAATAGAAGAGCAGGACGAAGAGCGGACTGCCGCCGGCCAGCCCCGGCACGATCAGCGCCCAGAGGGTGTCAACCAGGCCCAATAAATTCAGGATGTGAAAGCGGAAAGTCCACACCGCCAGGCCCGGCACCAGCAGCAACGCCACGCTGGCCGTCACCAGCCGCTGCCGCCATGCAGTGGTCAACTGCGTCAGGGCAAAACCGGCCAGCGATGCCGTCAGCAGCGTCAGCGGCAGGGCCAGGCTGACAACAAAGAGCGAATTCCGCGCGTAGCGCGCCATCGGCACGGTGCGAAACACCTCGGCATAGGTGTCCCAGTGGAACGACTGCGGCCACCATTCCAGCGTTGTGGTGGGCGGCTGCCCCGACTGGCGCAGCGAGATGATGACTGCCCAGTACAGAGGCAACAGCGAGAGCAGCGCGATGCCCAGCCGCGCCAGGTGAACCAGAACCGTCGCGACCCTACCTCGCATCCGACACCTCACGACGCCGCAGCCCCTCGATCAGATTACGCGCTCCCCAAATCAGGAGCAGGATCCAGGCATAGACTATCACCAAAACCGCTGAGGCGAGTCCCCAGTCCATAAAGTCGAACGACAGCTCAAAAATCAGAAGCGGCAGGAACGTGGTCGAATAGTAGGGCCCGCCGTAGGCCAGGACAAAGGAGGGGGTGAAGGTGTTCTGCACCGATACGATCAGATCACGGCTCAGCAGGAGCAGGATCCACGGCATGATAAGGGGCAGGGTGATATGCCAAAAGCCCTGCCAGCGGTTGGCGCCGTCCACTTCGGCCGCCTCGTACACTCCCGCCGGCACCATCTGCCGGGCGACCAGCAGCACCACAAATCCCTCGCCCACCTGCATCAGCGCCATTAGCACAATGGCCAGCCGCGCCGTGCCAGCCTCGGCCATCCAGGCCGGCGCCGGCAGACCGAGCGCGCCTAGCATCAGGTTCAGCGGCCCGGAGACCGGGTTCAGGATCCAGAGCCAGACCAGGGCATACGCTGTCTCGGGCAGAACTGTCGGCAGGAAGGCGGCCGCGCGGGCCAGTCCGCCGCCCCGCCGTCCGTCGAGGAGCAGCGCCAGCCCGAGCGACCCCAACAGGCGCAGCGGCACGGCTGCAACGACAAAGATGAGGGTGTTGTAGAGGCTGAACCGCACCAGGGGCGTCTCAGTCAGCCTGCGGAAGTTATCCAGCCCGACCCAGGTGGGCGCCTGGATGCCCTGATAATCGGTGAAGGAGACGGCCAGGGTCATCAGGGCGGGCACGACGACCAGCACCAGGGTGCCGAGCAGGTACGGCGCCAGGAACAGCGCATTCTGCCGCCGGTAGCTGTCCCGAACCCACGCGGCTCTCCGCTTCACACCGCGCGGCTGCGCCATGCTTGAAGGCGAAGCCCCCACCTCTGGAACCATCTGTGCCCCGCTCGTTGTTCTCGCAAAAACCCCGGTTTCTGCGAGAAACCGGGGTTTTGCTGTTTCGGACAGGGCCCCGGTTTCTGCGTGAAGCCGGGGATCTGTCGGCTGTGATTACTGGTAGGTCACCTGCACCGCGATCTGATCCAGCGAGAAGTCGCGGCTGGTGTTGGTGGCCACGTTGGTGATCCGCACACGGAAGTTCGTGTCGCTGAGCTTGGTGGCCGTCCACGCCGCGCTCCACAGGTCAGCGGTGCCGCCCAGGGTGTACACAGTGTCCGTCTTCGACAGCGTGGCCGTGCTCTTGGCCGTGGTCCACGTCGTGCCGCCGTCGCCCGACAGTTCGACGTACATCTTCGGCGTGCCGGTCGTGCTATCGACCTTGGCCTCCAACCGCACCTGGATCCCCAGGATCGTCGCGCCCGCAGGCACGCCGAAACCGTAGGTGTAGAACAGGTGTCGATCCTTGGTCGTGCTCGTGTACACCGAGCTGGTGCCCGTGCCGCTGTTGGTGTCCACAGCGTAGGCGTTGTTGCTGGTGTAGGCGTTGCCCGGCGTCGTCTGGAAGCCGTTATTGTCACCGCTGCTCGTGGTGACGGCCGCGTTCGACGCGGGGGCCTTGTAACCCGTGCTAGTGGTGGCTCCCGCGGTCGGCGTCGCGGTGGGGGCGGTCGTGGCCGTGGCGGCAACCGTGGGTGTGGCTGTCGGCGTCACACCGCTTTCCAGCCAGGCCAGCACGTTGCCCATCACCGTTGCGCGGGTGGCCGCAGCGCTGATGCCTTCAAAGCCAAAGGAGAAGTAGACCACACGATAGGCGCCCGCGTAGCGCAAGCCGCCCCAGGTGTAGGTCGTGCCGGTGTAATCGTACAGGCCCACAGCCCCGGCGCCCAGGCCGATGGCGGACGGGTAATTTTGGTTACTGGCGCCGTCGCCGCCGGTGATGGTAATGTCAACGCCGGCCATGATGTCAGCGCCGGTCAGCGTCGTCACATTGGTGTCGTCAGCAACGTAGGAGGCGTGCATATAGTTGCTGAAGAAGGTATCGCCGCTGATGTCGTAGCCGATATCTTGCCCGGTGATGAACAACTTGCCGCCCGCATCCAGGTAGGCTGCCAGGTTGGTCTCGTCCGTGCTGCTCAGCGTCGTCGAATAGTCATCACCGGTCAGCCAGATAACGATCGGGTACGACTGCAGCGTGGCCGCCGAAGGCGAGCCCGAGCTGGCAACGGTCCAGGTGTCATAGCTGCGGCCCAAGGTGGTCAGGGCGGCTGCGAAGTAAGTTTGGTAGGAAGCGCCCGCATCGTCATCTACCAGCAGGATCCCTCCGGGCACCGGCGTGACCGTCGGGGTCACGGGGGTGGCTGTGGGCGTGCTGGTCGGCGCGGTCGTGGGGGTCGCTGTCGGCCCGGTTGTCGGCGTGTTCGTAGACGTCGCCGTCGGCCCGGTCGTCGGCGTGCTGGTCGGCGCGGTGGTGGTGGAGACCTTGAACGCGCCGATGCGCGTCACCCAACCGGAGGCGCTGCTCGACGCCATGTACTCCGTCGTGAACCAGAAGGTTCTGTCATCGGAAGGATCTACCTGCATGGCGCTGTAATCACCCCAGCGGCTATAGCTGCTGGACTGATACCCGCCGCCGCTGACCAGGGTCGTCTCACTCTGCCCCATGGCGCCCAACGTGTCGCTTGCAAGCCGGCCGACATAGCGGATGCCGGGATAGACACTGCTGCTCGAAACGCTGTAACCCAGGGCCATGTTGCCCGCGCCATCCATGGCGATTGAACCCAGCCAGCGGTTGACGCTGTCGCCCAGGCCGTAGGTGCCCTGCTGGTACATCGTCCAATCAGTGCCGGTGTTGCGGAGCTCAAACCAGTGGATGCCGGCGATGCCGGCCGGGCTGTTGGTGTCCACCGTGTGGTTGCCGACCAGCGTCTGATAAGTCCCAAAATTCCGGTACTGCACGCGGTGCATCAGCCGGTCGGTTAACTGGTCCAGGTTCACGGTCGTCCCCGGCTGATCGATACAGTAGGAGCTGGTGCAGACCGTGGGATCCACGTTGTTCGTGTTGATCGTCCAGTTGGGACCGCCGGCCGAACCTGCCGCGCCCGTCCCGAGGTAGGAGTTGCCTGTCGTCGTCCAATCGACATGGAACTTCCAAACGCTCAACGCGTCGTTCGCGCTTACCCCCCAGGTGGAGTCGTTCCACGCGACCATCAGGGCGGGCGCTCCGCTGGCCGGCTGGGTCGTGCCGTCCATGTCGGCCGGAAGCAGGGATGCATAGTCCGGGTCGACGGTGTACAGGTTAAAATAGACCATCTTAGCGGTCGCGCCGGTGAGCATCTTCTCCCGCTCGAACGCCGCTACGCCGGCGCCGCGCCATGCGCCGGTTGAATAGACGAACTGGTTGGCCGTCATGTAGTAGGCATCGGGCCATAGCCCAAAGTGGGGGTAGTCGTTCATCAGGTATGACCCGGAATAGCTGGGCCACGTGAACTTGTAGCGATACCATGACCCGGTCGGGTCACTCGTGGTCGATACGGCGATGCACTGATAACTGGCTGCCCCAGAGTTGACCTGGAACTGGCTCATCATCCAACGATCCGCCAAGTAGTCGTAGATCGTGATCGGATCGCCGTCGTTGTTGTTCGCGCAGTCCGTGTCGAAGCCGGACCAGATGGTATTGCCGTTGGCCGGGCCATACAGCACCGTGCCCGTCTTGCTGTAGATCGTGAAGGCCAGGTTGACCCACTGCACATAGTGATTGGGACCCACATCGCCCTGCGTGTCGGGCGGCAGCACACCGCTGACGTTGCTGGTCCCCGCGAAGTTGACGCTGGCGGTCGGCATGGCCTCGGGCTCGATCCCGATGTCAGACCTCTGCGGCTGCAGGCCTACATCCACCCCGTCAAAGCTTCCCACGCCGGGATGCAAGGACGTCTCATTCCAGCGGAGCAGGGTCTCTTCCGACTTCACCGGAACGATCGGCGCGATATCGCGTAACGCCGGCGACTCGTCGACTTTATCCGGCAGAACCGTCGTGACCTGGTTATCGGTCACCGTCTGGCCGGGCGCCGCCTGGTCGTCCGTCTCCCCGCTTGGGGTCGGCCCAAGCGACCCGCTGACGGCGTTGATGCCGCCGGTCTTCTGTACTGACGCCATCTGATCTGGCGTCACGACCCATACAACTGCCGCCACGACCAGTGCGATCGCGACGAGGCCGCTGGCTACCTTGAGCCACTGCTGCTTCGACATGATGACCTCCCCCGTCTCCAAGTATGAAAAAGCAATCTGCTTATTGGGCATAACGATGGTAGCATGCTCGAGAGGGAATGTCAAAGGTCAGTGAAGAGAGAAGGGGGTCAGGGGGTGAGACCTGCAGAGTAACGGCGAACCGTGACACAAGGAACGATCGATCCCGAAACGCAAAAACCGCCCTACAAGAGCGGTTTCAGCGGCCCGATATCGATTCTCAGTGCCGACGGGGGGATTTGAACCCCCACGAGTTTCCTCAACAGATCCTAAGTCTGCAGCGTCTGCCATTCCGCCACGTCGGCGCTTGCGGATGGCCTGCCGGATCATACCCCCGATTCTGTGCAGCCCCGAAGGGCCTACCGCCATCTATCTCACCCAGCGCGCCGCAAAACGGCTGCGCTGCGTGGCAACGCCTGGCCTGGCGGGCATGACCCACCTTCACCGGCGCCGCTGCGATGAGACCGGATGCTTCGACTCCGCTTCGGGCCAGGCCCTCTGCTTCGCTCAACACTCGGCCCACTCACCTTGCTCCCAGCCGCACGCTCGCCTGGCCGGCCGCATTGCTGCGGACCGCCGGCCGGCTCTTACCCGGCCGTTTCAGCCCTCACCAGCGCCCCCGAAGGCGCACTGGCGGGTATGCTTTCTGTTGCGGTTGTAGTCACCCGAACGTTTCCATCCGGGCGCCCCCACTTACGGTTTCATGGGGCAGCCTTCCCTGCGCCCCGAGGGGGCAGGGTGGGAGTCGGGAAGTTCCTCCCCGATGGCAGATGCCAAGGGGGCGGCGGTTCACCGGCAAGCTCGCCGTATTCTAACGCCTGGAGCGGCTGGTGTCAAAAGCACTCGCCCATGCTGCTTGTGGTCGAGCCAACGCGCCCCCTCACCCCAATTCGGCGATCTTGCGCAACTCTTCCACATCCACCAGCACCACTTTGCCCCGGCGCGTGCGGATCACATTGTTGCGCCGGAACTTGCTCATGACCCGGATCGCCGTTTCGACGGTGGTGCCCGTCATGTCGGCTACATCCTGCCGGGTCAATGACATTTCGATCACCCGGCCCTCGGATGAATCCGAGCCGGCACTGCTGCCCAATTTCAACAAGACGCGGGCGATGCGTTGTTCGACGCGCTCAACGGCGAGGCTACGAATCTGCTCGGCCGAACTGCGGAGACGATTGCCCATGTCCGCAATCACAGCCAGCGCAAACACGGGGTAACGGGTGACCAATGTCAAGCAGTCATTACGGGCGATCACCAACACGGTGCAGTCTTCAATAACCTGGGCAGTGCCCGGATAGCCACCGCCATCAAAGATCGCCACGGAGCCCAACAACTGGCCGGTGCTGACGACGCGCAACACCACGTCCTTGCCGTCGGTGGAGTGGCGCAGCACCTTTACCTTGCCGGTCTTGACGAGATAGAGGGCTTCGGGCGCTTCCCCTTCCAGAAAGATATAGTCATCCCTCTGGTATTGGCGCTCGCTGAAGAGATCGGTTACCTTCTCCCAATCTCGCTCAGACAAACCGGAAAACACCGGGAGCGCCATAAGAATATCGCGCCGATCCATCTATAACTCCGCAGCCAGGCAAATCCTGAAATATGACGCACGTCATTGACGAGGCGGGATTATAGCACGGATCGGCCCGGAACTGCAACATTGTGGGGTATTTACCAAATAGCGATCAGCCTGGACGGCCGGCGCGCAGCCGCCAGGCCAGCACACCCCCCAACACGCTCATGCCCACCAGCAGCACCCGCCAGAACCCGAAGCCGCGCAGAGCAGGCGCAGGCATCGGCGTCACCGTGGGCGTCGGTGTAAGGGGCGCCCGCGGCGGCGCAGACTGGCCGGTTGTGGCCGTGGGAGCGACGGTTCCCGGCGGCGGCTGAGTTACGGCGCCCTCCGCGGTTGATGTGAGCTGCGCCTGGGCCGGCGTGGACGATGCAGCGGCCGGCATCGCAGCCGCCGTCGCACCTTCCGGCCCGATGGCATAGGCATGGCCCGCCAACACCACCGTCACGCGGTCGCCCAACGCCAGGTAGGGGCCGATCTCAGGGTACTGCGCCAGGAGCTCAAAGTAGCGCTCGCTGCCGAAGAGCACCTTCTCAGCATGCATCGCATCGAGATTGAAGGCGGTGTCGACCCAGACGTCTGCATTCAGCAGAAAGGTCTTGCTGCCGGCCTGGCGCACCACCTGACCCGCCTCACCGCTGGCCGGGGCAGGAGCCGCCTGCTCGCTGGATTTCAGGGCGCCCTCCACCACCACCGTCTGCACCGCACGCGGACCGCTGCGCTCGTCCGGCGCCATCATCGCGGGCTCAATATCACCCGCCCCGGCCGGGGCCGCGGTGGACGAGGCCGCGTGTCCGAGCTGATCTCGTCCGCTCTGGCTCAGAGCCAGTTGCGGCTCCTCCACCAGGAATGAGGTGTAGGGTGTGATGATGCCGTAGCGGGTGCTGAGCGCCACCACCTCCTTGATCAGCTCATCCAACGCGCCCTGGCTCATCGTCTTCAAGTCCCGCAGGCGAATCTGCGACAACAGGTAGCCGATCTTGCGCTGCGCCCACAGCCGGGCGATGAAATCCTGGCCGCCGCGCGCGACGAAGTTCAGATCGCGATAGGTAGCCGTCTGAGGTTGGCCGTTGACCTCGCCGCTGAGGGTCAGATCGGCGGCGCCGCCCTGGCGGTAGCGCCCAGCCACCACCAATTGCGACCCGGCAAACAGATCGGGCAACGGGTAGGGGTACAGATCATCCACCTGGACGCCCGAAAAAACCGCGCTGATATCCACCAGCACCGGCGTGCTAACCTTGCCGTAAAACTCTGAGATGACCTCATCGATCTTCTGGCCCGGCTGGACATAGGAGCTGAGGCCGCGTTGGTTACTGCTCAACTGGTCGAGCAACACCGTATCCACGTCATAACCGACACCGAAAGCGAAAAGACGCACCGACTGGGCCGCGTTCGTGCGCACGTTTTCGACAATGCGGTCAGGGTTCTCCTCGCCGACCGTTGGCAGGCCATCCGTCAGGAAGATCACAACCGTGGGGCGTTCGACGTTGGCGCCGGCCAGCGCCTCCAGCAGCGCCCGGTTGATGTCGGTGCTCCCGGCGGCAGTCAGCTTCCGGATGAACGCGTGGCCCTCAGCGGCGCGCGTCCCCGGCACAGGGCCATCGGCGAACACGCGCGGCGCAGAGCTGAATGCGACGATGTTGAAGCGGTCATCGGCCCCCAGGTGATCCAGCACAAAATCGGCTGCGGCCTTGGCCTGGATGATCTTATCGCCGTCCATGCTCCCTGAGGTGTCGAGGACCAACACTACGTCTTTGGCGACCACGGCGTCGGCTTCCGCCTCCACCGGCGGGGTCACCAGGAGCAGGAAGAAGCCGTCTTCATCGAACGTCTTGTAGCTGAGCAGGTTGACCGCGATGGCGTCAACGGACAGGCTGTAGTAGAGATCAAAATCGCGGTCGGGGCGGATGTTACGGGCCTCATGGCTGATGGTGGCTCGGCTGTCAGCCTCACGCACCACCTGCACCGTGTGACTGGGCGAGTAGATCGCCCGCAGCGGAGATTTGTCTTCCAGTTTGACGGTCACCGCGACCTCGGCGATGTCGCGCGCCGAAAACTTCTCGGTGTTAAGCGGGTAGCGATAGTGCACCAGCCCGTCGGTCTGCGCCAGGACCTGCGTATAGGTCAGCTCGATGCGCCGCTCGCCGTGAGACGGGATGGGGAAGATGCTCGCCTGGAACGCGCCGCGGCCCACATATTCCAGCAGCGCCGGATCGCGCTGTTTGCGGACGATCTCCTCGTAAATCGCCCGCGCCTCGTCACGCCCCAACAGCTTGCCTTCAAGCTTTTGGCCATCCACCCACATGTCGAAGCTGGAGATCGCGGCGTCCTCGGGCAGCGGGAAGATGTAGGCGCCCTCGACAGGGTAGGAGGCCTCGTTGACGAAGACCTGATCGACGTGGGTTGTGGCCACCTGATCGGTGATCTCCACCTCCACCCGGTGATATTTGATGACGAGCGGGACCTCCCGCCAGGGGATGGGCAGATCGCGCGGCGGGACCGGAATGATGATGCCATCGGCCGCGGCGGGGCTGGGCGCTACCGCCAAGGCGAAGGCGATGAGCAAGGCCAGGGCCAAGGCAATGGTTGAAAGATGAAGGGATGGGGCTGTCGGGCGGATCATGGCGCTCCTCCTCAGCTACCCGCATCTGCGCGGGATCACTGAGGAGAAGACGCTGTTCAAGTTATATCGGTTCCAGGCAACCGGTCTGCTATTTCGTTTCCAGGTTGTAGGTCAACCCGGTGATCCACCAGCGGCCCTCGCGCTTGACGAAGGTCCAACGATCGCCGCCCGGCGCCACCTCGTTTCCGATGTTGGTCGTGCTGGTGGCAGTGGCCGCGTCGCCCTGGATTTCAATCTGCATATCCTGCGCGCTGGCGGCAGATGGGTTGCCAGGGAACACCAACACGACATAGCGATCCCGGATCGCGTCTCGACCGCGCCAACGGGCGTCATCGCTGGCATCGGCCGGCGTGTGCTTGGCGTCGGTGATGATGGCATCCGCCGCCCACAGGTTCATCAACCCCTCGATATCCTGGCTGACGACCCCCTGGCCCTCCAGCAGCATCAGTTGGCGGATCGCTTCCTCGTCTGAAGCAGGTTGCGGCGTTGGCGTGCGAACGGCCGCCGTAGGACGCGGGCCCAGGCCCGACGCGGGCGTGGGCGCGGCGCAGGCCGTCAGCGTCACGACGACGAGCAGTGCCAGCACGAGACCGGGCAGCCGGCGGGGCAGGATCGTGCAGATCATCATCGAGCAATCACCTCTCTGAGAATCCCAGCATGCTGGGTGACTGATGTTGGCGCCATGATAACACCACCGTCAGGATGCGCCAAACCGATCCGCGGATTTGCACGATCCCCAGGAATCGTCTATAATCTGGCCGTTGAAGCCGTCTAGCTACTGACGGCTGTGTTTATTCTCAGGCTTGGCCGCCGATATCAGAGCGGCCGAATCTATGACGCCACGGTAGGGAGTGCATTGATCCCACCGGCGGCGCTTTTTTTGGCCCGCAGAGAGCGCTTCGCGCTGGCGGCTAGCACGCGTCGTTGTCCACACAAAGCAGTTGAGGCAAGTCATCTCATGGAAGAAGCAAATAGCGTCTACCTGACCCCGGAAGGGATGAAGAAACTCCAGGAAGAACTGGACTATCTGACCCTGGTCCGCCGGCCTGAGGTCGCACGTCAGATCGCCGATGCGAAAGCAGACGGCGACGTATCGGAAAACGCCGGCTATGACGAGGCAAAGAACACCCAGGCCTTCGTTGAAGGGCGCATCCTGACCGTGAGGAATCTCCTGTTGGCCGCCGTGGTGATCAAAACCAACGGCTCCAAGGAGACGGTCGGCCTTGGCTGCAAGGTGACCATCCAAGATGTCGAATACCAGGATGAGGAGACGTACACCCTGGTTGGCTCCACCGAAGTCGACCCGACCAATGGCCGCATCTCCGACCGCTCGCCCATCGGCCGCGCGTTGATGGGGCGCCGCGTCGGCGATACGGTGCAGGTGCAGACGCCCGGCGGCGGCATCGAATACAAAATCATGACGATCGCGTGATCACAATCGAGGCTCGCGTGGAAGAAACAGAACTCAACCTCAATGAACAGCAGCTCGTCCGGCGCAATAAGCTGATCGAACTGCGCGACCGCGGCATCGACCCCTACCCTGCCCGCCTGCCGCGTGCGCGCACGCATACCGCCGCCGAGGCCATCACGGCCTTCCGCGCCGGCGCCCTGGCGCCGGATCAACCGGTGACCCTGGTGGGCCGCTTGCTCACCGAGCGCATCATGGGCAAGGCCGCGTTCGCCCACATCGAAGATGGCAGCGGTAAGATTCAAATTTATGTAAAGCGAGATGTCGTCGGCGAAGCGACCTATGACGATCTCTTCAAGCGGCTGATCGACCTGGGCGACTTCATCACCGTCACCGGCACGATGTTTGTCACCCGGACCGGCGAGGTTTCCTGCGAGGTGCGTGAGCTGGCGCTGCTCAGCAAGACACTCAACCCGATGCCCGACAAGTGGCACGGCTTGAAGGATGTCGAGACGCGCTATCGGCAGCGCTACGTGGATCTGCTGGCTAACCCTGAGGTGCGCGAGGTCTTCCGCAAGCGCGCGGCGATCGTGGCCGCGATCCGCCGCTACCTGGATGATGCGGGCTTCCTCGAAGTCGAGACGCCGGTGCTGCAGCCGATTTACGGCGGAGCCGCGGCGCGACCGTTCACGACTTTTCACAACCAGCTCCAGCAAGAGCTCTTCCTGCGCATCAGCTTCGAACTTTACTTAAAGCGGCTGCTCGTGGGCGGCTATGAGCGGGTGTACGAGATCGGTCGTGACTTCCGCAACGAGGGCATCAGCTTCAAGCACAACCCGGAATTTACGCAGCTTGAATTCTATGAGGCGTACACCGATTACCACGGCATGATGCAGCGGGTGGAGGAAATGGTCTCCTCAGTGGCGCAGCAGGTTTGCGGAGGCACCGTCCTCCCCTACGACGGCAACGAGATCGACGTGACGCCGCCCTGGCGCCGGATCAGCATGCGCGACGCGATCCTCGAAGCAACCGGGGTCGACTACACGCTGTACCCGGATGCTGCCACGCTCACCGAGGCGATCAAGGCGCGCGGGCTGCGGTACGAGCCGAAAGCCAGCCGCGGCAAACTGATCGACGGGCTGTTCGGCGATTACGTCGAACCCAAGCTGATCCAGCCGACCTTCATCACCGACTACCCGGTGGACATCAGCCCACTGGCCAAGAAGAAGGCCGATGATCCGACCACCGTGGAACGGTTCGAGTACTTCATCGCCGGCATGGAGATGGGCAACGCCTTCAGCGAGCTGAACGACCCCATCGACCAGCGCGAGCGCTTTGTGGAGCTGCGGGACGCGATGGCCGGCGCGGACGAGAACGCCCATCCGTTGGATGAGGATTTCCTGGCCGCGCTCAACTTCGGCCTGCCGCCCACCGGCGGCTTCGGCACCGGCATCGACCGACTGACCATGTTGTTCACCGATCGGCAGTCGATCCGCGAGGTAATTTTGTTCCCGCACTTGCGATCGATTGATTAGCGAGGGAGCGTGGGGGTGTGGGAGTGACCGTCAGCCCCACACTCCCACACGCCAGTTCTCCTACACTCACACTTACCATGCCTGAATACCCGCTCTCCGTCGCCATCATCTGGCACATGCACCAGCCGTTTTACCGTGACTTGCGCACCGGCCAAATCCCATTGCCCTGGGTGCGGCTGCATGCGGCCAAAGACTACCTGCACATGGCCGAGGTGTTGGCCCGCCACCCGGAGATGCATCTCACCATCAACATGGTGCCGTCGCTGACGGATCAAATGCTGGCGTGGGCCGAGGGCCGGGAAGCTGACGACCTGGTGTTGCTGGCGGAGCAGACCGAGTGGTCGCTGCAAGACAAGCGCGAGATCTTGAACCTCGCCTTCAGCATCAGTTGGGACAAGGTGATCCGGCGCTATCCGCGCTATGCGGAGCTGTTGGACCGGCGCCCGCAGGCGCTGGCCGATCCCAACACCTTCTCGGATGCCGACTACCGCGATCTGCTGGTCTGGTTCAACCTGGCCTGGTTCGACCCGACTTGGCTGGCGCAAAACGCGTACTTGACCGGGCTGGTGGCGCGGGGACGCGACTTCACGCTGACCGATCAGCGGGCCATCCACGCGATCCAGCGGCAGGTGGCTGCACGCGTCCTGCCGGCCTACCGCGAGCTGGCGGCCCGCGGCCAGTTGGAGATCACCACTACCCCCTACTATCACCCCGTCCTGCCGCTGTTGGCCGACACCGGTTTTGCCCGGCGGGCCAGCCCTGACCTGCCTCTGCCCGATCCGCCGTTCAGCGCGCCCGAAGATGCGGCGCGGCAGCTCCAGATGGCGGTGGCCGCGCACACCGCGCACTTCGGCGAACCGCCGTACGGGCTGTGGCCGTCGGAAGGCGCGGTGGCGCCCGAGATCCTGCCGCTGGTGACAGCCGCCGGCTTCCAATGGCTCGCGACAGACGAGGCGATCCTGGGTCGCAGCCTGGGGCGGCCCTTCGTGCGCGACGGCGGCAACATGATCACCGATCCCCGCGCACTTTACCAGGTCTACCGGGTGCTGGCGGGCAGTGAGATCGGCCCCTTCATCCTCTTCCGCGACCACGAGCTCTCCGATCGGGTCGGCTTCTTGTATCAAGGGCTGCCGGGCGCCCAGGCCGCCGCCGATTTGATCTACCGGCTGCTGGAAATCCGCCGCCGATTGAACGATTCCAGCGTGCCCTACCTGGTCAGCATCATCCTGGACGGCGAAAACTGCTGGGAGCACTACGAGCGCAACGGCGACACGTTCCTGGATGCCCTGTACGCCGAGCTCCCCAAACGGCCCGAACTGAAGCCGGTGACGGTGCAGGAATTCCTGGGGCGGCCGACCAGCGGCCGCCGGCCGGCCGCGACGCTGGCTAAGCTGGCCACGGGCTCATGGATCGGCGGGGATTTGACAACGTGGATCGGGGACCCGGAGCACAACCGGGCTTGGGAGGCGCTGGGGCGGGCGCGGGCGCATTTGGTGGCAAAGGGCGTCGCACCCTTCGACTCCGGGCTGCGGCCCTCCGCTCAGGATGCTCCGCTTCGGGATGGCGCTCAGGATACTCCGCTTCGGGGTTTTGCTCGCGATCAAGCACAGCCCGATTTCGCCCGTGCCTGGCGGGCGTTGTATGCTGCGGAGGGCAGCGATTGGTTCTGGTGGTATTCGCACCGGAACACCTCGCAGCAGGATGCCCTGTTCGACCGGCTGTTCCGCCACAACCTGGCCGCGATCTACGAGGCGTTGGGCGATGAGCCGCCCGCTTGGCTGGCGCAGCCGATCAACCAACCGCCGATCGCTGGCTGCTGCCGGGATGCAACGGCGTACATCTCGCCCCGGCTGACCGGTTCGCCCTACCCCGGCGAGGCGTGGGCGCCCGCGGCCGTGGTGCAGCCAGCGCAGGCGTCTACAGGGACCATGCAGCGCGCCGAGGGCACGATCGAGCGGCTGCTGGTGGGCCACGATGCTCGCGACCTCTATCTGCGGCTCGACCTGCGCGACCGGCTCGACGCGTACCAGGTTTCGATCTACCTGGGCGGGGCCGTGGATGGGCCCACGGTCCAACGGCCGCGCGGCCGCTACCCCGACCCGGACCTGGCGCCCAGCAACCTGGCCGCTACGTGGGAGATTCAGCGCCAGCCGGGGCAAAGCGCACCCTTCCGCTACCGCGCAGCCGGGCAAGATAACTGGGCCTCGGTCGCGCCGGTGATCGCCGCGGCCGGCGAAAACGTCCTCGAAATCAGCGTGCCGCTGGCCGCGCTGGAGTTGGCGTTGGACAGCACGCTCCACGTGCTGGTGACGCTGGTGCAAGGCGACGTGATCGTGGCCCAGTTGCCGGAGCGCGAGGTCGGGACGGTGTCATTGCGGCGATTCTGATCGTTTTTGACATCCCGCCGCAGATGGCTATAATAGCGGCAGTTATGCGGGTATAGTTCAGCGGTAGAACGCAACCTTCCCAAGGTTGATGTCTCCGGTTCGAATCCGGATACCCGCTCCTGAAACCCCCGGCCAGTTGCACTGAGCCGGGGGTTTGTTAACCTGACAACATGAAATTCCGAAACGCGATCGTCTATCGAGCCGTGATTGAGTTGAAGAGGGGTGAGCCAATGTTGAACCGTACACAACTACTTGATCGCATCACGACCAATCCCAACGTCCTCGTTGGCAAACCGACCATCCGAGGCATGCGCATCAGCGTCGAGCAGATCCTCACCGCACTGGCCGCGGGCGTGCCGGCCTCCGATCTGCTCGAGGACTATCCGGAATTGGAGATGGCAGACATCCAGGCGGTCTTGGCCTATGCTGCGGAGCGCGTGAGCGAAGAACGAGTCTATCTGCTGGCAGCCGCATGAAGATCCTGGTGGATGTGGGGGTCAGTAAGGCCGTAGAGCGTTGGTTGGCGAGCCAAGATCTGGATGTGGTTGCCGTACGCAACTTGGACCCGGGCATGTCCGACCGCGCCATATTGACACTGGCCGCGACCGAACAGCGGCTAGTGATCACGATGGACAAGGAC
>JAPKMS010000311.1 GCA_026645775.1 Anaerolineae bacterium
CACCCGTCGCACCGATGGTGTCAACGGCAATGAGTACATGTATTTCAACGTGGATGATGGCTACCTGTTCGGTGGCACGCATCCTGTAACCATCACCGTCACCTATCTCGACCAGGGCGCCAACACCTGGGAACTCCAGTACGACAGCGCAACCACCGCCGATCGCAGCGCGGGAATCGTGACCAAGACCAACAGCGGCGAGTGGAAAAAGGCGACCTTTGTCTTAAGCGACGCGCGCTTCGCCAACCGCCAGCAAGGCGGCAGCGACTTTCGCCTGTGGAACCGCCAGGATGGCGACGAGACCGTCCATTTCGTTGAGGTCATCGCGGGCAACCGGCCGATCCCGACCCCCTGGCCCACGCCGACCCGCACACCCAGCCCGACGCCGACCCGCACACCCACGGCCGCACCGACGGCCACCCCCACCCCCGTGCCGACGCCGCGCGATTGCCCACGCGTGCCCGCCGCCCTGACGCTGGATGGCGCCGTGAGCGAGTGGACCGGCCGGCCCTCAATTGTCTTGGACCGCGACACCGCGCAATATATCGAGAGCGGCATTCGCCTCGATCCTACGGATCTCTCGGCCGAGGTTTGGTGCGGCTGGCAAGACAACGATCTCGTGTTTGCGGCCAGGATCAAGGATGACCACGTGTACCGGGACAGCACCTCGATCTGGCACGATGATGGCGTCGAACTGGCGTTGGATGGCAAACGGGATAGCTGGAACTGGGGCAGCGGTGACGACCACCAGTTTACCGTGGATACGGGCGCCCAAATCATCGATCTGGGCAGCAATCCTGTGCCCGCAGCCACCGTGGTGGTGAGCAGCGGCACCGGGAGCTGGAACCTGGAGCTCTACCTGCCGCAAAGCGCGCTGAACCTGGGCGAGCTCGTACCCGGTCAGATCATCAGTTTCACGGTCGGCCTGAACGAAGATGACGACGGCGGCAGCCGCGACGATCATATGATCTGGCGCGGCCAAAGCACCAACTCGAACTCCGCGAATTTTGGCGCTCTCAAGCTCAGCGGCCTGCCCAACACGCCCACGCCATCGCCCACCCCCGGTGACGAACCCATCGCCAGCCCGACGCCGACGGCCACCGCGACCGCTACTGCGACCGCCACCCTGACGCCCAGCCCGACGGCGACGCTGACCCCAACAGCGGTAAACTCACCCACGCCGACGCCCAGGCCCGCGCCGCGCACGCTGGACTGCCCGGCCCTGGGGCCCCAGTTCGCCCTGGATGGCCAACTGGGCGACTGGACGGCCGCACCATCGCTGTTACTGGACGCGACGACCGCGGACTATGTCTTCCCGACGCCCCCGCCGGACGCCAGCGACCTCTCAGGCACGTTCTACTGCGGCTGGATCGGTAATGATCTGATCTTGGCAGGGAGCCTGCTCGACGATGTCATCGTGCGCGAGGAAGACTACATCTGGCTGGACGACGCCGTCGAATTCGGCATCGACGGCGCGGCCGATCAGGTCTATTGGAACCCGGACGACCATCAAATCACTTTGGCGACCGATGGCACCATCATGGATTTCGGCACTTATCGGGTGACGGGCGCCGCGCAGGCGGTCGTGCGCACCGCCAAAGGCTGGCAATTCGAGCTGCGTCTGCCCCCTGA
>JAPKMS010000312.1 GCA_026645775.1 Anaerolineae bacterium
CACTCAAGTGCTTGACGAAACGGCCCCGCCCGGCGACAATAACGCTACCTGCGAAAAGGACGCTGAGACCGTGATCAACCTCATGCTTGTGGAAGACAACTCCCGGCTGCGGCCCGCGCTGCGCGAAGGGCTGGCCGCGACCGGCAGTGTGACCGTGATCTACGATTGCGACACCGGCGAGGCCGCGTTGGAGTACTGCCTCCAGGACGCGCCGGACGCGATCCTGATGGACGTGCGGCTGGCCGGCCCGATGAACGGCATCGAGGCCGCGGTCGCCATCCGCCGCGAGTTGCCGCGGCTGCCGGTGGTCTTCTACTCGATCCAGGACGACGACGCCTACTTCCGCCAGTTCCGAGGCGCCGGCATCCTGACCCACTTCGCCTACGTCCGCAAGTCGAACTACCTGCTGCCCGCCATGCTTGTGCCGCTGATCCGCGACGCGATCACCGGCCGCAGCTTCATTGATCCCGATATCGCGACGCGGGTGCACGAAGTACGGCACAAGGACGAGAACGATCCGATGGCGCTGCTGGAGCCCAACGAACAGGCCGTGGCGAGCATGATGGCGGCCGGGCTGACCAACGAGCAGATCGCGGAGCGGCTGGGCTTCCGCGACAAGCGCACCATCAGCCGCGTCAACGGGCAGATCTACGCGGCGTGGGATCTGAAGCACACGGCCACCGACGAGAAGATCGCCCGCACCCGCGCCACGATCATCGCGCTCCGGCGGCAGATCATCCGCTGGGACGACGACGGCAACGGCTCGGTGCTGGATGAACGAGATCAATGGATACCATGGACACGATGACATCATCTCAAGTTGCCGCCGAACCTGCTTCAGCAGGTTTGTCATGCCAGACGCCGATTTCAATCGGCGGCCTGAGGTTTGCATGACCTCGACCCAACTGCTCACCTGGGCGCTGCTGGCGACCTCGCTGTTCAACACGATCCTGCTGCTCTGGCTGGGCATCATCGTGTGGTTCAACGCGGAGCGGCGCACCTGGGGCGTTGCGCTGGCCGGGGGCGGCTTCATCCTGGGCAGCCTGTTCTTCATCAGTCATTCGGCCTTGCTCCTCAGCGAAAGCCTCTCCTTCACCCGCAGCAACACCCTCTGGCTGGCCGTGGGGATGACACCGGTGGTCGTCCTGCCGTTTGTCTGGTACGTGGTGCTGCTGTGGTACGCGGGCTATTGGACCGGCAGCGGCGGCGAGCTGCGCCGGCGACACCGCCCGTGGCTGTGGATCACGGCCGCGATCCTGGCGATCGGGTTCGTCTGCCTGGCCCTGCTCGGCATCCCGCATATCCCCTGGGTTGCCCGGCTGACGACAGTCATCTGGCCGCTGCGCCAGGTGATCAAGGCGCCGGTCATCGGCGAGATTCCGCTGGTGGCGGTCGGCTACCCGTTGTACGTCCTGCTGTGCGTTGCGCTCTCGCTGGACGCGCTGCGCCGCCCCGGCATCACCGAGCGGATGATGGGCGATCTGGCGCGGCGGCGGGCGCAGCCCTGGCTGACGGCCGCCTCGCTGCTGCTGCTGGGCGTCGCTGTGCTGGTGGCCGCGGTAGTGGTCTGGACGATCACCCACACGGCTGTGGGCGGCTACTACATCATCTATGGCCGGACGCTGACGGTGATCGGCGAGTTCGACCTGGTGATCTCGCTGCTGATCGCCGGGGTGACGGCGGCGCTGGGCCAGGCGATGACCGCGTACGAGCTGTTCACCGGCAAGGCGCTGCCGCGGCAAGGGCTGGCGCGGCAGTGGAAACGTGCGCTCCTGCTGGCGGCCGGCTATGGGGTTCTGACGGGCGGCGCGTTGGTGCGAGGGCTGCAGCCGGTCTACGCCGTGCTGCTGACGGCCTCCTTGATGACCGCCTTCTTTGCCCTGTTGAGCTGGCGCTCGTACGTGGAATGGGATGAGGCGATGCGCCGGCTGCGGCCGTTTGTCACCAGCCAGCACTTGTACGATTCGCTCTTGACCGCGCCCAGCCCGGCCGAGGAGGCGACGGAACCCTTCGCGGCGCTGTGCAGCTCGGTGCTTGACACGACGGTGGCTTATCTGATCCCGGCCGGCCCCTCCGCCGCGCTGGTGGCCGGCCAAAGCTATCCGGCCAGCCGCTCGTGTCCGGCCATCGGCCCATTGCTGGAGCGGCCCCTCGCTGGGCTGGGCTTGATCATGCCGGTGGAGCCGGGGCAGTACGCGGGCGCGACGTGGGCGATCCCCCTGTGGGGGTTGCGCGGCCTGACAGGCATCCTGCTGGTGGGGCCGCGGCGCGGTAACGGGCTGTATACCCAGGAAGAGATCGAGATCGCGCGCTCGACCGGCGAGCGGCTCGTTGACACGGCGGCCAGTATCGCGCTCTCGCAGCGGCTGATGCAGCTTCAGCGCGAACGCATGGCAACCACGCAGATCCTCGATCAGCGCACCCGCCGCGTGCTCCACGACGAGGTGCTGCCCCTGATTCACACGGCGATGCTGTCGCTGTCGGCCGGGAAATCGTCCGACGTCGTCCTCGCACAGCTTTCGGACGCGCACCAGGAGGTGTCCGACCTGCTGCGCGAACTGGCGCCGACGGTGCTGCCGGAGATCGCCCGCCTGGGCCTGATCGGCGCGCTGCGCCGGATGCTGGATGTGGAGTTCGCCCAGGCGTTTGAGGCGGTGACGTGGCGCTGTGCGGACGGCGTCGAGGACCAGGCCACAGGGGCCCGGCCGCTGGCTGCCGAAACCCTCTATTACGCGGCGCGGGAGGCCGTGCGCAACGCGGCCAAACACGCGCAGCGGCCGGCCGGCGGCGCCGGGCTGCGGCTGACGGTCGCCGCGCAGATCGCCGATGGCCGGCTGCAGATCACGATTACGGATAACGGGATCGGTCTGCCGCAGCAGATGGGCGGCGGCCAGGGCCTGGCGCTCCACAGCACCCTGATGGCGGTCGTCGGCGGGTCGCTAGCGCTGGAGTCAGCGCCCGGCCAACGGACGCAGGTCCAGCTCACCTTGCCGTTGGCCGGTTAGTACAGCCCCTTGCACTAACAAACCACCGGCTGAATTAGGCCGGCAGGTCCTCTTGTCGTCCCACAAGGCGGCCCCGCTAATTTTTGAGGACTTGACAGAATAGCAGCGTCTATTATAATGATTCACACACCCAGGGATGCCAGACGCTGAATTTCTTCATTGGCTCCCCTTCTTAGCTCGGTCTCAGCTTTGGCATTGACGGATCGTTCCCAGCTTTGCGTGTTGCGCCAGTTGGCGTTTCTTTCGTTCTTCGCATCAGCACTGTTGTGGAAATCTATGTCTAAGGAGGCCCCGCTATGGATGCTATGTCAAACTGTCGTGCTTTACCGGATTCGCATCTTCACGTCAATCATGCCGCGCGACCCTGGAAGCTGATCCTGCTTTTGATCCTTCTCATGTTCTCAGTTTTGTGGGCAGCAGACATCCACACGGCCATGGCCCAGGCGCCGATGCCTCCATCTGGGATTAAGATCACCTCCACGCTGCCGGAGCTCTGGCGCTTGAGGCCCGACAGCCCGGACGCGGCGGTGTGCGGCAACGCATCGTGGGTCAATCCGACCAACAACCCACAACCCAACGCATCGATTTCGGTCAACCTCTTGAAGAGCGGATCCAAGAAGATCCTCGACACCCCCCTCGGCAAGTTGGATTTCGGCGGCGGCAACATCGCCTACGCGTTTTGCACGGACATCTATCATTCACGGGCCTATAATCGCGGTTTCTGCCTCGACAGCGGCTTCTTCTCGGACTGGCGCGTGGCCTGGATCGTAACACACTATCCGCCCACCCTCAACGATGCCGTTCAGCAAGCGGCCCGGCAGGCTGCGGTATGGTATTACACGGATGGCTGGAGCCTGGATCAGGCCGACGCGACCCTCTATAACTCCTCGTACGACACCGCTGTGCGCAACGCCTACAACGCCATCCTCGCCGCTGTGCCCGCCGCGCCTCCGGTCGAGTATCAACCGGGGAACATTCAGCTTGCGATCGTCCCGACCTCCAGCACCGGGTTCCTGCCCTATCAACCGACGCACACCTTCACGGTGCGACTGACCAAGGGCGCTTATCCCCTGGCGGGCTACACCGTGACCGTGGCGGCATCCCTGGGCGCGCTGGACAGGACCAGCGCCGTGACGGACAGCAACGGAGAGGCGGCGTTTACGCTCACCAGCACGGTTCCGGGCGCGGCAACCATCACCGCCTCTGCCGTGGTGGACCTCCCGGCCGGGTCCCGGTTCGTTGATCAGGTCAGCCCGGATACCTGGCAACGGCTGGTGTTGGGGCAGATGACGCGCGTGCAGGCGCTCGGGCAAGCCGTGCACACCTGGGAACGCTCCGACAATCTGATCATCGCGCACAAGTTCGAGGACAAGAACTTTGACGGCGTCCAGGGAGAGGATGAACCGAGCCTGGCGAACTGGAACTTCACGTTGACGACCCCCGGTGGCCAGTTCTCGGCTGCGACGGATGCCAACGGGAACGCGTTCTTCTCAGGTGCGATCAGCGGCAACGGTTCGTATGTGCTCACGGAGACTCTACAAGGCGGTTGGACTAACAGCACTCCGCAGAGTCAGACGCGCACTCGCAGCGCCGCGGACGCCTGGACTCAGTGGCGCGCGGATTTTGGCAACGGACAGTACTCCATCCTTGAAATCCTGAAGTTCCTGGATCTGGATGGCGATGGGGTTTGGGATTCGGACCAGGAACCGCCGCTGCCGGGCTGGCAGTTCGCGCTGTACATGTGGAAGAGCGACGATTGGGCGCAGCATCGGGGAGGCACCACGGGCGCCGACGGCCGTCTGTTCTTCACCGACCTGGTGAGCGGCCAGTATAAGGTCGTCGAGCAGGTCGACAATCATCCGGGCTACACCAACACGACGCCGTTGACTCAGGAGGTGACGTTGGGGTACCCCTTGCGCCGGGAGATCCGCTTCGGCAACCGCGGCACGCTGGCGATCAGCGGCGTCAAGTTCAGCGATTTGAACGCGGACGGCGTGCGCAACGCCGGTGAACCGGCGCTGCCCGGTTGGACGTTCCGCCTGACCGGCGGCCCGCACCCGGTCAACCTGACTGCGACGACCGACAGCAGCGGGGTCTACACCTTCGCCAATCTGGAGCCCGGCAGCTACACCGTGACCGAGCTCGCGCAGAGCGGCTGGACGCAGACCGCCCCGGCCGGCGGCGCCGCGCGCACGATCACCTTGACGGATCGCGCCGTGACCGGCGCGGACTTCGGCAACACCGAGCTCGCCTGTCTCGGCGACACCGTCTGGTTGGATCAGAACCGCGACGGCATCCAGGGCGCGGGCGAGGCGGGCGTCGCCGACGTCAAAGCTGAGCTGTTCAAGCAAATCGGCGGCGCCTGGGTTTCCCAGGAATCCGCGCAGACCGACGGCAACGGCCGCTACGAGTTCTGTGATCTGCTCCCTGGCACGTATCGCGTGCGATTCTATGCCCCGGCGGGCTACCTGATCACCGGCCGCGACCAGGGCGGCAACGACGCGCTGGACAGCGACGCCGACCCCACCACCGGCGACACGATCGGCATCGTGCTGGCCGCAGGCGACCGCCAGATGCAGTGGGACGCGGGCCTGAACCTGCTGCCCGAGATTGACCTGGAGAAGTATGTCTCGGTGGATGGGCAGGCGACCTGGCACGACGCCGATACGCCGCCCGGCCCACAGTCCGCGGTCGGGAATGCCGTCTACTTCAAGTTCGTGGTGACCAACACCGGCAAAGTGCCGCTAACCAACGTCACCGTGAGCGATGATGTCTACACCCTGACCGATTGCCAGGTTCCCGATCCGCTGGCGGCGGGGCAGAGCTACACCTGTTATCACGGCCCCACGTCGGCGCAGTTAGGGCAGCACACAGACACCGCCACTGCGACCGGGCTGTACGTGGACATCCAGGTGCGCGACAGCGATGCGGCGAACACCTACGTGCCCAGCCAACCGGCGATTGACGTCGAGAAGCTCGTGTCGGTAGACAACCAGGCAACGTGGCAAGACGCAGACACGCCGACCGGACCGGTGACAACGGTCGGGAGCAGGGTTTACTTCCGGTTCGTCGTCACAAACACCGGGAATGTGCCGCTGAGCAACGTCACCCTGACCGACAACGTCTACGCCATCACGGGCTGCGTCTTCCCCAACCCGCTCGAACCCGACCAGAGCCAGACCTGCGGGCTGGGACCGATCACGGCGGAGGTCGGCCAGCATACCGACACCGCGACCACCACCGGCCGCTACGATGCGGTCACGGTGCGCGACAGCGATGACGCCAACTACTTTGCGCAGCCGCTGACGGCGACGCCGACGGTGACCAGCACGCCGACGCGCACGGCGACGCCGACGCACACAGCGACCCCGACCGCCACGCCGACGGACACGCCGACGCGCACGCCGACACCCACGAACACGCCGACGAACACACCGACGCGCACGCCAACCCCAACCAACACGCCGATCCCG
>JAPKMS010000313.1 GCA_026645775.1 Anaerolineae bacterium
AACACGCCCCGTCCGGCGCTGCTCGCGCTGGCCGACGGCTCACTGTGGCCCGGCGTCGCCTACGGCGCGCTCGGCGAGCGGACCGGCGAGCTGGTGTTCAACACCAGCATGACGGGCTACCAGGAAATCCTCACCGACCCGTCGTACTGCGGCCAGATCGTGATGATGACCCAGCCGCACATCGGCAACTACGGCGCGAACGCGGAGGACGACGAATCGGACCGCGCGTGGGCCGCGGGGTTCGTGGTGCGCGCGGCCAGCCCGGTCGCCAGCAACTGGCGCGCGACGGGCACGCTCGACGCGTACCTGGCCGAGCGCGGGATCGCAGGCATGAGCGACGTGGACACACGCGCACTGGTGCTCCATATCCGCATCCACGGCGCGATGAACGCGGCGCTGTCGAGCCTGGACACGGACGCCGAGCGGTTGATCGGCCTGGCGCGAGCGGCGCGGGACATGAACGGGCTGGACCTGGTGCGCGAGGTGACGTGCGCGGAGGCGTATGAGGTGGCGCCGGGGGACTTCGCTGGTCCTGCCGCCGGAATCGAGGCTTCAGCCGGTCTCTCGTCGTCCCCACATACACCGCCTAAAGGCTCGATTCTGAATCCACACATCGTCGCGTATGACTTCGGCATCAAGCGCAACATCCTGCGGGAGCTGGTTAGCCGCGGGTGTCGGGTGACGGTGGTGCCTGCACAGACCTCAGCGGACGCGGCCCTGGCGCTGCGGCCGGACGGGGTGTTCCTCTCCAACGGCCCCGGCGACCCGGCGGCCGTGACCTATGCCATCGAGGCGACGCGGCAGCTCCTGGGCCGCGTGCCGATCTTCGGCATCTGCCTGGGCCACCAGATCCTGGGGCTGGCGCTGGGAGGCACGACGTACAAGCTGAAGTTCGGCCACAGGGGCGGCAACCAGCCGGTGCAGGACGCGGCCACGGGCCGGGTGGCCATCTCCAGCCACAATCACGGCTTTGCGGTCCGCGCCGAAAGCCTGCCGGCCAGAGTTCAAGTGATGGAGACCAACCTCAACGACGGCTGCGTCGAGGGGCTGCGCGCGCCGGCGCTGGCGGCCTTTGCCGTGCAATATCACCCCGAGGCCGCGCCCGGCCCGCACGATGCGCTGGGCCTGTTCGACGAGTTCATGCGCCTGCTGGCGGGCCGCGCCGGCCGGGGAGCCTGAGATGCCCAAACGAAAAGACATCCACACCATCCTGATCCTCGGCTCCGGCCCCATCGTCATCGGCCAGGGGTGCGAGTTCGATTACTCCGGCGTGCAGGCGTGCAAGGCGCTGCGGCGGGAGGGCTACCGCATCGTGCTGGTGAACTCCAACCCTGCCACCGTCATGACCGACCCCGACCTGGCCGACGCCACCTACATCGAGCCGCTGACCCCCGCGCTGGCCGAGAAGATCATCGCGGCGGAACGGCCCGACGCGCTCCTGCCAACCGTGGGCGGCCAGACCGCGCTCAACCTGACGATGGAGCTGGCGCAGGGGGGCATCCTGGCCGGTTACGACGTCCGGCTGATCGGCGCCAGCCTCGAGGCCATCGACCTGGCCGAAGACCGGCTGAAGTTCCGCGATGCCGTGGTGGCCGCGGGGCTGCGCGTGCCGGCGTCCGAGCTGGCCCGCTCTCTGGCCGAAGCGGAGGCGATCGCCGGCCGGGTCGGCTACCCGTGCCTGGTGCGGCCTTCGTTCACGCTGGGCGGGTCTGGCGGCGGCATCGCG
>JAPKMS010000314.1 GCA_026645775.1 Anaerolineae bacterium
CGCACCGGCGCATTCGATTACTTCCTTTGGTTTTTCGACGCATTCCTGAACGCGGAGTAAGGACAATGATGACACACCCCCTGAACACCAACGACCTGCTCACCACCTGGTCCACCCTTTCCCTGGATGAGATCGCAGCGCGCTTGGAATCCGGCCAGGATACGGCCGCGGCCGAGCAGCTTTTCGGCCCGGAGACGGCCTCCGAGTTGGTGGCGGCCGCGCCGATCCCGGCCACGCGCGGCCCGCTGGGCGAACGTGAGCGCGTGGTGCTGCTGCCCGGCATCATGGGCTCGCTGCTCGCCTCCATCCGCGGCATCACGACCTCGCTGTGGATCAACCCGGCCCTCTTTCTGGAGGGACACGCGAACTACCTGGAGCTCGACGAGGAGGGCACGGCCGATGCCAACCCGGCCATCGAGGCGGTGCCGGTGGGGATCGAGAAGCTGGTCTATCTGAAGATCGCGCTGGCGCTGCGCCGTGAGGCCGAGTTGTACGAGTTCCCGTACGACTGGCGCCGCCCCATCGAGACCAACGCAGAAGCGCTGCACCGCAGCCTGGCGCGGTGGGCGCAGCGGGACCCCGGCCGTAAATTCACGCTGGTGGGCCACAGCATGGGCGGGATCGTGGCACGCACCTACCTGGCGCTCCACCCCGATGCGGCGCGCGAGCGGGTGACGCGCGTGATCTCACTGGGCACGCCCTACTTCGGCGCGGCCAACGCCATCCAGAACGTCGTGCTTGGCAACGATATGTTGGTCCTCGCGGAGAAGCTCAACGCGGGCAACCGTGCCAACCCGTTGCTGATGAGCCTGCCCAGCTTCTACCAGCTTCTGCCCCCGCCGCCCGATCTCTTTCCCCCCGGCCGCGGTTACCCGGCAAACTGGGATCTCTACGATCCGGACGCGTGGCGTTGGCAGGGGCTCCGGCCCAAGTTCATCCGGCAGGCCCGCGATTTCCACCGGCTGCTGGCCGGGGCCGGCCACCCCGTCGAGACGATCCAGATCGCCGGCTGCAACCTGAGCACCACGGTGGAGATCCGGCGCGAGGCCGACGCACATGATCGGGTAAAGTTCGTTGCAGTCAGCCGTGAGGAAGGGCCCGATGCCGGCGACGGGACGGTGCCCCTGTGGTCAGCGACGCTGCCCGGGGCACAGGTGTACTACATCCAGGAGAAGCACCGCGATCTGCCGGCGAACAGCCAGGTGATCGATGCCGTGCTGGCCCTGCTGCGCGGCGACGCGCCCCAGTTGGACACGGCCATCCCCCCGCGCCGGACCGGCATCTTCAGCCGTGATGTGCTGACGCCGACAGATCTCGACACCGAGGCGGCCGTGCTGCGGGAGCGGCTGCGTTCGGGCGCGGCGACCGAGGAGGATCTGGCGAAGCTCTTCTTCCTCCAATAAGTAGTACCGCGCCACTGAGAATTTGAGGGGGTCGTAGTGGCGACTTCAGTCGCTTCTCCGTGGACACCGAACGACTGAAGTCGTTACTACCGTCCATCAAGATCAATGTGGCGCGGTAGCAGGAGGCCGGACATGACAGGGATGCGCTACCTCAACTTCGATGTCAGCATCGAGCGGCACCCAGACGGGTACCAGGCCACGGTGTTGGATGCACCGGCCGGTGAAGCCACCGCCCGGTTCGCTGTCCCCTTCTCGGATCTGGAAGTGGAAAACTTCCTGCTGCGGATGGGGCGGCCGCAAAGCGGCATGCGGCGCATCGATTCGCCCGAGGTGCAGGCCACCAAGGAGTTCGGGGGAAAGCTCTTCCGGGCGCTCTTCGACGACGCCATGTACGTCGCGCTGAACAAAAGCCTGGAGGAGGCGGGACGGCAGGGCGCCGGACTGCGCATCCGTCTGCGGCTGGCGGCCGCGCCCGAGTTGGCCGTGCTGCCGTGGGAATACCTCTACAACCCCGATGCCAACCGGTTTCTGGCGCTTTCCAATGAGACGCCCGTCGTGCGCCGCCTGCCTGCCGTCGAAGAGCTGCCGCCGCTGGCCGTCCAGCTCCCGCTGCGCGTCCTGGTCGTCATCGCCAGCCCCGACGGCTACCCGCCCATCGACGTGGAGAACGAATGGGCCAAGCTGACGCAGTCGCTGGCCGATCTCCAAAGCCAGGGCCGGGTGGTGCTGGACCGGCTGCCGCAGCCCGGCGCCACCGGCGAGCGCGCCACACTGACCGCGCTGCAGCGCGCCGTGCGCCGCGTCGAGTATCACGTCTTCCACTTCATCGGCCACGGCGGGTTCGATGCGGCCAACCAGGACGGCTTTCTGCTGCTGGAAGACGAGCAGGGCCGCGGGCGGCCGGTGAACGGCGAATACCTGGGCACGCTGCTGCACGACGAACGCACCCTGCGCCTGGCCGTGCTTAACGCCTGCGAAGGCGCGCGGGCGTCCCGAGACGATCCGTTCTCGGGCGTGGCGCAAAGCCTGATCCAACAGGGCATCCCCGCGGTCATCGCCATGCAGTTCGCCATCAGCAATGAGGCCGCGGTGGCCTGCGCCCATGAATTCTACATGGCGCTGGCTGACGGCTACCCCGCGGACGCGGCGCTGGCCGAGGCACGCAAGGCGATCTACGGTGAGGGCCTGGGCGCGGAATGGGGCACGCCGGTGCTCTACATGCGCGCCCAAGATGGCCGCATCTTTGACGTGGCGGCGCCCGGGCCAGGCGCAACGACCGCGCCCCTGTTGGTTAACCTACCTGCCGGGCCGGCAGCCGGCGTCCCGCTCATCGCCATCCCCAAGGGCGAAGCCGTCAAGCCACAAGCGCGGGCTGCGGGGAAGTCATCCGGCAGCGCACCCCCATCGACACCTGCACCACCGGCCACAGACAGCGCCGCGACCGGCAATCGGCGGCGGCCGTTGGGCCTGTTGGCCGCGGGTGCGGTGGGAGTGCTGGCTGTGATCCTGCTGCTGACACGCGTGTTGGGCGGCGGAGAACGCCCCGCCGGCAGCACACCCTTCGTGGCGCCCAGCCTGACCCCGTCCGCAACCCCGGCGCCGACGGACACGCCCACGGCTGAGCCCACCGAGACCCGCACGCCGACGGCCACCGCGACATCGACGCGTCCCGTCGCGCCCACCGCCACCCGGACGAAAGTGGCCGTGCTGACCCGGATCCGGCCCACCACGGTGCTGCCCCCCGTCTTGCGCGCGACCTCCACCCCCACGTCGAAGCCCACGTCGAAGCCGACATCAGCACCCACGCCGTGTAAGATCGCGGCATACACGCAGTTCGTGAACGCACAACAGGCCGGACGCCTGGGTTGTGCCACTGAGACCGTGCGCGACATCATGACCTCCTGGCAGCCCTTCGAGCGGGGCGCCATGATCTGGCGCAGTGACACCCTGGAGATTTATGTGCTGACCGGTGACGACAAGTGGCAGGCATATGCCGACAAGTGGCGCGACGGCATGACGACCTCAGCATGCGCAGAAGCAGCTCAACTCTCCCCCGCATTGATCCATGGTTTCAGCGCGACGTGGTGCACGGAGCCGGGCGTGCGCGAGGCACTGGGCAACCCTCTGGCCGGCGAAACATCATGGGTCGGTAAGGCGCAGCCGTTCAGCGCCGCCTGGATCCTGGGGGCGGACCCAGCGCTATTCAACCGGGATATGCTGCTGGTGTTCTTCAATTACGGTGCGTGGAAACGTTACGAACCGCCGAAGTAACCGAGGATAACTCCGCTGATAAACGCACCCGCCGGTACGACAGCCGGCGGGTGCGCCCTCCTTGATCACCGAATCAACATGGGCAGCCACATGCGCTGCGGCGTCGCCGTCGCCGTGGGGGTCGGCGTCGCGGCCAGGTGCGGCCAGTTCGCCGCGGTGACGTCGCCGGCCAGCACAGGCACCAACATCTGCGGATAGACCGACACATACCCCGCGGGCGGGACAATTTCGGCCAGCGCGTAGTTGCCGGGCGCGAGGTCCGCAAAGACGCCTATACCATCCGCACCGGTGGTCGCTGCCGCCACCGGCGCACCGTTGAGCTGCAGGGTGTACTGCGCACCGGGCAAGCCGGCCTCGTCCACATCCCTGGCGCCGTCGCCATCCGCATCCGCAAAGGCCACCACCCGGATATCACCCGTGGTCGGCGTCGCCGTGGCGGTGGGCGTGGGTGTGCTGGTGGCAGTCGCGGTCGGCGTGGCGGTCGGGGTTTCGGTCGCGGTCGCCGTGGCCGTGGCGGTCGGGGTCGGCGTCTCGGTCACGACGGGCGTCGCGGTGAAGGTGGGAGTCGGCGTGACCGGCAGCAGCGCGCCGGTCCACCGCCAGATTTGGCCGTCCCAGTCCGCGACGTAGGTCGCATCGGTGAACGCGCCCAACCCGTGCAGCTCGCCCGTTTCCGGCGCCGCGACGGCATACCACGTCGTGCCGTTCTGTGTGATGTACACGATGGCGCGGGTGGCGATGCTGGGATCGGCCGGATCGGGCGCCTCGCCGCCGACCGCGATCGCGTTGGTCTTGCTGAATGCCTTGACGCGACGGAACTCGATCTCTTGCGATAGGCCGGAGGTTTGCAGTTCCCACCAGCTCGCAGCCCCGTTGGTCGTCCGGTAAATCGCGCCACAACTGCCCACAGCCCAGCCGTATTGCGTGTTGACAAAGGACAGCCCGTAGTAACGCCGCTGGATGCCGCCGGCCGAATTGGGGCCAGGCGGCGGGTACTTGTCGACGAGACACGGCTGCTTCATGATGTCGTTGCCGTTGACGTACGCGGGCAGCTCCCAAGACGCGCCCGCATCGGTGCTCTTGACGATAAACTTATTGATCTGCCCGCCGTAGCAGACCGTGGCCGATGGACACGTCATCGACCAGGTCGCCGAATACCAGCCCAACAACGGCCAGTAGTTGTAGAAGTTGCGGCCATCGGTCGCGCGCAAGATGGTATTGTCGGTCGCGCCGAAGATCACCGCCCCGCCGTCCGTGGTGGCGCCCGCCGAGCGGATCCAGGCGGTGAACGGCACCGGCGTCTGCTGTGGGGGCGCCGGGTATTTATCCATATCGGCCCAGGTATAGGCGTTGGCGCGATACCAGGTGTTGCCCCCGTTAACGGTATAGTCCACGCGGCCACCCTTGCCGCCCACCCAACAGTGCAGCGCATCGGTGCAGGCCATGCCGATCTTCCAGCCGCTGCTCTCCCACACCTTCGCCCAGGTCGCGCCGCCGTTGGTGGTGCGGAACACCCGCCCCATGCCGTTGACATCCCAGGACAAGCCCCCGTAGGCAAAGCCCAGGTTGCGGTCGACCCACGTCATGCCGTAAAAATGGAAGTTAGGATCGGAGAGGTAGCTGCGGGCATTCAGCACCCGCTCCCACCCGTTCGAGATGGGGTTGGCGGCCGCCGGCGCGGGCGGGGTCGCCGCGCTGCCGAGATCATTGAACTGCACCGACGCGGCCCGCGCCCCGGTCGCCGCCGAAGGCGCGAGCAACGCTGCCAGAGTCACCGCGATAGCCACACAGGCCAAGAGACCGGTCAACCACGCCGCCGGCCGATGAGAGCGTAAGAGCATAATGAGAATCTCCTAGGTTTAAATTGGAGGCCTGACCGATCATAGGTGCATGACATGAACACGCGATGAACGGCATCGGCCGATCAAATGAGAATCCATACAGAAATCGCTCGGCCGTTTCGATCTTGTCGGGCACAAAAATGCCCGGCCTCTCTGTGGAGCCGGGCAGGAGTGCCACACGTCGTATCTTCTCGATTTGTCGGAAGTGCCAGGCACGTCGCCCCGGACTATCGAGAAGGTACAAACGTCACGGCGTAGGCGTCACTGGAATTGTGGTCGCGGGCGCCACAGGCGTCGGCTGCACGAGGAAGCCCGCGCGCGTCCGCTCGACCAGGTCCTTGGCGCTCGCTTCGGCCACCCGGACGTAGTACGGCGATTCGGATGACTTGACCACATACGATTTGTCGCCGACATCCTGGGCGCCGACGGACAGGGTGTAGGTCTTGGTCTGGTCGGCGGTCTTCGCGCTCAGGGTGACCACGGCGGCGGGCTGGGCCAGGCCGTAAGCCGCATCATCGGCCTGGCCCAGGGGCTTCGTCAGCCGCAAGCTGACCACCTGGGTCAGCAGATTGCTGACTGCCGTCGCGTCCAGGGTCTCGCCGGGGGCCAGGGCGGGGAAGGTCCAGTTGCCCGATGCGTCCTTCTCAAACGTCCATTCGCCGTTGGCGTTCTTCAGCGTGAACCCGGTGACATCGGCCGCCGGCACGCTGAGATAGACGGGATCGATCCACGAGAGCAGATCGGCGGCGATGTTCCATGTCGCCAGATCGCTCGCCAGGTAGACCTCACCCTGCCCGGCCAGGCGCACGTGCGTGCTGTCCGAGCCTGCCGCGCTGCCCAGGTAGAGGGTCTGCGACCCGTTCGCGGTCTGGAGTTCGAGCTTGCGCACAAATTTGTCGTCGGCCACCTGGAGCTGGGTCTGGGCCGCGGCGGTCTGCGCGATCAGGCGGCCGGTGTTGATGGCGACCAGCTTGTCCAGGATGGGTGTGATCCGGGCCGCGTCGGCCGGGTAGTTGGCCGCGTCAGCGGCGACCCACGCGTCGCCGGATTTGGCCAGCTTGACCGTGGCGCCCTGGTCGTCGGTCACGGTCAGCCCGGTGATCTCGTCAGCCTTGACGCCCAGCAGCGATTTGCTCTCGCTGGCCTGGCTCTTGGGCAGGAAGACGATCACGGCCAGGATAAGTTGCACGGCAAGAATGCCGATCAGGATGCGCTGGAGTTTGTTCATCATGAATCATCCTCTTGATAAACCGGCGGTTGGAAACCGCAGCAACCTTTGCGAAGTCGGTCTGCACCGACTGGCCCGGTTTGGTGATAACTTAGCGCGTCAGATCCATCGGCCGCTCGTTTTTGCGGCGCAAGCCCCACAAGACGCCGATGCCGATCAGGGCCGCCAGGGCCAGCCCATAGTTCAGCACCTCCCAGAACCGCTCCCGGCTCGCTGACATCGGCGCAAGCACGCGGCTGATGGTGCCGCGCGAGCGGATGCCGAGCAGATCCAGGTCTTCCACCGACCAGTCCACCGCGTTCTGCAGGAACTGGAGGCTGTTCAGGTAACGATCGGCGCCCATGCTCGACGAGATCTGGAACACGACATCGGTCAGGAAGTCGCTGCTGCCCACCACCACCAGCCGCGCCGATGCGGGCGAGGCCTCGAGGGTGCCACCGGTCTGCGGCGCGGGGGTCGGGGTCGCCGCGCCCTGGTCGTCGGTCGCGGCGGCCTGTGCCGTCAGCGGCGAGGCCTTGCCCTTGAAGTAGCTTTCGAACGAGCCCTGCACGGCCACCGCCAGCGGCTGGGCGGCCGTTTCACCTTCCACCGCGAAGCCGACGCCCGGATACTGCTCCAGATTCGGCTGGATATCGCTGCTGGTGCGCAGCCAGGTGTTCTTGCTGGACTTCAGCAGCACCGCCACCTGCCGATCCTTGTTCTTTGTCTCATCAACCGTCACCGGGGAGGCCCAGTTCAGTGTGATCGCCGTCAGCTTGCTGACGATGGCATTCCCCCGATCCATCGCGTCGGAACGCACGTCCACAAAGAATGGATAGTTGATGGCCTGGATCTCGTTGACCACGTTGTTGCCCACCTTGCGCTGCACCTGCACCGGAAACGGCTCGTTCTGCGGGTCCATGACGAGCTGCGGACCGACGGTGATGCCGTAGCTGGCGAGCATCTCCGTGAGGCCGCCCGTGACCGGCGCCAGGGTCAGATTGCTGCCGTAGGGGTCGTAGTTGATCGTGTAGCTGCCAGCAGCAACCACCACCGCGCCGCCGCGCATCAAATACTGGTCGATGGCATAACGCGCCTTGTCATCCAGGTCCTGCGGCGAAACCACCACCAGCACATCGATCTCGGACGGGGCCTGCCCCGATGACAGATCGACGCTCCGCACGGTGTAGTCCTTGCCCAACTGGGCCCGCACCTGGCCC
>JAPKMS010000315.1 GCA_026645775.1 Anaerolineae bacterium
ATGTGCCGCCGCGAGAGGCCGCGCTGGTTCACGTCCGGCCCCACCGGGAAGTGCACCTTGGACGTGATCACCAGGTCGTCGCGGCTTCCGGCTATCAGCCGGCCCAGGATCTCCTCCGATCGGCCGCCGGCGTAAACGTTGGCGCAGTCAAAGAAGTTGATGCCCGCGTCGCGGCAGCGGCGGAACATCGCTGCGGATGTGGCCTCGTCGGCATCGCCGCCGAACGACATGGTCCCGAAGCACAGCCGCGACACCTGCACGCCGGTGCGGCCGAGAACTCGATATTCCATGGAACACCCCCTCACAAGTTTCTCGAACAGAGCAGACCCCGCGCCTGCCCCCCGCAAATAGGACGCGGACGAGCGCTGAGAACGCGGATAGATAGTCGCTCAACATCTTACCCAGTTCGCCGTTTTCTGTCCATTGCCGGGCGGTATAGTTTATGCTATGATTTGACCATGAGCACATCGGCACTTACAGGTGACGCATGAAAAAATCCACCGTCGAGGAAATCCGCCGGCGTTTCGACGCCGATGTCGAGCGGTTCGCCAACCTGGAAACCGGCCAGTTGTCTACGGTGGACGCGCCGCTGGCGATGGAGTTGATCGTGCGGGCCGCCGCGGCGACTACCCCGGCCGCGACGCATGTCCTTGACATCGGCGCCGGCGCCGGCAACTACACCCTCAAGTTGCTCGAGCTGCTGCCCGACCTCAACGTCACCCTGATCGATCTGAGCCACGCGATGCTGAACCGCGCCCTGGAACGCATCGCGACCGTCACCTCCGCGAACGTCTTCACGCTGCAGGCCGATATTCGGGAGGCCAGGCTGGGCGCAGAGCGGTTCGACATCATCCTGGCCGCGGCCGTGTTTCATCACCTGCGCACCGATGCCGAGTGGCACGGGGTCTTCGCCAAGTGCTACGCCGCCCTGCGGCCCGGCGGCTCGCTGTGGATCGCCGATCTGATCGAGCACGCAACGCCCGCGGTGCAGGCCATCATGTGGCAGCGCTACGGCCAGTACCTGGCCGATCTGCGGGACGAGGCGTACCGCGATCACGTGTTCGGCTACATCGAGAAAGAAGATACCCCGCGCTCCCTGCTGTACCAGGTGGACCTGCTGCGCAGCGTCGGCTTCAGCGCGGTCGAGATCCTGCACAAGAACGGCTGCTTCGCCGCGTTCGGCGCGGTCAAATAACCGGGCGGCAGCTATTTCGGCAATGTTACATTTGACCCAAATCGAGAATGTTTCCTTGCCGAACTGGCTGGTCTATGCTATGCTCTTAGAGAGTAGCCACGCTGTAGATCAAGGAGCCAGCCATGAAACGCATCCTTCTTGCGCTTATGCTCTCCGTCCTGTGCGTACTGATGAGTTATCCACTTCTCTGCGCCGCCCCCACTCCTCAGGAAGACACCGACCGCGATCTGGCTTTCGAACAGGCCATCCTGGATCGCCTGGGCAAGATCGATCCCGATGCAGTACCGCTCTTCGATCAGGCGACCCTTGCGATGGATCGCGGCGACGCCGCCGGCCTGGCGACAGCTCGCACGGGTTTCGAGAGGGTGTTGACCCTGGCGCCTGATTTTTCCGATGCGCTGCGACGCCTTTCCTACGTTGAGATCGAGCTGGGCGAACTGGACGCGGCTGTGGAACACGCACGTCGCGCCTACGCTGTCGACGCTTCACCATACAATGCTTTGGCTGCAGCTCGCGCCCTGTTGACCGCGGAGAAAGAGGAGGATGCATCTGAAGCGTTGACGATGGCTCGGGAGGCGGTCAAGGGGCTGCCCGACGACTTCGCTACCAATTGGGTGCTCCTGTTTGCAGGCATTGTTAATGATGAGATGGAAGCAGTGCGCCAGGCCGACCGCAAGCTGCTGGAAATTGCGCCTAACCATCCCTTCCCCCACTACATCGCTGGCCTGCTGGCTGCCGATAACGAAAAATGGGAGACGGCCGAGCAGGAGTTGCTTCAAGCACGCGACCTGGGCATGCCGGCCGATGAGATTCAGGGCATCAACGATAAATACAACATCGCCGGACAGGCACGCACGGCCCGGCTTACCCGCCAGGCGTTGCGCGTGCTGGGCTACGTCGTGGTCGGTTGGCTGGCAGGTATGGCGCTGCTGTTTCTGCTCGGCCTGCTGCTGAGCGCGTTGACCCTGGCGGCGGTGAAGCGACCGCCGCGCGGCGAGGCGTTCCGGATCGGCGCGGGTGAACGCATCGTGCGTGGCCTGTACTCGGTAGTCATCGGGCTGACCTCCGCCTATTTCTACCTCTCGCTCCCCGTGCTGGCCGCGATCGTGATCATCGGCGCTGGCGGGTTCATCTGGCTGATGCTGCGCTCAGGGCGTGTCAACTTGTACCTTCTCGCCGTGGTTGGCCTGGCCGGTTTCTACACGGTCGCTGCCATCGTCTGGAGCATCTTCACGCGACTCCGGGAGGGCGAACCTGGACGCTTGTTGCCTCGCGATGAGTCGCCCAGGTTGTGGGCAACGGCCGAGGAGATCGCGGGCCGTGTCGGCACACGGCCCGTGGATGCGATCTACGTGACGCCCGGGGTAGAGATCGCCGTCACCGAGCGCGGTGGGGCGCTCCGCAAGCTGCGCGGGCAGGGCCAACGCTGCTTGATCGTCGGCTTGGGCGCGCTGCCGGGGATGACGCAGGCCGAATTCTCGGCCATTTTGGCGCACGAGTACGGCCATTTCTCCAATCGCGATACTGCAGGCGGCAACCTGGCGCAGCAGGTACAGGCGTCGATGCGTCACATGGCCTATCGGCTGGCCAATCGCGGCTTGGCGCGCTGGTATAATCCCGCCTGGCTCTTCGTGAACGGTTTTAATCGTGTGTTCCTGCGGGTTACACTGGGCGCGTCGCGGCTGCAGGAGATCCTGGCTGACCGCTACGCCGCGGTGGCGTACGGCGTACGCAATTTCGCGGATGGCTTGACCCGCATTGTCCGCCTTGACCTGGCTTTCGATGCCCAGGTTAACCGGGAGGTGAAACTTGCCACTGCCGCCGGGCGAGAATTACACAACCTGTACGTCTTGCCGCCCCTAGAAGTGCCCGGGGAACGCGAGGCGCTTGACAAGCGCCTGAACGAAATCATGAGCCGGCCGACCTCGCCTTACGACAGCCATCCGGCCGTCAGCGAGCGCATTCGACTGCTGCAGCCGTTGCAGGGCAGGTACGACGTTGGGGGCGAACAGGCGCCGGTTTGGGGCCTTTTCGACAACCCTGACGCGTTGCAGGCGGAGATGACTGCGTTGGTGCAAAAGAATGTCGCCGCAAACCAGGCACAAGAGCGGGCCGCCCGCGCGGCATTTCACCGGCGGTTGGCCGCCGAAAGCGTGCCCGAGGTTCAGCCTTACCAGGAGGCGCTCGCCGCGGCGATCGAGTCAGGCGACCTCGCGGCCGAAGCGGAGGCGCTGCAAGACGTCGGCGGCATTTACGGAGAACGCGGCCTGCCCCAACGAGCATTGACCTACTACCAACTGGCATTGGAATCATATCTGGAAAGGAACGATCGCGAGGGCGAGCGCGTGGCGCGGTTCAACCTGGCCGAGGTTTTCAAGACGCTGGGGCAGTCGAAAGATGCCGAGGAACAGTTGTGCCAGGTCGTCGCGCTGGATGAGGCGATCAGCAGCCCCGACCTGGATGAGGACCGACGCGAGTTAGCTGAGATACAGGCCTAGCCCCAACGACTTTGAGGTGACCCATGTCGTTTCAAGAACTGATCCGCAAGCGTTACAGCGTCCGTGCCTACAAACCCGATCCGGTGCCGGATGACCTGCTGGCGCAGGTGCTGGAGGCCGGCCGGCTGGCGCCGACCGCGGCGAACCGGCAGCCGTTCCGCATCATCGTGATCCACACGCCGGGCCGCGAGGACGAACTGCGCCGCATCTACCCGCGCGAGTGGTTCCCGCAGGCACCCATCATCTTGTGCGTCTGTACGGTGCGGGCCGAGGCGTGGCGGCGGGCTATGTACGATGGCAAAAGCCATGCCGATGTGGACGCAACGATCGTCATGGACCACATGGTGTTGGCTGCGGCCGACCTGGGGCTGGGCACGTGCTGGATCGCCGCGTTCGACCCGGCCGCGGCGCGCGAGGTGCTGGGGCTGCCGCCAGAGATCGATCCGGCGCTCTTCACGCCATTGGGCTACCCGGATGATGCGCCGAGACCGAGGGAGCGCCGGCCGTTGAGCGAGCTTGTGCGATACGAGCGCTGGGAGTAGGGAAACCCCGCCGCGTTCACGACCCGTTGCGCGGAAACACGATGTCTTCCTTGCCGGCCAGCTTGTCCTGGATGCGCTGTGCGACGATGTCCATGTGCTTGCGCTTGTGTACGAAGTCCAGGTCATCGGTGTGGATCGTCAACACGGGGCACAGGTCGAAGGTCCTCAGCCACTCGTCGTAAAAGGTGTCCAGCAAAGTCAGATACTCCGCCGAGATCCCGCTTTCCATGCTCCGGCCGCGGCCGTGGATCCGCTCCATCAGGACCGGCACGGGCGCGCGCAGGTAAAGCAGCAAATCGGGCCGCGGCAGGCCGGCCACCACCAGGTCAAACACGGCGCGGTACGATCGGTAGTCGCGCTCGGTCAGGTTGCCCATGTGATACAGCGCGCGGGCGAAGATGTGGGCGTCCTCGTAGATACTGCGGTCGGTGATCGCCGACTCCGGCGCGGCCGCCAGGGTCAGGTGCTGCTGGGCGCGATGGCCCAGGAAGAACACCTGCAATTGGAATGCCCATGCGCGCATGTCCGCGTAAAACTCGGCCAGGTACGGATTGTCGGCCACCGACTCGAAGGCTGTGTGCCACCCCAGCCGCGCGCCGATCCGTTCGGTGATGGAGGTTTTGCCTGAGCCGATGTTGCCGGCAACGACAACGAAACGCTTGGTCACGTGCTGCTCCTGATGCGGGGATGCCAAGGGATGCTCATTTGTATCGTATGTAGGGCGATTTGCCAAATCGTCCTACATCACTGGCGTGTTATCGGGTCGCCAGGGTGTGCTCGGCGTAGTACGCCATCGCGTCCCGCATGAAGTCGGCCAGGTCGGTGCGATACTTGTCGTAGTTCGCCCGGAATTCCGGGTGCTCGGCGTAGTGCTGCCCCAAGCCCTGGAATATCTCGGCTGAGCACGGGTAGAATCTTTCGATCCAGGCGTGCTGCCGCGCGATGGTCGCCTGCACCTCGGGATCGCTCGCCGGTCGGCCCATCAGCTCGGCCATCCGCCGAGCGACGGCGTCCCCTTCGGCCTTGACGTCGTTCCACTGCTCTTTGTTCATGGCCTGAACGCGCCGGTTCGACTCCGCCACCAGCTTGGGGTCGTAACGCTCGTCCACTTCACGCTTCCAGCGCGCCACCTGCTCCTTGGGCAACCCTTCGTAGAGTTCCGCATCGGTCAAGCTCATATCAACCTCCGTAAGTCTTGCGATCGTCCGATCGACCGTATTCAGGAGCTGAGCCAGCCGTTCTGCACGCTCTTCCAGCGTCCGCCGGTGTTTTGCCAGCGACTGCACCAGGTCGAAGCCGGGATCGTCCAGGATGCGCCGGATTTCCTCCAGCGGCAGGTCGAACTCCCGGAACAGGAGGATCTGCTGCAAGCGCAGCAAATCGGCCTTCCGGTAGAGCCGGTACCCCGCCGCGGTGCGCGTCGACGGCGTCAGCAGGCCGACGTGGTCGTAGTGATGCAGCGTCCGGACGCTGATCCCGGCCATGGCGGCGAGCTGATGGACGGTGTAGGCGGGCTTGGTTTGCTCCATGTCGGGCAGCATACACTATGACGTAACGTCAGGGTCAAGGGGGCAAGCTTAAAAATCGTGCGCGACCGCGAAACTCGTCACAGCGTGCGCGCCAACTCCACCCCGCGCGCCGCCGCGCGCGCACTGCGCCAATCGTCTTCGGTCATCGGCGGGGCCAGCACCTCGGCCTCGGGGCGGCGGACCAGCGTCAGCGCCTCCTGCGGGCAGACCGCCACGCATTGGCCGCAGCCGGCGCAGCGCACGGCATCGACCTGCGCGGTCAGATCGACGGTGAGCGCGCCGAAGGAGCAGCGTTCCACGCACGCGCCGCACGCGCTGCACACATCCTCGTCCACCTCGCAGACGAAGGCCGAGGCCGCGATCACGTTGGCCCGCCCCAGGTCGGCCAGGCCGCGCAGGATGCCGCAGGCGCACGTGCAGCAGTTGCACAGATACCACAGCCCCTGCTGGTTGTTGCTGGTGGAGTGCACCAGTCCGGCATCGGCCGCGCGGCGCAGGGTGGCCAGCGCCTCCGCCTGGGTGAGCGGGCGCATGTTTTCGGCGCGGTCGAACGTGCCCGGCGTCTCGCTGAACACCATGCACACGTCCAGCGGATGCTCGCACGCCTGGCCCAGCAACGCCTGCTGTTTGCGGCAGATGCAGTCGGTGACAGCCCACGCCTTGGCCCCGTTGATGATGTCGACCGCGCTCTCGAACGGGTGGACCGCAATATCGCTGCGCACCGTCTGGTCCACCGGGATCACGCGGTGCACCGGCGGCTGCTGCATCAACGAGCGGCGATAGGTGCGCTGGTAGTAATCCTCGAACAACCGCGCCAGCTCGCCGTCGATGCGGCCAGCCTGCATCTCGTAGATGCCGACCACGAACGGCATCAGGCCGAAGCCCAAGCCGCCCGCGGGCGCGCGGCCCGCGGTGATGAGGCCGCGCGTCGCCAGGCTCTTGAGCTGCAGCCGCAGCGCCTGCGGATCGCCCCCGACGCGCGCTGCGATTTGGGTCGGCGTCTCGCGCGTGAGCCGCAACTGCGCGACCAAGGCCGCTTCCTCCGGCGAGAAGAGCCTGGCCAGCAGGCGCAGTTCCGCCCCGTCCTCGGTGGGCGGGAAGCCGTTGGGCAGTTCATCCAGCCGCGCTGCGAGCGCGCGATAGGGGGTGTTATCCATGACAGCACTTCCTGACGGTCAAAGTCGCGACTATTGGGGCTCCGCCCAGGTCAAGATCACCTTGCCCGAATTGCCCGATCCCATGATCTCGAACGCCTGCTTAAAATCGGTGTAGTGGAATCGGTGCGTGATCACCGGGCTGATGTCCAGGCCGGTCTGGATCATCGACTGCATCAGGTACCACGTCTCATACATCTCGCGGCCATAGATGCCTTTGATGGTGAGCATGTTAAAGATGACGGTGTTCCAGTCGATAGCCAGGTCGGCCGAGGGGATCCCCAGCAGCGCGATCTTAGCGCCGTGGCACATGTTGGCGAGCAGCTCTCGGAAGGCCGAGCCGTTGCCCGACATCTCCAGTCCGACGTCGAACCCTTCGGTCATCCCCAGCTCAGCCTGCACATCGGCAATGCGCCGCTCGTTGACATTCAACGCCACGGTCGCGCCCATCTTTTTTGCCAGCTCCAGGCGGTAGGGGTTGACATCGGTGGTGACCACGTAGCGTGCGCCCGCGTGGACGGCGATGGCGGTGGCCATGATGCCGATGGGGCCGGCGCCGGTGATCAGCACATCCTCGCCCAAGACGTTAAACGAAAGCGCGGTGTGCGTTGCGTTGCCGAACGGGTCGAAGATGCTGAGGATCTCCAGGGGGATGCGCGGATCGGCGTGCCAGACATTGGTCACCGGGATGGACAGGTACTCGGCGAAGCAGCCCGGCCGGTTCACGCCGACCCCCTTGGTCGCTTTGCACAGGTGGCGGCGGCCGGCCAGGCAGTTGCGACACCGGCCGCAGACGATATGGCCCTCGCCTGAGACGATCTCGCCCACCTCCACGTCGTGGACGTTGCTGCCGATGGCGACCACCTGGCCCACGAACTCATGGCCGACGTGCATCGGCACGGGGACCGTCTTCTGCGCCCAGGCGTTCCAGTCCCAGATGTGGATGTCGGTGCCGCAGATCGCGGTCTTGAGGATGCGGATCAGCACATCGTTGATGCCGATCTCGGGCACCGGCACCTCCTCCAGCCAGAGGCCGGGCTCACGATACTTTTTGACGAGCGCTTGCATGGTTTTCGGCGTTTTCATGGCGATCTCCTTTTCTTAGTCCGTCGCTTTCTTGGCATGCACGGCCTGCGCCACCAGCGCGTCCAGGCTTTCTGGGGGATAACCAAAGTGGGCGAAGTCCGATGGGGGCGCGGCGCCTTCGCCTTGTGTCAGCCCCTTGACGTGGGTGCTGGTGATGGGCAGGCGGGGCAGGGGCAGCTTCTCCACGGCGAGCAGCAGCGCCAGCACCGGCCGCAGCGGAACAGTCAGCAGGGGGCGCCGGTAGCCGCAGCCGTGAGCGATTGCTGCCGTCAACTCCCGCAGCGTGTACTGGCGCGGCTGCTGGAGGTTCCAAGCGCGACCGGTCAGGCCCGCACCGCCGGCCGCCACCGCGTCGCGCAGGACCGCGCACAGGAAGTCGATCCCGAGCACGTAGACCGGCTGGCGGCCGCCGTCCAACATCGGCACGACGGGGGAGCGCTGGATAGTTCGCCGCATCCGGGCGAACATGCCGCCATCCCCGATCACCACGGCCATCCGAAACACGATCCCGCCCGCGGCGATGAAACGGCCCTCCAGCGCATACTTTGCGCGGCCGTAATCTGACAGCGCATCCGGTGCAGCCGAGAGGGTGCTGAGCAAGATCTGCGTGCGCGCGCCGGCCGTGCGGGTTTCATCGAGCCAGCGCGTTGTCCCGTCCACGTTAACCCGGTACGCGTCCGGGCCGGTGTCCAGCGCGGCATGCACCACGGCGTCGACTTGTTCCGCGGCCAGGAGCGGTCCCAACGAATCGCCCAGGCCGGCGGAGTAGACCGCGCCGAACCCGGGCGCCGCCTGCCCGCGCCGCGCCGTGCCGATGACGCGCATATCGGCGGCCTTCAGCACGGGCGCCAGGTTGCGGGCGATGAATCCATTTGCACCGGTGATCAGGACAGTGGTCATATTCTACCTTCGCGCCGCGGCCTCGGCGATGCGCATCGCGTTCGCCATCATGCCGAACGACATGTTTTTGGCCGGCAGTGCGGTAAAACTGGCGGAGTCGGCGATGTAGACGTGCTCGGCGCCGGCCAGCTTGCCGGTCGGGTCGCACTGGTAGCGCGCCGGCGACTCGGTCATCGGCAGCGTGCCCGCATAGTGGATCGCATGGCCGGTGGCGGGCTTGAAGATCAACATCGGCGCGGTCCACAGCCCGGCCGAGCGCATCAGCCCCAGCAGCGGCGCCAACTCGCGCACGCTGATCGCGTTTTCGTGGCCGCGGATGCGCAACGTGCCATCCTCGCGGAGCGAGAGCTGGGCGGGCGGCTGTGCGGCGCCGGGGTAGAATAACTGCATCAGCAACATCGCGGGCAGCAGCGACCGCACCAACGCCAGGTTGGCCCGCGCGGCCAGCGGGAAGCGCATGAAGAACTCGGCCCGCATGGGCGACGTCAGCTCCAGCAGGCTCCCCTGCAGGCGGCCGTGATCCGGCGATTCCCACACCAGGTTGAGCTGGGTCAGCCCGAACGCCTGGGCATCCAGCCGCCGGCCGATGGATGCGGGCAGGACGAAGGGAATCTGCACCGCCGGGTTTTCCAGCAGCCCCAGGGCCGTGTCGTAATCGCGGAAGCTGCGCAGCACGATCTTGCTGGTGCCGATGGCGCCGGCCGCCAGCAGCAAGGTGCGGCCCTCAAACCGGAGCGCGGCGCCGGTCGCGGCGTCGGTCGCGTCCACGACGACCCCCGCGGCGGTCTCGGTCCAGGAGCGGACCAGCACGCCCGGCCGGTAGTCGATCTGTCCGGCCGCGATCAGCTTGCGCAGCGTGACCGCCGGGGTGTAGAGGTAGGGCGCATCCTGCCAAAATTCGGTGTTGCTGTAGTCGCAGCCGGGCCGGCCATCTCGGGGCTGCGAGAGCACGCCCAGGCGGGGCCGGCCGACCTGGATGCCCTGCGCCAGGAAGGCGGCGCGGCGGTGGGCGTAGCTGCGGTAAAACCGGTCGGCGTTGTACGAGAGTCGCAGCGGCGGCTGGAGGCCGGCTGTTGCGCCGAAAAACGGCGTCAGGTCATCGCCCGCGCCGCTGATCCCGACCTCGCCGGTCAAGCGGTCGAAGTACGGCGCCAGATCGGCCGCGCGCAGCGGGAAGCCCGCCAGGTCGGCGTCCACGAAGCGATACAGCCCCGCCCCCCACGCATTGCCCAGCCCACCCAGCGCGAAGCTCTGGATCGCGTCGAAGCCGCTTGCCTCCACCGGCGACAGCCGCGCCGCGTCCTGCACGACAAAGGCCGCGTTGGGTGCGTTCAGCTTGGCGATGCCGGTCTCGCCGGTGAGCACATCCGACAGGCCGTGCAGATCTTCGCCGATGTACAGGCCGAAGGTGTCGTGGCGCCGGCGGTAGTCGTAAAGGTTGCCCTCGACACGCGGCCCCGCGCCGGGATCGGTGTGTCCCACGTCGAGCAACAGCGGCCGCAGGCCCAGGTCGGCCAATGCCAGCGCGGCCGCGGCCCCGGCGGCGCCCGAACCGACGATGATCAGCTCAGACATGGGCGCACCTCCGCAGCAGCCACAGGCCTGCAGGCAGCTTGACGGCCGTGCGCAGGCCCCCGGTGAAGGCAGCCCAGAGGCCGGCCAGCAGGTTGGAGCGGTCGTTGATGAAGAAGTCCTGGGTTTCCGGGACCGTCTCGGCCAGATAGGCCATCAGCCGGAACTTGCGGGTCAGCAGCGGCAATTTGCGCGTGTAGCGCGCCGCAACCTCCAACGCCTCCAGGTCATCACAGGCCAACAGCGCCCGGTAATAGGCATCCGTCTCGGCCGGGGGTACGTTGGCGTTCAGCCGCTGCGTTGCGACCACAAACCGGTTAAGGACGGCCAGGGGAATTTCTCCGCCGAAGATCGCCGCGTAGATCTTGCGGGCTTCGGTTTCGCAAAGGATGCAGGATTTGGAAGTTGGCAGCATGGATACAGCACACCTGTTGAGAGATAGAGACCAGAGATCAGGGATCAGAGGTCAGAGATCGGGGAGTGATTCTCCGATACAATTCCGCACGCAGTATACCGCAAAGCCAAAGCAGGACACAATTCTTCCGCGCATTTGGCATCCCGCGTGCTGCGGTCCTGTTTGACCGGCTTACTCATTCGCCGCGTTGCTTTCCCGCACCGCGCGATAATCTTCCCGGATCTGCGCCAGCTCGGCCCGGCTCACCGGGTGATCGCCGTAATGGACGCGCATGTAGGCCGCGGTGATGCGAGACAGGGCGACCTCGTGGCCGGGGAAGGCGCGGTGGAGGGTGGGCAGGTAATCATCGGGCGGTTGTGCGGCGGGGCGGGGATGTCCGCGCTGGCCCGCTAACCGGCACACGTTGGCGTAGATGTTTTGCACCGAGACTGCGGCAAGCAGGCGCGTTCCCAGGCCAAACCGCTGGATCATCCCGGCCAGGTTACGCGCCGCGTGGATCCCGCGCCCCAGGATGCCGCCGCCGAAGGTGGGCGTCTCGCGGCCTTCCTCTTCGGATTCGGGGTGCGCCTTGCTCCGGCGCACCCGTTCCAGGTAGAGCAGCAAGAAACCGATGACAACCAGGCTGGCCACCGCGATGCCGACGGCAATCGCGACATTGACCAACAGGGTCGGCAGCCAGGGCGGCAAGGCATCGCCCGGGTTCGTCTGCTTGGCCTGCGCCGCGATCGCGGCGCCCCCAGGGCTCAAGCCGAAGCCGTTTTCCGCCAGGAGGGCGGTCAGCTTTGCCTCCAGCCAGAGGAGCATGGGGTCAACAATGCGCGCCAGAACCAGCAGAACGGCGTAAAACAGCGGCCTGACCAACACCCAGAGCGGATCAAATAAGCGCAGGAAGCTGCGGATGCCGGCCGGGGTGAAGACAAATGAAAACAGCCACGCCGCGCCCACCGTCACGCCCACCGCGGCCAGGAGCTGGCCGAGCCGCCGCGGGGGCAGCGGCTCGCCGGCGCTCTGTGCTTCGCTCGCCTTCTCGCTGATGCGCGCGACGGCCACTGCGATGAGCCCCAGGCCGAAATAGAGCCACACGAAGCCCGTCAGGGTCTGGCCGCGCATCACGGCCAACGCACCCGCGCCGGCGATCAGCAGCAGCACCCCGCTGCGGAAGCTGATCCCCACGTTGAAGAAGTTCAGGTCGCGGCTGGTGGCGGCCGTCGCGCGCTGCCACAGGAAGAGATTCGCGGCCAGCAGCGCCAGGCCGGGCGGAAAGTTGCCCTGAAAACTGGCGATATCGGTCACCATGCGCCCCAGCCAACCCACGTCCAGCAGGGGCCAGCCGCGATACAGGAAGAGGCGCACGGCCAGCAGGCTGGTGGCGGCCATCAGCCCCAACGTGAGCAGCTCGTAACGGGGCGAGCGCACGTTGGCCCGGCTGAGCAGCTCCAGGACGAGCATCCACGCCAGCAGTGCGGCCAGCAGCGCGGCAAACGCGACCCACGGCGACATCTCCGGCCGAAATAGCAGCAGCCAGAACGGTGTCGCCCAGGCCGCTTCCATGCCGGCCAGGCACCCGTAGATCAGCGCGATACGATGGTTAGCGAGTAACATCAATCTCACACAGACAGGGGCATCGGCGTGATGACGTCTTCTACCAGGTGCGGCAGGTGGTACACGGTGATGCCGGGCAGGTCGCATTCGGGCGGTCGCTCGGCCAGGGTGAACAGCACTACCTTACGCCCGGCCCGTTGCAAATCCAGCAGTGCGGCCAGCAGCTCCTCGTGGGCGATCGCGGTCACCACCAGCAGGGTCGAGCCCCAGGGCAGCCGCGGCGACTCGTGCAACAGCAGCTCTTCGATGGGCCGCGCGGCGAAACCGGTCACCGCGGCCAGCAGCTCCAGGATGTGCAGCAATTGTTCGGGGCTGCGGCCCGGCAACAGCCGCAGCGGCTGATCGCTGCCGGGCAGATAGCCGTTGGCGATGAGCCCCACTGGCAAACGCTGCTCCGAGCAGACCGCTGCCAGGCTGCCGGCCACGCTGATCGCGCGCTCCATCAGCTCCGGGATCATGCCCAACCAATGGCGCTCCAGGGTGGCGACATTCAAAAAGATTATCACCTGCGGCTCCTGGCTGGGCTGGTAGAGCCGGCTGAGCAGCGCATCGTGCCGCGCGGTGGCCTTCCAGTGCACGCGCTTCATGCCATCGTGCGGCTGCCAGTCCCGGATGCCAGCTGTGTGCAGGGGGTCTTCTACCAGGCGGGCGGTGGCGGTCCGCTCGCCGAATGGGTTTTTGGCGGGCAGTCCCAGCTCGGCCACGCTGTAGAGCCGCGGGTAGATGATGAGGCGCTGCTGCTCGGGCAGGGTGCCCCTGCGGGTGAACATGCCGAACCCGTCTCCGGTGCTGAGGGCGGCCGGGCCGTAGACGTGGTAGCCGCGCTGGGTGCAGTGGATGGTGAACCGCCGGGTCAGTCGGCCAAACGCGCCGGCCGACCAGAAGCTGGTGAACTCGCCCCGGTTGGTGGTGCGGTTGATGTGTACCTGTGCGACCGTCCCCTGCGCGTCTTCGATGGGCAATCCGCCGGAGAAGATGTCCACCACGTGCAGCCACGTCACCGGCAGGTATTTGCGGTTGCGCACCTCCAGCGTCAGCTCCACCGTCTCGCCCAGGAACGCGCGCGTCTCGCTGAACTTGCGGCTGTAGTGCAGCCCGAACAGGCTCAGCGCATTCCACACCCAGCCGGCCGCGGCGACGACGAACAAACAGGCCGCGGTCGAGGTCAGGAACCGGCTGCGGGTGACCAGCGCGAGCAGCGTCAGCAGGACGCCCAGGAGCACCCACGCCTCGCTGAACTGGGTGTCCTTGGTCACATCGATATAGCGCCGCGCGCGCGACTCCCCCATGAACCATTTGAGGCGGTCGGGCAGCGCCGACCGTCCCTCACGGCCGCGCCGGCTGCGGTCGACGTCTTGTTGCAGTTCCTGATCGAGGACTGGTTGGAGCACGTTTTACCCTTGTTCAGAGTTCCGGCGGTTGGAAACCGCTGCCACCATTGCAAAGTCGGCCTACGCCGACTAGAACTCAGTCCACGCAGGTGGACTTCGTAAGGGTTGCCGCGACTTGCAGGCGAGTTCCGGCGGTTGGAAACCGCTGCCACCATTGCAAAG
>JAPKMS010000316.1 GCA_026645775.1 Anaerolineae bacterium
ATCATCCAGTGGCCTGCAACAGACCGTGCGGCACATGACCATTCGCCGCACTCAACTATACCGAAACTTCAGTCACATCAATCTTCCTCGCCCCAGACGCGCGCGATCAAGTCAATCTGCGCGCCTTTGATATTTGCGTTCTATTTCGCCCGCGCCACCCACCGCGGTGACCATGAGATCTTCTGCCCCAGGATCAGGTTCAACTGTGCGGTGTGCTCCTGGACGTGGCGCATGGTGTCCAGCAGCAGCCCGGCGAAGCTGACTTCGCCCCACGGAAAGTGACAGCGCCGCGAAGCCTGCTCGTCGGTTAGCGCTTCGATCGTCGCCCGGCATTTCCTCCGACCGTATTCAAGATAGGCTTGCAGTTCATCCCTGGTATACGGCCTGTCGGGCAGCAGCCCGGCCGGGTCCAGCTCGTCCAGCGTGAACGGCGCGGGGGGCGCGAAGCCCTCAACCGAGCCGGATAGGTACAGGTCGAGCCAGAAGAGGGTGTGATAGACGATGTACCAGAACTCCGCTGCGGCTGGCAGCTCAGCATCGTCCCACAGGCGGACGCGCCACAGCTCGTCGGGACAGGCAGCCACGGCGTTGTCGAGCATATCGATGGCGGCCCCGAACTGCCCCCACAGGCTGGTTCTCCAGGTTGCATCCATTTTGAGGCTCCAATTCAAGCTTATGGCGATTGAAATCGCGCCTGAGTGGCGCTACGGCACCGCGACGTCCACCTGCGTGGACTATCCACCCGTCGACGCAGGTCGACGAACAGCCCGCAGGCTCCTCAGATGCGACCTCGGTCGCCAAACTCCACGTCACCTGTGTCCAATTTTCTCCACGACGGCCACCGCGTTGCCAACCCCGTCCTCCGCTCGGATTTTCGATCCCAGATCGGCCGCGCGTTGACGCATCGCGGGGTCGGTCACCGCCGTTTGGATGGCCTGCGCCAGCCGCTCGGCCGTGAGTTTCTTGCGTGGGATCGGCGCGGGCCCAACGCCCAGATCCGCCACACGCTGGCCCCAGAAGGGCTGATCGCCGAAGAAGGGGACGACCACGGAAGGCACGCCCGCCCTGAGCCCGGCAGAAGTTGTCCCCGCGCCGCCGTGATGCACGACGGCCGCGACGCGCGGGAAAAGCCACGAGAAGGGGACGCCGTCCACCATCAGCACGGAACCCGGCAAATCCGCCCGCCGCAGACCGCCCCAGCCGGCATGGATGATGCCGCGCTGCCCCGTGCGCGCTAGCGCGTCCAGGATCAGATTGGCCGTTGCTTGGGGGTTCCGGCTGCTCATGCTCCCGAACCCGACGTAGACCGGGGGCGGGCCGGCGGCCAGGAAGTCCGTCAGCGCCGGGTCCGGCGTCCAATCCTCGGCTGGGTCCAGGAACCAGTAGCCGGTCACATGGATGTCCGCGCCCCAATCCGCGGGCGGCGGGATGACGGCCGGGCTGTAGCCATACAGGATCGGTTGCCCCCGCACGCAGTCTGAGCTGAACGGGCCGAAGAACGGGGCCGCGGGCAGACCCAGTACCTCCCGCCGCGCCGCCTTATCGGCGGACCGGAACGCCTGCCACATCATCTGCCGGGCGACCTGGTACGACAGGCGGTTCGGCAGCGTGCCAAGCGCAGACGGCGGCTTCGGGATGACAAAAGCCGGGTAGGCGCGCGTGGGCGTGAAGGGGATGTAGTACGCCTGCAACAGCGGCAGCCCCAACTTCTCGGCGATGGCGACACCCACGAACACCCCACCGATCCCTGCCACGATCAACTCCATGCCCTGACACGCGGCCAGGCTCGCGCTCGTCAACGCCAGGGCGCCGCGCTGGGCCTCCTTGCCCATCTTCGCCAGGATGGCAAGAAAGTTCCCGTTCTCGATCAGCGCCGCCATGCTCTGGGCGACGTCCTGCACGCTGCCCTCGACGGGCCAGAAATCCAGCCCGTGCGACGTGACTAATGATTCGAAGTCCCGATGGGTGACCAGCCGCACCACGTGACCGGCCGCCCGCAAGCCCTTGCCCAATGCGACATAGGGTTCAACATCCCCGCGGCTTCCTGAAGCGATGATAACGATACGCATAAACGATGTTCCTTCTCCGCACGCCAGGCTCTCAGCCGATATTCTACCACGCGCGGCAACACACGCTACACTTCCCCCAGCGCCGCCAGCAGGGCGTCCGTCTGCTCCGGCCGGCCCGCGCTGACGCGGATGCAGTTCTCCAGCCCTGGTTTGGCGTAGTGCCGCACCAGGATCCCCCGGTCGGCCAGCGCTTCTTTCAGCGCCCTGGCATCCCGGCCGATCACGCGGCAGAGGATGAAGTTCGCCCGGCTGAGATAGGGACGCAGGAAGGGAAACTTCGCCAGCTCCCCGAACAGCCGCTCGCGCTCGACAATCAGCGCATCCACGGTGGTTTGAATCTCCGCCCGGTGCGCCAACGAGGTCAGCCCGGCCACGGTTGCGGCGACGTTGACGTTGTACGGCTGCTTGGCTCGCCACAGTGTCGGCATCAGCCAATCCGGGAAGATGCCGTAGCCTAGCCGCAGCCCCGCAATCCCCGCCCACTTGCTGAAGGTCCGCAAGACGATCAAGTTGTCGCGCTCCAGCACCCAACGCGCCACGGATCGATCCAGCCCGGCGAACTCAATATACGCCTCATCCAGCACCACGATCACCGGTAGGTCGAGCAGCCGCCGCAGGTCATCCCGCGCGAGCAAGGCCCCGTCGGGGTTATTGGGCGAGGTGAGGAAGAGGAGCTTAGGGGTGTGGGGGTGTGGGAGTATGGGAGTATGGGAGGATGGGTGGATGGGAGTCGCACTTGAGCTCTCACACTCCCACACCCCCGCACTCCCGCACTCCGACACTCCCACACTCCCACACTCCGACACCACCCTCTCCACGGCTTCCACATCCACACTGAAATCGGCCCGCCGCGGCATGTTGATCACCCGCGCGCCCGCCAGGCCCGCGTCGAACTCGTACATGCCGAAGGTCGGCGGGCAGTTGATGATCGCGTCGCCCGGCCCCAGGAAAACGCGGCAGAGCAGGTCAATCAGCTCATCCGCGCCGTGGCCTGGGAAGATGTTCGCCGCGGGCACACCGACATACTCGGCCAGCGCTGCGCGCAGCTCACCCTGCTCCGGATCGGGGTAGATGTGCGGGAACGGGTACGCGGCCAGCGCCGCACGCACGGCCGGATGCGGGCCGTACGGGTTCTCATTGGCATCGAGCTTGACGATCTCCTCCGGCGCGCGGCCGAGCTGCCGGCTCAGCACCTCGAAGGGCGCGATCGGCGTGTAGGGCGCCATGTCCGCAATGTGCGGGAGGAGAAGGTTGGCGAAGGACGCTTCAGTCAATGCTTCACTCCTTGTATCGGGGTAGATTGGTACATTGGTATACCGGAATCAACAGAATAGACGCTCCATGTACAAACCTACCGATTTCCCAATCTACCAGTTTACCAATTTACCTCGTCCTCATCTCCGCCGCAGCCGCGTGCGCCGTCAGCCCCTCGCCGCGGGCCAGGATGGCCGCGGGCGCCGAGAGCCGCGCACCGGCCTCGCGGGTGAAGGCGATCAGGCTGATACGCTTGACGAAATCAGCCACGCTGAGCGGGCTGGAGAAGCGGGCGCTGCCCTCGGTGGGCATGATGTGGCTCGGGCCCGCGACATAATCGCCCAGCACCTCGAACGAGCCCTCGCCCACAAAGACCCCGCCCGCGTTGCGGATCTGCCCGACCAGCGCCCACGGCTCGGCCACCAGCAGGCAGAGGTGCTCCGGCGCGTAGGCGTTCGCCAGCTCGACCGCCTCGGCCAGGTCCGCGGTGACGACAATGCCGCCGCGGTTGGCGAGCGCCTGGCTGGCGATCTCCTGCCGGCTCAACCCTGCAAGCTGGCGCGCGAGTTCGGCAGCCACCGCCTCAGCCAGATTTCGCGACGGGGTGAGCAGGATCGGTGACGCCAAGACGTCATGCTCCGCCTGCGCCAACAGGTCGGCCGCGGCCCAGGCCGGATCGGCCGAGTCGTCAGCGATGACGAGCGTCTCGGTGGGGCCGTAGAAGCCGTCGATGCCCACGCCGCCGAATACCTGGCGCTTGGCCAGCGTGACGAACAGCCCGCCCGCGCCGACGATCTTGTCCACACGCGGCACGGTCTCGGTGCCGTAGGCCAGCGCGGCGATCGCCTGGGCGCCGCCGAGCGCGAAAAGGCGATCCACTTTCGCCACGTACGCTGCAGCCAGGATCAGGTCGTGGATACCGCGCCACAAACCGGGTTTCTCGGAGAAACCCGGTTTGTGGCGGGCGTTGGCCGGCGTACACGCAATCACCTGGCGCACCCCCGCCACGCGCGCGGGGATGGCGGCCATCAGCAGCGACGAGGGCAGGGGGGCGGGGCCGCCGGGGACGTAGACGCCGGCGCGATCCAGCGGCCGGATCAACTGGCCCAGCGTGCCGTCCGGCCCCGTGTCCACCCACGAAGTCATGGGCTGCTTCCGATGAAAGGCCGCGATACGTTCGGCAGCCAGATCCAGCGCCGACCGCTCCTCTTCCGGCAGCCGGTCATACGCCGCGCGCCATTCGGCAGCCGGCACTTCCAGCGCGCCCGGCGGTGTCCGGTCGATGCGCTCCGCCCAGTCGTGGAGTGCTGCGTCCCCGCGCGCTCGGACATCCCGCAGGATGCGCGCGACCGCCTCGGCCGGCGCGATCCGCGCGCCGAAGATGCGCTCGATGCCATCCAGCACCGCGGCGGGCATCTCCTGATCCTCCCACTGGACACGGCGCAAGATACCCGCCCGCGCCTCTGCAACTTCGTAGATTCTCACGAAAGACATCGAATCATCCTTTCTTGTGCGACCTTCAACCTACAACTTCCGCCATGGCGTCGATCAACTCCCGCACCGCGCCGGCCCGCAGACGATAGCTTGCCCGGTTGACGATCAAGGCCGCCTGGCTTTCCAGGATCACGCGCAGCTCAACCAGGCCGTTCTCGCGCAGGGTAGCGCCAGTTTGGACAAGATCGACGATCAGATCGGCCAGCCCCACCAGCGGCGCCAGCTCGACCGAACCGGACATGATGATGAGCTCAGGCGCCAGGCCGCGCTTGCGGAAGAACGCCTCAGTGAGACGGGGAAACTTGGTGGCGACCCGTGGGCTGCGCTCCAGGCGCAGCGGTTGGTCGGGACGACCGGCCTTGCCCGCCACCACCAGCCGGCAGTAGCCGAACGGCAGCAGCAGCGGCTCATAGACGTCGCGCTCGGCCTCGCGCAGCACGTCCAGCCCGGCCACGCCCAGGTCGGCCGCGCCGTACTCGACGAAGACGGGCACATCGGACGGCTTGACCATGATGAAACGGAGCCGGCCGTCGGCGCCATCCAACACCAGCTTGCGGCCCGCATCGCCATTGGCCGGGGGCAGGTATCCCGCTCGGGCCAGGTGCGCCAGCGCGTCCTCCGTCAGCCGGCCCTTGGGCAATGCCATCGTCAGCGGTTCTGCCATCGCGCCACCTCCTCCCAATCCGCCGCCGAGATGGTCCGCTCGCCAGCCGCATCGCGCACGATCAACATCCCCGGCCCGCCGTTATGGCGTGCCGTGCGCGTGATCCCGCGCGCCTGCGCCGATGCCCACAGCGCATCCGGCGCCAGCCTCAGCGCGTCCACCTCGACCCGCAGGCCGCGCTGCCGCGCCGCAGTGGCCCACACCAGGCAATCGGGACAGCCGTGCGCGGAGAGCAGCACGTCGACCGTGGGCTCGGGCAATGTGAGGCCTTGCAGTTCGCGCGCCAACAGCACCCGGTCCAGCGTCAGCGCCCAGCCCACCGCCGGAAGCGGGGGCCCAAAATGGCTGACCAGATCATCGTAGCGGCCGCCTGAGATGGTGTTGAACCCTAGCCCCGGCGCAAACCCCTCGAACGTGATTCCAGTGTAGTAATCCAAGTCGCGCACCTCGGCCAGGTCATAGCTTACCGCATCGGCCACACCGTACGCGGCGAGCAGCTCGGCCATGGCGCGCAGCTCGGAGAGCGCCTGCATCATCGTGGCATTCAGACAGGCGCCTTCGGCTTCGATCAGCACGCCCGCATCGCCGGTCAGCCGGGGCAGCGCCAGCACCGCACGGCGGGCAATAGGAGGCAGGTTGCTGGCTTCGTTCAGCAACAGGCCCAACTCGGCCTCGGCCTTGCGATCCACCGCCTCCCGGAACCGGGCCGCCAGCCAGTCAGGCAGGGCCAACGCGGCCAGCAGGCCGCGGAAGAACCCGACGTGCCCCACCGTGATGCGAAATTGCGGCAGCCCAACCGCACGCAGCGCGGCCACGGCCAGGGCGACCGACTCCGCATCCGCGGCGCTGCCCGGCGCGCCCATCAGTTCGACGCCGACCTGGCTGAACTCATGCTGGCGGCCGGCCCGCGGCGGCTCGTGGCGAAACACGCTGCCGACGTAGCTAAGCCGCAACGGCAGGGGATAATCGTAGAGCCGGGTGCCGACGACGCGGGCAGTGGGAAGGGTCATATCGGGGCGCAGGGCCAGGGTGCGGCCGTGCCGGTCGAAGAACCGATACATCTCGGCATCGATCTGTGCGCCGACATCGGTGGCCAGGGTGTCGGCGTACTCGAACGTGGGCAACGTGATCTCGCGGTAGCCCCACGCGGCCACGGTCTGGCGCAGCACCGCCTCCATGCCGCGCCACGCGGCCGTGTCGGCGAACAACAGATCGCGCACGCCCTCGGGCAGGGGCCGATCGACGGAAAAGGATGAGGTGGGCATAAATCCTCGTTCTGAGACCTGTCAGGTCCGAATTAACAAAAAAGGACTGGTTTTGCTAACCAGTCCTTGGGCAAGCACAAAAGCGACGTCGGTTATCCCGTGCGCCTGCCCACACAATGATGATGATGGCGAAGTGAAAGCATCTGCGTCATTCCAGTCCTGTATCTCGAAACCGGCGGGAGTATAGCACCGGCCCAAGGGGCTGTCAAATCGTTGAACCGATAGAGCTCTGCGCTCAGGACAGAAGCATAAACGCCAGCTTGCAGGATGAAAACGCAAGTTGGCCGATGGGTATCTTCTCAAATTGTAGGGGGCTTGCCATTACGTGCCGGGCACTTTGCGGAAGTGCCCGGCACGTCGCTCCGGCAGGTGCGCTGATGGCGCCGGCGATCGAACCCGACACACCCGCGGAGCACTGGGGCGCGGTTTGGGCCGCCTTCGGGCCGAGTGTATAATGCCGCGAGTTTCCTTCGGAGGCCATCATGACATTTTCGGTAGATGCTTTGAACCGTGCGCTGGCGCAGCTTGGGGACCAGGCGCTGGACAGCCTGCAAGTGGCGACCGCGGACGGTATCGCCGGGCAATATTACCCGCATTTTGATCCTGCGCAGCCAGTGCTGGTGCTCGGGCCGCATCACAGCGACGCAGCGGAGCGGATCCGGCAAACACTGCTGCAGGTATATCAGCCCGCGCACCGCGTTTACATCGTGACCAGTGGGGCGCGGCGCGAGTTTCCGCTGACCGAATTGGCCGCGGCCGATCTGGACGAGCCGGATGCTGCGCTGTTCGTGCCCGCGCGGGCGGGAGCCAGCACCTACTCGGCGTTGCAAGATGTGGCCGCACGGCTGCGCGCGCCCGACGGCTGTCCGTGGGATCGCGAGCTCACCTGGGACAAGCTGCGCGCCTCGTTGTTGGAGGAGTGTCACGAGCTGCTGGCCGCGTTGGATGCCGGGAACGCGGAGAAAATCCTGGAGGAACAGGGCGATCTTCTGTTGCAGGTGGCCATGCAGGCACAGATCGCAGCCGAAGAAGGTCGGTTTCTGCTGCCCGATGTGCTGGCCCGGATCGTCGATAAGCTGATCCGCCGCCATCCGCACGTGTTCGGCGACGCAGTGGTGAATGGAACGGCTGAGGTGCTGGCGAACTGGGAGGCGATCAAAGCCGTCGAGCGAGCACAAAACGGCGAAAAACGCTCGCCGCTGGCCGGCGTGCCGCAGGGGCTGCCCGCCCTGGCGCAGGCCGAGGCCTATCTCGACCGGATGTCTCGGCTGCGCACCGCATCGACGCCCGACGCACCCTGGGCTGCGCTGGCCGCCTTATCCCCCGATGCAGCGCTGACGCCGGCGATCTTGGGCGATGCGCTGTTCGGGCTGGTCGCGTGGGCCCTGGCGCGCGGGATCGAGTCGGAGAGCGCCCTGCGGCAGGCCAACGCCCACTTTGCGGCCCGGATCGCCGCAGAGAATTGGGGGTAAGATGCGCGCGCCGGTCTTCGAAAACCCGCAACTTGAAGGCGAGCCATTCCTCTGGGAGGGCGGCCCCACTGGCGTGCTGCTGGTTCACGGCTTCACGGCCACCACGGCCGAGGTGCGACCGCTGGCGCGCGTGCTGAACCGGGCGGGGTACACCGTGGCCGGCCCGCTGCTGCCCGGTCACCTGGCCCGGCCCGAGGACGTGAACGGCGCCACGTGGCAGGATTGGGCCCGCGCAGTCGAGGAATCGTACCGGCAACTGGTTGCGCGCTGTCCGCAGGTGGTGGTCGGCGGTGAGTCCACCGGCGCGCTGCTGGCGCTCTACCTGGCCAGCGAACACCCCGAAGTCGCCGCCATCCTTGCGTATGCGCCCGCGCTCCGCCTGAAGATGGGCTGGCCGCAGCGGATGATGCTTCGCCTGGCCGCGCCCTTCCGCCCGTACATTGCCAAAACCAACCGCGCCCCCAACCCGCTTTGGCAGGGCTATACGGTCTATCCGCTGCGCGGCGCGCTGGAGCTGATGCGGCTGGAACGGGAAGTGCGCGGCCGGCTGGCAGGCCTCCACCAACCGCTGTTGATCGTGCAGGGGCGGCTCGACAGCACTGTGGACCTGCGCGCCGTCGAAACCCTCCACCGGGAGGTGCGCTCCACGATCAAGGAGCTGCGCTGGATGCCGGATTCCGAGCACTGTGTGATCCTCGAACGCGAACGCGAAGAGGTGTTTCGGATAACCCTGGATTTTCTGAACCGCGTTCTTGCCTGACGGGCCACGCCCGCGCACCCCTGGCCCACCCCCGCGCATCCTCGCAAAAACAGTCCATTGACAGCAGGCATTGCAAGTAATATAATCGTACTGTGATTGTGACCCGGTCAGGAGCGCAGACGATGGCCGAGATCGCGTATCTGGATTTCGATCTACTGATCGAACGCATGACAGCAGGGTATCGCGCCCGAGTCCTCAGATCGCCGGTTGGCGAGACGACGGGCGAGTTTCAGGCGCCCCTTTCCAATCTGGAGCTGGAAAATTTCCTGCTGCGGATGGGCCGTCCGCGGCGTCGCGTGCGCCGATTGGAATCGGCCGAGACCCAGGCCACCAAGACCGTGGGCGGGCAACTCTTCAATGCGATCTTCGCGGGCACCGTGGGGAGCTGTTTCCACGATAGCCTCCAGGCGGCCCGCAGCCAGGGCTTGGGGCTGCGCATCCGTCTACGTCTCACCGATGCGCCGGAGCTGGTCGATCTGCCCTGGGAATACCTCTATCAACCGGCGCTCAACCGTTTCTTCGCCTTGTCCAAAGAGACCCCCGTGGTGCGCTTCCTGGAAACGCCGGAGCAGCCGCGCGCGCTCGCAGTGACCCCGCCGCTCAAGGTGCTGGTGATGATCGCCAGCCCCAGCGATCACGAGCCGCTCGACGTGGGCGCCGAATGGGTCCGTCTGCGCAGCGCCCTGGCAGACCTTGAACAGCGCGGCCTGGTAACGCTGGAGGCGCTGGAAGAGGCCAGCCTGCCCGCATTGCAACGCCGGCTGCGCCGGGGCGAATACCACATCTTCCACTTCATCGGTCACGGCGGCTTCGACGAAGCCGCGCAGGACGGGGTCCTGCTGCTGGAAGATCCATCCGGCCGCGGCCTCCCGGTCAGCGGGCAAAACCTGGGCACCCTGCTCAACGATCATCGCTCCTTGCGCCTGGCGATCCTGAACGCTTGTGAGGGCGCGCGCGCCTCACGCAGCGACCCGTTCGCTGGCACGGCTCAAAGCCTGCTGCAGCAAGGCCTGCCCGCGGTGATCGCCATGCAGTTCGAGATCACTGATGACGCGGCCGTGACCTTTGCGCACGAATTTTACAGCGCCATCGCCGACGGCTACCCGGCCGATGCAGCCCTGGCCGAGGCGCGCCGCGCCATCTTTGCCGCCGGCAATGAGCTGGAGTGGGGCACGCCGGTGCTCTACATGCGCTCGCCGGATGGCAAAATTTTTGATCTGGCCGGCAGATCCGGGCCAAGCCCCGAGCCGACGCCGGTCGCGCCCGTCACGGAGACGCCGCAGGCGTCGGCACACCTGGCCGAATTGTATGACCAGGCGTTGGGTTGTTATTACACCGACCAGTGGGCCGCCGCCGTCGGACTGTTGCAGGAAGTCCTGGCGCTGCAACCAGCCTATGAAGACGCCAGGGTCAAACTGGCCGCGGCCGTGCGGCAGCAGACGTTGCTCGACCACTACACCGCAGGCCAGCAGGCGAGCCAGGCCGGCGCGTGGGACGAGGCGATCAAACGCCTGGAAGCTGCCGTCGCATTGGATCCGGGCTACCGGGACGCGGCCGCGCAGCTGGCAGAGGCCCGCCGACAGCACGAGCTGGCCGATCTCTACACCGAGGCACAGCGGGTCTTCAAGACGGGCAACTGGCAGGCCGTGATTAATGTCTGCGGCCGCATCGCGACCATCGATCCGGGCTATCCCGATCCCGACAGCCTGGTGGCGACCGCCCGAGAGCGGCTGACGGCGGAAGAAAGGGAACACCGGGTCTCCACCGCGTACCGGGAAGGCCTGCGCCACCTCGATGCCAAGCGGTGGGCCGAGGCCGTGGCCGCCTTCGAGCAGGTCGCAGCGGCCGCACCCGGCTACCAACAGACCACGGCGCTGCTGGCCCGTGCGCGCAGCAGCCTGGCCGAGCAGCAAGCCGCTGCGGAGCGCGAGGTGCGGGCCGAGGCGCTCTATCGCCAGGCCCACCAGGCGCTCCAGGCCGGACAACTGATAGAAGCCATCGGCCGTCTGGAGGCGCTCGCAAGGGAGCTGCCCGGCTACCGAGACAGCGCAACGCTGCTGGTGGGCGCGCAGCGCAGCCTGGCCGAGCAACAAGACGCGGCAGAACAGAAGGTGCGTGCGGAGGCGCTCTATCGCCGCGCGGTGACGGCCCTGAAAGCCGATCAAGCAGCAATCGCCATCGGCCACCTGGAGGCGCTCGAAAGGGAGCTGCCCGGCTACCGGGATGCCGAAGCGCTGCTGGCCCAGACCCGTCAGACCCTGGCCCAACGCGCGACGGCCGAGCGGCGCCAGGCTCAGGCGGCCGACCAATATCGCCGCGCAAACGACGCCCTGGCCGCTCGCGACTGGCAGGCCGCGGCAGCTTTGCTGGCGAACGTGCAGGAGATCGAGCCGGGCTATCGAGAGGTGGCCCGCAAGCTGGCCGAGGCACGCCAGCAGCAGGCATTGGCGGCGCAGTTCAACGAGGCCCTGGCGCACATGCAGGCCACACGGTGGGCTGAAGCGGTCCAGGTGCTGCGCGAGCTCGTCGCGCATACGCCGAACTACGCCGACCCGGTCCACGGCAGCGCGGCCGGGATCCTCACCCAGGCGTTGCGGCAGAAGGAACGCACCGAGTTGCCGCCGCCGCCAACCCGCCGCGCCCACTGAGGAGGAGCCCAAGCCAGGCGGCAAGCCCAAGGATATTCCGCGTTAGCCATCAGGAGGGTGTCACATGACCTTCGCAGAGGTTGAAGACCGCTACCGGACGCTCAGACAGCGTTTCGATGCCGGCGCGCTCAGCGAAGCCGACTTCAAGGCCCGTCTGGAAGACCTGATGATCGAGGATGGGCAAGGGCGCTGGTGGATCATCGGCTACGAGACCGGGCAGTGGTACGTCAGGGAGGGTGAGCAGTGGGTGCCCGGTGCCCCGCCGCTCGACACGGAACATTCCGCCAAGGGTCAGGTGAAGCACACGGCGCCGCGCACATCTCGCCGTTGGACGCGCTGGCTCGGACTGGCCGCGGGCCTCCTTGGGCTGGCCGGGGTCATTGTGGCGGGGATCGTGCTGTGGCCCAGGTCTTCCTTGACCATCGGCTCCGCGCTGATCTCACCCCAAGATGGCATGGTCACGGTCTATGTGCCCGCCGGCGAGTTCATGATGGGCGCCGCGCCAGATTCAGCCGCTAAGATCGCGCCCAGTGAGACACCGCTGCATCGGGTCAGGCTGGATGCCTTCTGGATCGACCGCACCGAGGTGACGAACGCCATGTTCGCCCGCTTCCTTGCCCGAACCAACTACAAGCCCATGGCCGTAAGACACTACACCTGGAATTTCGCCGCGGAGGCGTGGGAATTGAACGCGGGAGCCGACTGGCAACATCCGCACGGCTCGGACAGCAACATCACGGGCCTTGACCAACATCCCGTCGTGCAGGTGGCCTGGGAGGACGCCAGGACCTACTGCGCCTGGGCCGGCCGGCGGTTGCCGACAGAAGCGGAGTGGGAAAAAGCCGCGCGCGGCACCGATCAGTACAAATACCCCTGGGACAATGGAAACCTGGCCTCTCATCTGCTGAACTCCGTCGATGTTAACGTGTCTGAAATCAACAAGGCAAACCGAGATCTTAACGATGGCTACCGCTTCACTGCGCCCGTGGGAAGCTACCTGGATGGCGCCAGTCCCTACGGCATCCTGGACATGGCAGGCAACGTTTGGGAATGGGTAGCCGATTTCTTCGATGATAGCTACTACAAGGTCTCGCCGCTCAGCAACCCGCCAGGACCATCGTCCGGTTTCCAACACGGGGCCCGGGGCGGTTCCTGGATCAGTGACTTCGGCGATGTCCGCACAACAGCACGCATCGGGACCGATCCCTTCAATGGTGCCGAAGACCTCGGTTTCCGCTGCGCGCTGGATGCACGCTGATTTCCTGCACCGCGACCCGTCGCAGGTTACGGTCGGGGGGGTGGCTATGGATTTCTCTCAAGTTGAAGCTCAATACGCCAGGCTCAGAGCACAGTTCCACGCCGGGGCGCTCAGCGAAGCCGACTTCAAGGCCCGTCTGGAAGGTCTGATGATCGAGGATGAGCAAGGGCGCTGGTGGATCATCGGCTACGAGACCGGGCAATGGTATGTCCATGACGGAGCGCAGTGGACGCCGGATGAGCCACCACGGCCGGCCGCCGAGGCGCCAACGCCGCCGGTCGAGGTCGAACCGGCGGAGCCGATTGTTCACGAAAAAGCCCAGCCCGCCGCGGTGCAGCGGGGCCGGAGGCTGCTGTGGCCTGGGCTGGCGGCCGGCGTCGTCTGCATCGTCCTGGGTGCGTTGGTCATCCGTCAGATCGGCCGGGGGGATGCGCGCCCAACTCCACAGCCCGCGCCCGCCGCCACATCCGCCGCACCGGCACGGCCCGAGCCGACAAAACCGCCTGCGCAGACACAGCCCACCGCCGCGCCAGCAGCCGGTGCGGCGGTGGCAGAGCCGGTCATGCAGGTCAGCGCGCCGAACTGCGACTACGGCGGCAAGCTGAAGGCCATCGAGGCGCTAGATGACTTCACCGTCAAGTTCACGCTGTGCTACCCCGACGCCGGTTTCGCAGCAAAGATCGCGCTGCCCCCCTTTGGCATCCACCCGGCCGAATACCTGGCCGCCACGGCCGGCACGGATCAGCTCTTGCGCGCCCCCATCGGCACTGGCCCCTACCGGCTGGAGAGCTGGCCCGAGGGCGGCGAGCTGCATCTGGAAGCCAACCCCGATTACTGGGGTCAACCGGCCAACATCGCTCACTTGCAGTTCCATTGGCTGGATGACGCCAACGAGCGTCTCGGGTATCTCCAGACCGGCGATGTGGAGGGCATCGACAATCCGCCGCCCGAGACCTACGCGGCGATTCAAAGCAACCCCAGTCTGGCGTTCTACCCGCGGGCGGGCCTGAATATCGGCTATATTGGCTTCGGCGACCTGATCAATTCGTCCGACGATGCGCGGGTGCGCCGGGCAATCGCGCTCGCCATTGACCGCACCTGGCTCGTGAAGAACTACTACCCGCCGAGCGCCGCCGTCGCCACGCATTTCACCCCGTGTGAGATCCCCCACGGCTGCGCGGGCGAGCCGTGGGATGATTTCAACCCCGAGATGGCCCGGATGCTGCTGACTGAGGCTGGCTATCCCAATGGCTTCGAAACCGACCTCTTCTATCGCGATGAGCCACGCAGCTACCTGCCGAATCCAACGGGAACGGCGCAGGTCATCGCCGACATGCTGGAAAAGTTTCTTAACATCCGTGTCAGGCTCACGGCTGCAAACCTGGACTCGGCTGCTTTCAGAGAGGCATCCTGGGGCGGTCAGTTCCCGCTTTACCTGTCCGGATGGGACGCTGACTACCCTGACCCGGTCAACTTCCTGAGCCCTTACTGGAGCGAGTTCGGCACCAGTCGATTTGAAACAGGCTTCCCTGAGACCTGGGCGTTTCTCAAAGAAGCAACCGTGACCGCTTCCCCAGTCACCCGCGCCGAGTTGTATACGCGGGCTAATGACCTGATTAAGCGCGACGTGCCGTTGGTGCCGCTGGTGCATGTCGGCTCCGCGACCGCATTCCGAGCCAGCGTGATCGGGGCGCACAGCAGCCCCCTGAACCTCGAACAGTTCGCCGTGATGGGTCTGAAGGACGGTGCGGGTTCGACCCTGGTCTGGAAGCAAGCGACTGAGCCGCAGAGCCTCTACTGCGCCGATGAAACAGAGCCCGATACCTGGCGAGCCTGCGCACAGATTACCGAATCGTTGCTGGGCTTCAAAGTGGGCAGCGTCGAGGTGACACCGGCCCTGGCAGAACGCTACGAGCCGAACGACAATCTGACGGAGTGGACCTTCCATCTGCGCAACAATGTCAAATTCCACGATGGCAGCGCACTGGACGCGAGCGACGTCGTCACAAGCTGGGCCGTCCAGTGGGACGCCAAGAACCCGCTGCACCGCGGACGCACCGGCGCATTCGATTACTTCCTTTGGTTTTTCGACGCATTCCTGAACGCGGAGTAAGGACAATGATGACAC
>JAPKMS010000317.1 GCA_026645775.1 Anaerolineae bacterium
AGTCCACCGCCGTGGACTGCCAGTCGGTGCAGACCGACTTCGCAACGGTTGCCGTGACTTCCAGTCGCCGGGACACGATAAAGGAGATGAAGTGACAAGTTCTCTGAAAGGCAAAGACATCATCCGGGCAGACCAATTCGCCCCGGAAGAGATCAATCTGATCATGGACACGGCGGCCCGTTTTGAGAGCGTGCTGCGGGCCGATGGCCGCCTGACCAACATGGCCGGCAAGGTGCTTGCGACCCTGTTCTACGAGCCGTCCACGCGCACACGCCTCTCCTTCGAAACCGCCATGCTGCGTCTCGGCGGGCAGGTGCTGTCGGTCGCCGAAGCCAAGACCTCCAGCTCGGCGGCCAAGGGCGAGACGCTGTTCGACACGGGCAAGATGATCGAAGGCTACGCCGACGTGGCCGTCATCCGCCACCCGGTGACGGGCAGCGCGCAGGAGTTGGCCGAAGGCGCCGGCATTCCTGTCATCAACGGCGGCGACGGCGCGGGGCAGCACCCGACGCAGGCGCTGCTCGACCTCTACACGATCCGCAAGGAAAGGGGCGGGGTTGCGGGCCTGACGATCACCCTGGCAGGCGATCTGAAGAACGGGCGGACGGTCCACTCGCTGGCACAGCTCCTGGCCCACTTCGGCGTCCGGTTCAACTTCGTCGCGCCCGATGCGCTCGCCATGCCCACCGAGATTACGGCCGGCTTGCGCGACCGCGGCATCGAAGTGCATGAGACGCCGGATCTGGCCGAGGCGGTTGCAGCGAGCGACGTCCTCTACATGACGCGCATCCAAAAAGAGCGCTTCACCGACCCGGCCGAGTACGAGCGGCTCCGGGGCGCCTACGTGGTTGACGCGGCGCTGGTCGGCCAGGCCAAACCCGGTATGATCATCATGCACCCATTGCCGCGGGTGGATGAGATCAAGCGGGAAGTGGATGATACGCCCGGCGCGGCCTATTTCCGCCAGGCCGCCAACGGCGTCCCGGTCCGCATGGCGCTGCTGGCGCTGACCACCGGCCGCGAATAGGCGGGTTGCGAATGTAGGACAGGCTGGCAACCGGTCCTACGAGCTGATTTCCAGGGCAGGGTTATGAACCAGTTCGATCAGATGTTGGTGCTCATCAAAGGTGCGGGAGACCTGGCAAGCGGCGTGGCCGCGCGCCTGCACCGCTGTGGATTCCCAGTGGTGATGACCGAGCTGGCCGAACCGCTGATGGTGCGCCGAACCGTCTCGTTCGGCGAAGCGGTGTATGCGGGCCAGGTGGAGATCGAGGCGATCACCGCGCGGCATGTGGCCGACGTCCCCGCCGCGCGGGCTGCGCTGGCCGAAGGCGTGATTCCGGTGCTGGTTGACCCGGAAACCACCTGCCGACACGATCTGCGCCCGGTTGTCCTGGTGGATGCGATCCTTGCCAAGCGAAACCTGGGCACCCGGATCACCGATGCGCCGCTGGTGGTGGCGCTGGGGCCGGGGTTCACGGCCGGCGAGGACTGTCACGCCGTGATTGAGACCAGCCGGGGGCACTGGCTGGGCCGCGTGATCCGGCAGGGTGGGGCGCTGCCGGACACCGGCGTGCCCGGCGAGATCGCCGGGGTGCGGTCCGGCCGCGTGCTCCGAGCGCCGGTCAGCGGGACCTTCATGGCGCATGCAGCCATCGGCGACCGCATCGTCGTGGGGCAGCTTGTCGCCACAGTGGACGGCCGCGAGCTGCGAACCGGGATCGCCGGCATCCTGCGCGGGATCGTCCGGTCGGGTCTGGCCGTGTCTCAGGGCCTGAAGGTCGGCGACATCGATCCGCGGGCGCAGGTCGAGCACTGCTTCACCATTTCGGACAAGTCCTACGCCATCGCCGGCGGTGTGCTAGAGGCCATTTTATCATCGCCCGCTGGCCGGTGATAGTGCCGGATGCGGTCAAGGTGTGATTACCGCAGCAGACAGCGCCGCGGTGATCGCACCGATCGCGGCCTCAAGCCCCCGAACCATGGTCTCCAGCGCCATGCTGGGCTGCCCGCCGATCCGAGCGGCTTGCTCCGGCAGGCAGGGCACATGGATGAACCCGCCCCAGCGGATGTCCCCCTCGGCGGCCAGCGCGTGCATTAGCCCGTAAAACAAGTGGTTGCACACGAACGTACCGGCCGAGTTCGATACCTTGGCCGGCACGCCCGCGTCCAGCATGGCGCGCACCATCGCCTTGATCGGCAGCGTGGACCAGTAGGCGACGGGGCCGGCGCCGACCACCGGCTCATCGACCGGCCGTCCGCCGGCATTGTCGGCGATGCGGTAATCATCCACGTTGATCGCCACCCGCTCAGGGGTGATCTCCATGCGTCCTGCAGCCTGGCCCAACGCAAGGATCACCGCCGGATCAAACTCCCCGATCGCCGCGGCCAGCCGCTCCAGGCAGGCGCCGCGCACAACCGGCAGCGCACGCGCCACAACTTCGTACCCATCGAACCACCGCCCGTCCAACTTCCGGGCCGCTTCCAGTGCCGGGTTGATTGCCTCGCCATCGAACGGCTCGAACCCGACGACCAGGATCGCAGATCTCATCGTCCCCAAGCCTCCACGATCTCCCGCACCAGCCCTGGCCCTTTGTAGATCAGCCCCGTGTAGAGCTGCACCAGCGTCGCACCGGCATCCAGCTTTTCCTGCGCGTCGCTGGGGCCCATGATACCGCCGCTGGCGATAACCGGCAACCGCCCGCCGGTGTGGCGCACGACGTCGCGCACGATCTGGGTGTTGCGTTGCCGCGCCGGCGCGCCGCTCATGCCGCCCGATTCGCCAGCCAGCGGTGAGGTCAACCCCTTGCGGCTCAGCGTCGTGTTGGACGTGATCACGCCGTCGATGTGCGCGGCCAGGATCGCATCCAGCGCGCCGTCGAGCTCGTCGGACGTCAAATCGGGCGCCAGCTTCACCACGAGGGGCACGCGCCGGCCCAGGCGCTCCGCCTGGACCTGGCGCTCGGCATCCAGCGGGCGGAGCAAGGCTTCAAGCGCGCTGCGGGTTTGCAGAGTGCGCAAGCCCGGCGTGTTGGGCGAGCTGACGTTGATCGCCAGGTAGTCGGCCAGCGGTGCAAACGTCTTGACCAGGCTCAGGTAGTCCTCGCCCGCGTCCGCCAGCGAGGTCGTCAGGTTCTTGCCGATATTGACGCCCAGGATCAAGCCATCGGGCCGCTTGCCGCCCAACCGCCGCGCCATGAACGCCGCGCCGCGATTGGGGAAGCCCATTCGGTTGATCACCGCCCGGTCATCTACCAACCGGAAGACGCGCGGGCCAGGGTTGCCGGCTTGCGGCCGCGGCGTCACAGTGCCGACCTCGATGTGACCAAAGCCCAGCGTCGCCAGGCCGCGCCAGCCCAGCCCGTCCTTGTCATACCCCGCGGCCAGCCCGACCGGGTTGGGGAAGGTCAGGCCAAACGCTTGCACAGGGAGGCCGGCCTGCGCGGGCCGAAACGCGTTTTGCAGCAGCCAACGAGCCGGCGCCACCGCGCCGCCCAGTCGCAGCAAAGCCAGCGTGACGTGATGGGCCGTCTCCGGCGCCATGCGGAAGATCAAGGGGCGCAGCAGGTCGTACAGGCGTACGCCACCGTCCGCATCGCCTCGGATAGCGTCATGAGCCGCGGGGCAGCTGAGTGTTTCAGTCCAGGAAAAGTCGGTTGTCATGGGGTGATGCCCTTTCTGCCGGCGACGACCGGCTCCTATCGTGAGTCAGCTTTGAACCTATCCGAAAACTGCTAAGGGCCGGTCTCCGACCGTGCCCTGGCTCGGTCAGAGACCGGCCAGAGCTAATTTTCGGACAGATACTAAAGATTCGGGCGTCATGGTCCGGAATCGAGGCTTTAGCCGGTTTCTCGTGGGCAACGAGCGCAACCGGCTAAAGCCTCGATTCCAGCACGCGATTTGAGGTGTGATGCTCTTGGCATTCTAAAAACGCCCGCGTCGCCGCGAGCTGCTCGGCAGGAACCTGCCCCGTCTGCGCCCAGTGATCCAGCATCTGGGGCAGCGTCATAACGGCGTGCAGCCGGTAGCCCGCGGCCGCCAACGCCTCGGCCGCGCCCGAGCAGCGGTCGATCAGCACGACGACGTCTTCGATACGCAAACCGACCGCAGTCAGCTTATCAATGGCCTCGAATTTGCTCCCGCCGGTGGTCGCTAGATCATCAACGATGGCCACGCGCTCGCCAGGGACGAAGCCCCCTTCGATCTCCGCGGCAGTGCCGTAAGACTTCGCCTCCTTGCGGGGGTAGATCATCGGCCAGCCGCCCCGCAGGCTGACCGCGGTGGCGATGGGCAGCGCCGCATAAGGCAGTGCAGCCAGCCGGTCGAACCTCAACCCGCGCAAAAGCTCGGTGTACGCGGCTCCCACCGCGGCCAGCAGTGCCGGAGCGGAGATGAGCTGGCGCAAATCGAGATAGATTGGTGAGAGCAGCCCCGACTTGAGCGTGAACTGCCCAAACCGCACGCATCCCGCAGCCAACAGCCGGTCGGCCAGCGCCGCGGCAGCCGGGGATAAAGCAGGGGCGTCCTGGAATCGAGGCTTTAGCCGGTCAGACGGGTCATCCACGAAACCGCCTGAAGGCTCGATTCCGGGAGCTCTTCGTGCGTTCGGTTCCGACTTATACCGTATTGCTTCCACCAGCGCCTCCGCCGCCTGCCTCGGATCGGCCGCGCGAGAGATCTGACGGCTGACGGGGACGAGCAGGCCCAGGCCATCGGCCCGCAGCCCGGCGCGGAGCGCGGTCGCCAGGTCGCCGCCTTGCGCGCCGACGCCGGGCGCCAGGATCCACAGATCGGGCGCCACCCGGCGCACCGCGGCCAGCGCCTCGGGATGCGTCGCACCGACCACAAGGCCCAGGTTGTCGTTCACGTTCCAGCCGCGCGCCTGCTCGGCCACCCGCTCGAACAAGCGCTGTGCGGGAAAGCGGTCTGCCAGCGGCAGGTCCTGCAGGTCGCCCGCGCCGGGGTTCGAGGTCTTGCACAGCAGGAAGACGCCGCGCGCCGGGACGGCCAGGAACGGCGCCAGGCTATCGTGGCCCAGGTAGGGACTGAGGGTGATCGCGTCGGCGCCCAGCGTCTCGAACGCCGCGCGGGCATACGCCTCGGCGGTGGAGGCGATGTCCCCGCGCTTGGCATCGAGCACGACGGGAATGTCGTTCGGCACGGCTGCGATCACGTCACGCAGCGCGGCCATGCCCTCCGGGCCAAACGCCTCGAAGAAGGCCGCGTTGGGCTTGAACGCCGCGGCTACATCGGCGGTCGCCGCGATCAGGCGCAGACAGAAGTCGCGCGCGGCGGCCGCGGTCGGCGCGGGGAGGTCGGCCGGGTGCGGGTCGAGACCGACGCACAGCAGCGAGCCGATCTGTCGGGCGCGGGATTGGAGGCGGGAGAAGAAGCTGGTCATGGTTGGTTTGTCCGTTGGGTAGTTGGTTGGTTGGTCTGATGCTGCGGAAGGCTCGCCTGGGAATGCTTCGCCTCTGTGCGCAGATCACGGCCGGCGCCGGGCTGAGCGAGCACTTTGCCATCTTCGTACGCGACCTGGCCGCGCAGGATCACGCGTTCCACGCGCCCGCGCACGCGGCGGCCTTCGAAGGGAGTCCAGCCGCAGCGGGTGTGGGCGTCCGCGGCGCGAATCGTGTATTCGGCGTCGGGATCCACCTCGATCCAGGTGTCGGGCTGCTCAGGCAAATTGAAAATGCGCCGCGGATTCGTGGCCAACCGCGCAACCAATTCGTCCTTCGTCATTCGTCCTTCCTCCACCGCAGTCAACAGCAGCGGCAGCGCGGTCTCCAGGCCGGGAAAGCCGGGCGGCGGCGTTGGGCCGTCCTTCTCGGCGGCGGTGTGCGGCGCGTGGTCGGTGGCGAAGCAGTCGATGACGTCCAGGTTGTCCCACAACGCCTGCACGTCCGCGGGCGTCGCCAGCCTCGGCCGCACCTCGCTGCGGCCAGTGCCCAGGCTGGGGATGTCGGCCTGGCTCAGGAAGAGATGGTGCGGCGTGACCTCGCACGTCACCTTCAGCCCGCGCTCCTTGGCGCGGCGGATCAGCACGATCTCCTCCCGGAGCGCGACGTGAGCCAGGTGCACCGGCCGGTCGAACAGCGCGGCCAGCAGGATCACCGCGGCGAGGGTGCGGCTCTCCGCGTGCGCTACGATGGGCAAGTGCGCGGGCCAGCGCTCGAAGTGCGCCCCCCAGGCCGTCATGTCGTCCAGCCGCAGCGGGCCGTAGGTCTGATCCAGGTACATCTTGAGCCCGGCGGCGCGGGGCGCCAGCGCCGCGGCCGTCTCAACGTTATCCGCGCCCGCGCCAACGTATTGGGCGTAATCGCAGCGCGCTTTGCTCCGCGCCGCGGCCAGTGCCAGCGCCAATGTCGCCGCGTCGGTCACAGGCGGCTGGGTGTTGGGCATTGCGAGCACGGCTGTGAAGCCGCCGGCGAGCGCCGCGGCCGTGCCGCTGTCCCAATCCTCCTTGTGCGTCCCGCCCGGCTCGCGCAGGTGGACGTGCACATCAATCAACCCAGGAAGTCGCATATCACCTCCAAGCTGCATCGCGGAGACGCGGAGGGCGCCGAGTTTTTTAGCTCTCTGCGCGCTCCGCGTCTCTGCGGTGGTTGATTCAGTCTGCCGGTCTCAGGGCAAAAAAAGAGAGCCTTGCGGCTCTCAATGGTTCAAACAGAAAAAACAATACGCCCACGAGGGCCAAGGCCCCGGGGCGTAGGTTGCAGGAGTGGCACGAATTGGTTCATATCGGAAACCATTTTACGCAGCGGAGGGGTGTCTGTCAAATTGATCGCTCAGGCTGTGATGACCGAGCGATCGCGGCGGCCAAGATCACGGCGACCGAGGTCGCTGCTGAAGAGCCAATGGCTGCGATGTCGGCCTCCGCCGACGGAGACAGGGACGCGGGCGGGGTCGGCGCCGGCCGACCTGGTAGCCACAGGCTCGTCAGGTGCGACCTCGGTCGCCCGCTCAGAAGACCACGGCGACCTGCTGAAGAGCCAATGGCTGCAATGTCGGCCTCCGCCGACGGAGACAGGGACGCGGGCAGGGTCGGCGCCGGCCGACCTGGCAGCCGCAGGCTCGTCAGGTGCGACCTCGGTCGCCCGCATCCAGGACGGCCAGCGCGTGCAGCGTGACCCAGCGATCGATCTCCTCCCGATCGGCCGGCGCTCGCCAGCCGCGGCCGCGAAACGCGCTGAACGGGTTGGCCCCGCGCCAGGCGCCATCCGGCCGCCGGCGCGCAGCCAGCCAGCCCATCGCCGACCGCGCGCCGGGTTGATCGAGCGCACCGAGCTCGGCCACGACGCGGAGAACAAACAGGATGTCGGCCTGGTAGAAAAGCGGGAAGTTAAGCCGCGCCCACAGCGCGTGGATCTTGCCCGGCGTGGGATAGTCGGCCCGGACGAGGCGATCCCCTTCCAGCAGGAGGTGCAGGCCGCTTGCAATCGCCGCGGCGACCTCCGGCGAGCGGCGTTCGGCTGGCAGGGCGGCCAGCCCCCACAACGCCCGCGCCGCGCCCCAGGCGCACGGCAGCTCCTCGTTGTACCGGCAGCGCCAGCCGGCGTCCGTCGCATCGCGGACCACCCGATCCGTCAACTGCGCGGTGCGCGGATCGCCGTCGAACCCGGCATGGAGCACGTAGCGCAGCACGTTGCCCCAGAAACAGACCCAGCCGTGGCCCGGCCTGGCGGCATCCGCCTCGGTATCGGCCAGCATGAACTCGGCGCCCCGGCGCATCTGCGCGTCGGTCCCATCCGCCGCCAGCTCGACCAGCGTGGTCATGCTCCAATGGGTGCTGGTGTACTTGGGCGAGTAGTAGCCGTGCTCGCCCGCCCAGTTGCCCCGCTCGGTCTGGCCGGCCAGGATCGCCGGGATCAGCCCGGACGCGGCCATCTCCTGCCGCGCAGCCTGGACATCGGCGTCATCCTCCGGCCGGCCGAGCAGACGACGCAAGGTGAGATAGCGGATGGAGGGGGTGGGTGCGGCAAGGAGCCAGGGGATCAAATTTGGATTCTGTTCGGTCATCAGTTCTTCTCCTCACCCGATCTTTGCCTTGATCTGCTCGTACACACCCCTGCCCAACGAATCCCGCTTTCCCGCGATCAGGAACAGGCCGCGGCCGGCGATCTTCTCTACGACCAGAGTATAGCATGACCCAATACTTGAAACAAGTGGTGATGAAGGTTTGCACCCGAAGTTGCGGTAGCCGTTTGACCGTCAAGGCGTTCCGAAGTACAATGCCGGCGTGACAATCAGATCGGAATTCCGCAAAGAGACTCCCCTATGCCCACCCTGACCTGGATCGGCAAAGACGCGGTGCAACAACTTCATCGCCAGGTGCCCTATCGCCTGCTGCGCTGCCATGATGAGTTATCGGTGGGCGCGGCGGCGGACGGCAACCTGTTGGTGGAAGGGACAGGAGATAGCCGTTGAATACAGAGGTTAAGCGCCTGGTCGTGCTTTATGATCGCAATCGGGCTGAGTATTTGAAGCGAACCAGCGGGTACAACGAGAGTGACACGCGCGCTGACTTCGTGGATCCCTTCTTTGCAGCCCTGGGTTGGGACGTGGCAAATACGCGCGGCTTATCTCGCCGCTTGCGAGAAGTCATCCGCGAGACGCATGCGGCCGGCTCTGAACACACCAAGCGCCCGGATTACGAATTCAAGTTGGGGCCTGAACGCAAATTCTTTGTCGAGGTCAAGAAGCCAAGCATAGACATCGCAAATTCGCCTGCCGCAGCATTTCAGGTTCGCCGGTATGGCTGGTCGGCAGACCTGGCGATTTCAGTTGTCACCAACTTCGAATACCTGGCAATCTACGACACCGCGATCGAACCTCAGGCTGGCGAGCCGACTCCCCATGCGCGGATCAAGCTGTTCCACTACACCGAATACTGCAATAAACTGGACGAGATCGCGGGCTTGTTATCGAGGGACGCTGTCTACTCAGGTCAATTCGATACGACGTTCGTCCAGCCGACCCGAAAGTTCTCCGAAACTGTGGATGCTGTGCTGCTTCAGCAGCTTAACCGCTGGCGGCTCCTATTGGGCGAGGATATTCTCCGCGTCAAGCCACACATCGGAGAGCGTGCGCTGAATGAACTGGCCCAACGCTTTCTGTTGCGAGTCCTTTTTCTGCGCATGTGCGAAGATCGCGGCATCGAAACCTACGAGTTGCTGCGCCAGGTCGCCCGCGCCGACAATTGGGATCAACTCGTCCAACTCCTCATCAAGGCGGACAGGCGCTTCGACTCTGAGCTTTTCGATACCCGCAATGACCCGCTCTGCACCACCGGGCAAGATGGCATTCGTCTCAACCATCAGACGGTCGAAGATATCGTGGATGCGCTCTATTTTCCCGCGGCGCCGTATACGTTTGCCGTGTTCAAGCCTCAATTCTTGGGCAGCGTCTACGAGCATTTTCTCCAGGATCGCCTGAAAATTGTCTCTGGACGGGGCGTGTTAACGCCGAAACCCGAAAATGAGGGCCGCGATATCGTCCCGACACCCCAGCCTCTTGTTGACCGGATCGTCCAAGATACCCTCGGCCCCAGGTTGGCGGGCCTCAGTGTGCCGTCCATGCTCGACCGGCGCATCCTGGACATCGCTTGCGGCTCCGGCGGCTTTCTGATCTCGGCTTTCGATCTTTTGGCTGACGCCGCGACAACAGCCTATGTCGCCGTGGGCAACCAACAGGCAGTCTATCGAACCGCCGATGGCTGGCAGCTCACCTTCGAGGAAAAGTGCAAACTCCTCCAGGCATGTATCTACGGCGTAGATCGCGATGATGCTGCCGTGGAGGTGGCGCGGTTCAGCCTGCTCGTGAAGTTGCTCGAAGACGAAACGCCGGCTTCGCTGCCGCAGAGCGGCCGGATACTGCCTTCACTGGCGCGTAACGTCGTAGTCGGCGACTCTTTGGTGGATGACCGACTCTACACCGAAGCGCCTAACGCCGAAACTGTTGGTCCGCCTCTGACATGGGGCGCAGACTTGCCCCGCCAGTATGATTTTGTGGTCGGCAATCCGCCCTATCTGAAGACCGAAGCTATCAGAGGTACCGAGCCGACCGAGTATGCGTTCTACCTGCGACATTACGACACGGCGTACCGGCAGTTCGACAAGTACTACCTCTTCCTGGAGCGAGCGGTAAATGATCTGCTGAAAGATGGTGGCGCGTTGGGCATGGTCATTTCGCGCAAGTTCTCGCACATCGAGTCTGGGAAGGCGCTCCGCAGGCTGTTGTCGAAAGGTGGCCGCGTGACGCGCATCGTGGATTTCGGGAACGCGCAGCTTTTCGACGGTCGCACAACCTACACCTGTCTGTTGTATTTGAGTAAAACGCACCCGTCGTCCGATGCCACTCCCCTGCCCTATGAACTGGTCACGACGCCGCGCGAATGGGTGCGCGGCCAGACAGATCCCCAGGTCAGTCTGGCGTTGCCTCGTCATCTGTGCTCTGGCGAGAAGGCGTGGCTGCTGCCCGGTTCGTCGGACGAGTTGGCACTGATCGAGGCGATGTACCGTGACAGCGTGCCGCTTGGCTCGGTCGCAGATGCGTTCAACGGGATTCAGACCAGCCGGAATGATGTCTACGTGATCACGCGGTGGCGAGACGTTGACGACACACGCATTGCCTTTGAGAAAACCGGCCGCGAGTGGCTGATCGAGAAGCGCATCTTGAAATCATTCTTCGAGGGCGGCGTAGAAAACCTGAACTCGTTTCATCCGCTGCGAGCTGACGCTCGCGTGATTTTCCCCTATGATCTTTCCGGCGATGCTGGTGAGCTACGGGCCTCTTTGATCCCACCATCGGAATTGCAGCAGAGATTCCCGCTGGCTTGGACCTGGCTCGAACACAATCAGGCCGTTCTGAAACACCCGCCAAGAGACATTCGCCCTGCGCCGTTCCCTGTCGGTGAGTGGTATCGCTATGGCCGCGATCAGGCGCTGACCGCCTTTGAGGACCGCCCCAAGATCGTTGTCGGCATCAATAGTCTGGGCAACAAGTACGTTTATGACGACAGCAACGCGCTGTTGGCCTCCGGCGGCACGGCCGGCGAATGCGCCATCGCCGCGTTTCGCGGCGGGACTAGACGCTCCCCCTACAGTCTCTACTTTATCCTCGCATTGCTGAACCACAAGGCCGTCGAGTACTTCTGCCGCAAGCGCGGTAGCCCATTTCGCGGCGGCTGGTATGCGCGCGGCACGGCCGTGCTCAAGGAGATCCCTGTGCCCAGCATCGAGTTGTCATCCACAAATGCGCGCAGCCAATTGTACGCGGGCGTCGTCGAGACATGCCAGACCTTGTGCCGTATGGGCGCTGGGCTGGACAAGGCCGATTCGACCACGGAGCGGACACGCCTGGAACGCCGGATGAACGCGCTCAAACGCGAGATGGACGCCGCGATCTCGACCCTCTATGGCATCATGGATGTCGTTGATCGCATCGAGTTGCCCACATGAACTTCAAGGCGCTGGAAACTGCGCAAAAGCTCCGCGGCGGCTACTACACGCCGGAACCCATCGCGGCATTCCTCAGCCGGTGGGCGCTGGCTGGCGGCGCACGGAGCGTGTTGGAGCCGAGTTGTGGGGATGGCGTCTTCTTCGGCGCTCTCGGCGCCCATATCGCGCAGGCGAGCTTATGGCCGGGGATCAAGGTAGAGGCCATTGAAATCATCCCCGAAGAAGCGACGAAGGCTGAACGCCGCGCCGATGTGCTGCGTGCAGCCGGTGCGGAAGTCCAGATCGCCAACGAGGATTTCTTCCGGTGGCTGGAACGGGCGGGCCAGAATCGGCAGTGGGATGCGGTGATCGGCAATCCTCCCTACATCCGCTACCAATACTTCGACGAAGACCAACGCAACTGGGCCGAGTTGATCTTCCGGCGGGCAGGCATCCCGTTCTCGAAGCGCACAAATGCGTGGGTTCCCTTCGTGATCGCCAGCGTCGAACATCTAAGCCCTGGGGGGCGGTTGGCGATGGTGATTCCCGCAGAACTACTGCACGTTTCTCACGCTGATGGGTTGCGGCGACTACTCGAACGCGAGATGGAGCAGATCACCGTCATCAATTTGCGGGAAATCGTCTTCACGGGGACTTTACAGGGTACGATCCTGCTGCTGGCCGTCAAACGCCAGCATGCGCCCGCGGTCCAGTTTGTCCGCGAGCCTCAGTTGAGTTTATTTCCAGCAGAATTATGCGAAGACAACACCATGCTCCAGATCATCGAGATAGACCGCGCGGATGATCTGCAACACATAGATATCGCCTTGAACCATCCCACGTCTGTTACGACTTCGACACAGGGGTTAGATGGCAACTGGATGCTGGCCATATTAGCACCAGACGAGCGTCATCTCGTTGCGCGCTTGAGCCGGCATCCATCGGTTAAGCGATTTGCCCAGGTGGCTGACGTAGACATTGGCATCGTGACAGGGGCGAACGATTTCTTTGTGGTTGACAAGCAGATGATCGCCCGATACGAACTGCAAGCCATCGCATTTCCGATGTTGGCGAAAAGCGATCTGATCAGCGGCATCACGTACACTGCGCAAGATCACGCGGCCAATGCAGAAGCGGGCAAGGCGGTCTACCTGCTCCGTTTCCCTGCAAAACCGGTGGCCGAATTACCGGCAAAAATGGCCGAATACATCCGATGGGGAGAAAATCAGGGTTTGCACACGCGCTTCAAGTGCCGCATCCGCGAACCCTGGTACGTTGTACCTTATGTCTGGGTCTCCGAAGTGGCCATGCTCAAGCGCAGCCACAAACACCCGCGCCTGGTGTTGAACGAGTGTGGCGCCCTCTCGACCGACACCGCCTACCGTATCCGCATGCGCCCTGAATATGTCACGTGGGCGAGCAATCTAACCTTTTCTTTCATGAATTCGTTAACGTTTCTTTCCGCTGAGCTTGAAGGGCGGCACTACGGTGGCGGCGTGTTGGAGATGGTCCCCAGCGAGATCGAGCGGCTATTGATTCCGTTAGACAGTGCGGATGAACGACAGATCGCGGCATTGGATGAGATGGTGCGTCGCCGGGTAGATACGGATGAGCTGCTGAATTACACCGATCCGCTGATCCTCCAGCGTGGCCTGGGGCTGCCTCCTGCCGAAACCGCTGTCATCCAAGGGGCGTATCGGAAGCTGCGCGCTAGACGGCTGCGAGTAAACTGAGTAGAGACTGGTCTGGAAGCGCGATGTCGCATTCCTGAGACCCAGAAAACCTTTGGCCCTGTCACTTCATCGCGGCCGTATTTACAATAGCTTGGATCAGGTTCTTTCCGCCGCGGGGTCGCCGGCGGAGTGCTCGGCGACCGGCTCCAGCAGCCGGTAGGGCACGCGGCCGGCGGCCTGTTCATCAAACTCCAGCCGCGAACCGTCCGTAAACGCGATATGCCCTTCGGTGAATCCGATCCCCAGGTTGGCATCCATCTCGCGCTGAATGGACCAGCCCATGATGATGCCCTGCAACGCTCGTATCTTTGCATCCAAAGTCGCGAGATACGTACTTGCATTCATAGCCGGATGCTTTTCACCAGCTCCAGTTGCTGTTCCGTCTCACGCATGGCATCCAGCACGAATTCCCACTCAAACCAGGCCACGTCGTCGCCCAGTTCGCCCGCGCTGAACTTTGCCGCGAATTGCGCAGAGGCCATCTGGTGCTGTTGTTCGAAGCCGGCCAGCCGCGCTCGATACTGGCGCAGGCCAAATTCCAGCGATTTGCGCCGCGTCTCCAGGCTCGATTTGACGATCGGTACAGCTTCCTGGCGAATGCTTAGTATAGCCTGCATGTTGTCCTCCAGAAACCCCGGAAATCACGGGCTGAACCATTTCATGGTGCTCATATTGTACCACAGATCGGGCTGGATCTTGGCCGCGGGATCGCCGGACGAAAGCTCAGCGACCGGCTTCAGCAGCCGGTAGGGCACGCGGCCGGCGGCTTGCAGGTCAGCGTCGCGGGTCAGCCAGTGAAGTGTGGGCATGGTGGGAATCGGATCTGGATTTCGCTAATCACTTCAGGAATCACTTCATTTTCGACGCAATCGCTTCATCCGGGAAGATGCCATGCGACAATATGCCCCATCGGCGCAAAACAGGAATCCCAATATCCCGCGATCGAGGAAGCGGGAATCATTACACTAATCGTTACATTCTCCGACCAATCATTACATCCAAGAATCGCAATGATACTCCTTGGAAAGAAGTGCGCCACTTGGAACTCGGATCTATCAAATGTGATAGGAAATGAGGCATTACTGGCTCGAATGCGACACCGGAATCTCATCATCAATCTCATCAAACGCCGGCTGATCTCATCACGACGCGATGGTGAAGTCGCTAATCGTGTACCTAATCGTGTACTTCATCAGTTCCGGAAACACCCCAGGGCAAATATGCGCCATGATATGCGCCATGAGAAGCCGATATGCGCCATCTCACCGCGCCGTGTAGGTCGTTCCTTTGCGTTCGCCTGACTGTCGAACCCAACCAGTGGTCACCAAGCCCGCCAAATCCCGCAAGGCAGTACGAGGTGAAACACCAAACAATCTCTGATAGAGGTTGTTTGTGAGTTCCTTTTGTTCGTTCACCATCAACCGCAGCGCCTCCACCTGCCGCTCGTTCAGCCCCAGCGCGCGCAAGTCGGTCACGCCTTCTTCGGGGATCAGATCCAGGATATTCTCCCCCGGCCCGGTGAACGTCACCTTGAACGTCTGCCCCACCTCCTGGAAAGTCGGCGGTGGCAGGCCGTGGCCGCGCATCCAGCGGCGCATGCGCTCGATGCCGGTGTTCCAGCGCTCGATGTAGCGGATGTTGAAGAGCAGCTCGGCCAGGCGCGGGTTGCGCAGGGCATACTCCTCGCCCAGGGTATTCACCGTCAGCGGCGCGGGCAGGCGGCCGGGGCTTTGCACCTCGATCCGGTCGGCGAAGACCGAGACGCGCACCTCCACGTCGGCGCGGTCGTAGTCGCGATGGGCCACGGCGTTGGCGATGGCCTCGCGGACGGCCGGATAGGGATACTCGGTGATCTCACGACGCTCGAAGCCGGTGATCTTGGCCGCGATGCGCGTATTGCGTTTGATGAACCGCTCCGCCTCGTCAACCATCTCGGGCAACGTGCCGAAACAGTCGAGCCGATCAATGAAGTTGAGCGTCGTTGTCCCCTGGAAACGCGCGAGTCGCACCATGGTGTAGGGCAAAAACTGCTGCGGTCGCTTGCCGAACAGCAACAGTGCAGCCGTGGTGAGGGCCAGTTGGCCGTCGCGTTCTGAGGCCACGCCCAGTCGTTTGAGATTTTCGGCCATCGGCGCGGCCAGGTCGGCGGGGATGTTGCGCTCTTGGGCCGCACGCTGCAAATACCAGCGCAGCTTGGCCTCATCCAAATCGTCCAGCGTCGCCTCAGGCAGTTCGCGACCATCAAAAGGCAGTTGCCGGCGCGCCAGCAGGAGCCGCTCATAATCGGCGCGATCCATCTGCGCGGTCACTGCGCCGACGCGCTTGAACGCGCGGCCAAACGCCAGGTGCGGCTTGTCCGCGCTTTCCGGCACGGTGATGACAGCCACGGCGCGCCCCTCGACCGTCACAAACTCGATCGCCGGATAAATCACCGGATCGGTGTTGCCGGTGATGCGGTTGGCAATCCGCTCGCGCGTGGTCTGCCCCACATCCACACCCTCGATCCGGCCATCGGGATGCACGCCGATGAGCAGGACCCCGCCGCGCGTGTTTGCAAAGGCGGCGATGGTCTCCACCGCCTTCTCCAATTCGGCGACCGAACGCTTGAGCTCCAGAGTCTCGCTTTCTCCCTGGGCGGCCAGCGCTGATAACTCCTCAGGGGTCATGGACATGGATTCTCTCTTTTGCTCCTTCGTCACTGGGGGCGCCGGCCGAGAGCGCGGCGGTAAAGTATCCGCTTATCCGCTCTCATCCGCTGCATCCCCCGCCACCAGCGCGATCTCCAGCGCCTCGCGCAGCGTGCGCGCGCCCAGGATCTCCAGCCCGGCGGGCGGATGCTCCAGCTTGCGCGCCACACCCTTCGGCACCAGCACGCGGGTGAAGCCGAGCTTGGCCGCCTCGTTGAGCCGCCGCGGGAGCTGGCCCACGCTGCGCAGCTCGCCGCTCAGGCCGATCTCGCCCACCAGCGCCAGGTCCGCCGCGACGGGCCGGTTGCGCACCGACGACGCGATCGCCGCGGCAATTGCGAGGTCGGCCGCCGGCTCCTCAACCTCCAGCCCGCCGACGACGTTGACGAACACGTCCTGGTCGGCCAGGCGGATGCGGGCGCGCTTGCTCAGCACCGCGGTGATCAACAGCAGCCGGTTGAAGTCCACGCCGTTTGCGGTGCGCCGCGGTTGTGCAAACGCGGTGGCGCTGGTCAGCGCCTGAACCTCGACCAGGATCGGCCGCGTGCCTTCCATCGTCACTGCGATGGCCGACCCGGCCGCATTGGGCAGCCGCTCGGCCAGGAATGCCTCGGATGGGTTCTTCACCTCGACCAGTCCGCGCTCGGCCATCTCGAAGACGCCGACCTCGTTGGTGGAGCCGAAGCGGTTCTTCACCGAGCGCAGCAGCCGGAAGGAGTGGAACCGCTCGCCTTCCAGGTAGAGCACCGTGTCGACCATGTGCTCCAGAACCCGCGGGCCCGCGATGGCGCCCTCCTTGGTCACGTGGCCCACCAGGAAGAGCGGGAAGGTCTGCACCTTGGCCAGCCGCAGCAGTTGCGCCGAGCAGTCGCGCACCTGGGTCACGCTCCCCGCGCCCGAGGCGATCGCGTCGGAGTAGATGCTCTGCACCGAGTCGACGACGACCATCCGGGGCTGGGTCTTTTCGATGTGTGCGACAATGCTCTCCAGGTGCGTGTCGGCCAGCACCAGGATGTTCGCTGAGACGATGCCCAACCGCTCGGCGCGCAGCTTGATCTGGCTGGCCGATTCCTCGCCGGAGACGTAGAGCACCGGCCCGCCGCCATCGGCCAGCGCGGCGCAGAGCTGGATGAGAAGGGTGCTCTTGCCGATGCCCGGATCACCGCTGATCAGCACCACGGAGCCGGGCACGATCCCGCCGCCCAGCACGCGGCTCAGCTCGCCGATGGGCACCGGGATGCGCTCGTAGCCGTCCGCGGGGATGTCGGGCAGCGCGAGGGGCGCGGCCGCGCCGCCGGCGATGGCCGCGCCGCCCATCCGGCCCGGCGCGGGTTCCTGGATGACGGTCTCAACCAACGTGTTCCACTCGCCGCAGTCGGGGCATTTGCCCTGCCACTTGGGCTGCGCGCTGCCGCAGGTCTGGCAGACGTAACGGGTTTTAGTTTTGGACATGGGGGCCTCGTCCTGAAGGATGCTTCGCGATGCTACGTGATGCGTGGATACGCCAACCGTAGTCCGCTGTAAGTTACAATCGCTCAAATGTTCGATTCGATTGTACCGCAACGGGGTGTGTCCGTCAAACCAAACCCAACTCCCGCGCCCTCAGCGCGGCCTGCGTGCGGTCGCGCGCGCCGATCTTGCCAAGGATGGCGGTGACGTAATTCTTGACCGTGCCCTCGGCCAGGCTGAGCCGGGCGGCGATCTCGGGGTTGGTCAGGCCGCGGGCGACCAGGCGCAGGATCTCCCGCTCGCGCTCGGAGAGGGGCTCCGGCAGGCCGGCTTCAGGCGACCGGGCAGCGGGCGCGAGCCGGGCGAACTCGGCGACGACCTTTGCGGCCACGGAGGGCTGAATCAACGCGCCGCCGGCGGCCACCGTGCGCACCGCCTCGGCCAGATCATGGCCCGACACGTCCTTCAACAGGTAGCCCAGTGCCCCGGCGCGCAACCCGTCGAAGATGAACGCATCGTCGTCAAAGGTGGTCAGGATCATCACGCGCGCCGCCGGCCAGGTTTGGTGCAGCCGCCGGGTCGCTTCGACGCCGTCCATGCCGGGCATGCGGATGTCCATCAGCACCACGTCGGGTTGGAGCACCGGATAGGCGTCCAACGCGGCCTGCCCATCGCCGGCCTCGCCGACCACCTGGAGGTCCGGCTCCAATTCCAGTAGGGTGCGTAGTCCTTCGCGCATCAGACGTTGGTCGTCTACGAGGAGGATGCGAATCGGTTCGGTCATGATGCTTTTAACTCCGAATGAATTCGGGGCAAAGGGGCGCTCCGCCGCCAGGTCGGCCTGCGCCGACCGCGTGCGACACGCGCGTGTCGCGTCCACGCAGGTGGACGCCCGGCCACAGGCCCCGTAGCCGCGATTTCAATCGCCCTCCTCTCACGCGATTTCAATCGCCTTCCTCTCCCGCGGTTTCAGCCGTTTGCATGATCGGCAGCGCGAAACGCACCACCGTGCCGCCGTCGGGGCGGGCGTCCAGGCTGAGCGTGCCGCCTAACTGCACGGCGCGCTCCCGCAGGCCGCGCAGGCCGAAGCCGGGCTGTTCTCCGCCGGGCCGGACGCCGATGCCATCATCGCTGACCCCAAGCGCCACCTGGCCACCGTCCGCCGTCAGTTCCAGCCAGACCTGGCGCGCCTCCGCATGGCGTTGGACATTGGTCAGCGCCTCCTGGGCGGCCCGGAAGAACGCCTGGCGCTGCTCGACCGACAAATCGGGCAGCGCGGCGGGGACGGTCAAGTGTACGGGCAGCCGGGTGGCTTCCTCGAAGCGCGCCGCCAGGTGCGCCAGCGCCTGGGGCAGCGGCAGGGCAGCCTCCAGCGGCGTGCGCAGCGTGGTCAACGTGCGCCGCAGTTCGGCTAAGGCCCCGCGCAGCTCCTCGCGCACCGTGCCGATAATCTTGGCGGCCCGCGCCGGGTCGGACTCGGCCAGCCGTTGCGCGCCCTCGAGCTGCACCACCGACATGGTCAGCGCGTGGCCCAGCGTGTCGTGCATCTCGCGCGCCAGGCGGTTGCGCTCCTCGGAGACGGCCAACGCCTCGGCCTGCGCGGCGTAGGCTTGCAGCCGCTCGTGGGTCTCTTGCAGCTCGGCCAGCAGGCGCTGGCTCTCGGCCTGGGCCGCGTTCGCCAGCGCGGTCTGGGTGGCAAAGGCGGCGAAAAAGAAATAGCCGGCGATGTAGAGCGGCGCCTGCAGCAGCAGCCCCAGGGCGCCATTGCCGGCCACCACGAAGATGACCACCGTCAGCGCCGAAAAGGCGCCGATCCAGGCATAGCCGACCTGGCGCGGGAAACGCAGCATCACCTCGGGGCTGAGGACGAAGAACATCACCACGAACCACGGAGTCTCCGGCGTCAGCAAGGTCAGCGCCAGGATCAGCCCAGCCGCCAGCCCGGTGTACAGGTGCGGCCAGCGCTCTTTGAGGCCGCCCAGCGCGTCGTCAGGCAGGAGGACAAGCAGATCGAACACGGCCAGGAGGGCCACGCCAGCCCGGCCGTTGGGATGATGATCCCCCAAGAAAATCCACAGCCCCATCGCCGTCACCGCGGAAACAACGATGTAGGCGCTCAGGCGCATGGGGTCAATATACGGGCGAGACTCGGTAGGTTGGGACATGGCGGTATGATAATTCATGGCGGCTCCGGGAGCAAGCGGGCGAATTATGAATTACGAATTACGAATGGCGAATGGCAGATCAGCACGCACTATGCGCTACGTCATAGGCAATACGCTACTCATACCGAAAACGCCACACCCCGACGGCCATAAATGCGACGCCGAACCCAACGAGCGCGGCCAGTTCGGGCAGGATGGCGCCCACGCCCAGGCCGCGGGTGATGATGTCGCTGAAGCCCTGCATGGCCCAATAGGTGGGCGTGACCTGCGCCAGGCGCTGCATCCACGCTGGGGTGATCTCGATGGGCCACCACGCGCCGCCCAGCGCGGCGATGCTGTACATCAGGATGTTGGCCAGGGCGTTGGCTTGGGCGTAGGTGCGCGCCACCCCGGCGATCAGCATGCCCAAGCTGGTGACGGAGAAACTGAAAGCCAGCAGCAGCAGCACGAGGGCCAGCGGCGCCTGGCCCCAGTTGACCCCGAAGGCAAGCTGCCCCACCAGGATCAGGATGGCGGCCTGGATCAGCCCGGCGGCGAAGATCGCCAGCAGTTTGCCCGCCAGGATGCCGCCCTTGCGCATCGGCATCACCAGCAGCCGGCGCAGCGTCCCCTGCTCGCGTTCAATGATCAGCACGATGGCGCCGTTAAGGATGCTGACGAGCGCAAATGTGACCAACATGCCGGGCGAGCTTTGCTCGAAGCCGCCGGCGATCTGGTCAGCGCTGTCCAGGCGCGTGACCGGCTCAGCCTGCACCGTGATCGGCCGCGCCGGCGTCCACTGGGCGGCGACGCGGGCCAGCGCATCGCTGAAGTAGGCCGCCTGGTCGGCTCCCCGGTCGAAGAGACCCAGTTTTTCGGCCACGGCGACCGATGTGCGGGCTGCAGCAACCGTGCTTGCCAGCTCCGAGGTCGCCGCGCGCACGGCCTGCTCGGCCGACTGAGCGGGCCGCAGTTGGCTGCCATTGGCTGTAAACTGCACCGTAGGGCTCTTGCCATCTTGCAAGGCCTGGCTCAAGCCGGACGGGATGACCACCGCAGCCACAAAGTCACCCGTTTCGGTGCGAGCGAGCGCCTCGGATCGGGGCAGCAAGCTCACCGCCAACTGAGGGCTGGCCTGCAGTGTGCTGACCAGGCTGGCCGCCAGGACCCCGCCATCTTCGTTGACCAAGGCCACGTCCCAGCGGGACGGCTCGCCGCCCTGGCTGCCCCCGCCGATGGTCACACCCAGTACGCCGGTGAACACCAACGGCATGATCAGCGAGAAGATCAGCGCCGAGCGGCTACGATAGGTGGTTTTCAGGTATTGTAGGGCGATGTGAAGAGTTTGGAGTAGCATGGTACATCCTCAGATTATCGTAACTCGGTAAGTTGGTGGACTGGTACACGGGTAGATTGGTAAATCAGTGCGCTGATCGCACAATCTACCAATTTTCCGGCCTACCAATCTACTACCTCACAAAGCGCCGCGGCAGCCGCCAGACGGCGAGGGTAAAGAACACGGCGGCGATGCCGAACAATACGACGATCTCCGGGAACACGTCCCCGAAGCCGCCGCCGCGCATGGATAGATCGGTGAAACCATCCAGCGCCCAGCGGTTGATGGTCAATTTGCTGAGCGGCTGCAGCCACGCGGGATAGGCGCGGCTGTCCAGGAAGTTGCCGCCCAGGATGGCGAAGATCAGCGCCACGGCCGAGCCGATGATGCCGGCCTGCGCCGCGTCGCGCGCCAGTGCGGTGATGAGTGCGCCCAGGCTGGCCGCGGCCGCCACCGTGCCGATCACCAGCAGGATCAGCCCCGGCAGCGAATGGCCCCAGTTCAGCCCGAAGAGCAGCGCCGAGGCGCCGATCAGCACGCCCAACTGCAACACGCCGGTCAGGAAGACCCCGCCGATCTTGCCCGCCAGGATCGCGCCGAAGCCGGTCGGGGTGCTGAGCATCCGCTGCAGCGTCCACTCGCGTTCCTCGCCCAGGATCGAGCGCGAGGCCTCGAAGATTGTGAACATCAGGAAGAGGATCGCCATGCTGGGCGCAAAGTAGGCCAGCGCGTTGAAGCCCCCGGCCTGCTCCTCGGCTCCCACTGTGCTCGTCACCAGCTCGATGCCGGCCGGCGCATCGCTTCGCCCTGACGCCTCGGCCACCGCCGCCGGGAGCTGCGCCAGCGCGGGGCCAAGCACCGGCGCCTGTTCAAGCAATTGCGCCACAGCCACGCGTCCGCCCAGGATGCCGGGGCTAAAGCCGTTGGCGATCTGTTCGACGATGCTGCGCACGATCAGCGGGCTGTAGGTGGCGGTCGGGTCGGTGAAAACCCGGATGGCAGTGGATGCATCCCCCTGGCTCGTCACCGCCTCGCTGAAATCGGCTGGGATGACGACGGCCGCTCGCACGTCACCGCGCTCCACCTGGGCACGAGCCGCAGCCACGTCGGCTGCCAGGGCCGGCGCCAGCAGTTTGGCCAGATCGGCCGAGAACAGGATGTCCACCACCTGTTGGCCGTACTCGCCGCGGTCGGCGTTGACGACGGCCACTGGGATGTCGGTGATGGGCGAAGCAGCCTCGCCCCCCCCAGTCAGCCCGCCGAACGCCGCCCCGCAGATCACCGCCAGCACCAGCGGCGCGGCCAGCATCAGCAACAATCCGTTGCGGTCGCGAAAACGGATCAGGGTATCCTTGAGCGCGATATAGATGGATTTCATGTGCCTCTCCGGGGGCGTATTGCATATTCCGTCGTATGCACCGATTCGTAATTCGCCATTCGTAATTCGTAATTCGTAATTCGCCCCTCAATCGCGCAATGCCCGCCCCGTCAAATGCAAGAACACCGCTTCCAGGTTCGGCTCACGGATTTCCAATTGGCGGACGTGGGCGCCGGCGTGATTGACGGCGACGATGATGTCGGCGAGGGCGGTGTCGGCCTCGGTCACGTGCAGCGTCAGGTTGCCGTCATCCATGCCCACCCGCTGCACGCCGTCGAGCGCGGCCAGCGTCGTCGCCAACGTATCTTTGGCCGCGCCGTTGAACTCGACGCCGAGGTGGATGATGTCGAGCTGGCCGACCAGTTGGGTCAGCTCCGCCTGCGTGCCCAGGGCGATCAATTGACCCTGATCCATAATACCGATGCGGTGGCTCAGCTCCTCGGCCTCTTCCATGTAGTGCGTGGTGTAGAGCACGGTCAGGCCCTGCCGGTTCAGCTCTTTGACAGTGTCCAGGATGCGGCGACGGCTTTGCGGGTCAATGCCCACGGTCGGTTCGTCCAGGAAGAGCACCTTCGGTTCGTGCAGCAGCCCCACGGCGATGTTCAGCCGGCGCTTCATGCCGCCGGAGAAAGTCTCGACCCGGTCCTTGGCCCGGTCGGCCAGATCCACCACATCCAACACCGCCGCCACGCGGGCCTGGAGTTGCGCGCTGCCCAGCCCATACATGCGGCCCCAGAAGACCAGGTTCTCGCGTGCGCTGATGGTGGGGTAGAGGGCAATCTCCTGCGGCACCACGCCGATGACGCGCTTGACGCCGAGCGGATCACGGGTCACGGAGTGGCCGTCCACGGTCGCATCCCCAGCGCTGGGCGCCAGCAGGCAGCTCAACATCGAGATGGTCGTCGTCTTGCCCGCGCCGTTCGGCCCCAGCAGGCTGAAGATTTCGCCGGCGCCGATGGCAAACGAGACGCCCTTGACGGCTGGCTGCGTGCCGAAGGACTTGTGCAGGTCGTGTGCTTCGAGGATTGGGGAAGTGTCTGGGAGCATGGTTGGCCTTCCTTGGGTGCCAGAAACCCGGTTTCTCCGAGAAACCGGGTTTCTGAGTTGGAGTCTTACGCCGTCCGCCGGCGCAGGATGATCCAGGCGCCAAGGGCGATCAGGGCGACCGGCCAGGCGTAGCCGATGACTTTCAGGACTTGCAGCCCGGTCTCTCCGGCCAGCAGAAGCCCGCCCACCAGGGCCAGGATGCCCCCTGGGATCAGTGGCCACCACTGGAACCCACCGGCCGTCAAAGTGGAGAGCAAGGCAATCAGCAGCCAGCCGGCCGCGAAGGCCAACAGGAAGACGCCGCCCTCGGCCGGTTCGCCCAGCCCGGCCAGCGGCCCCTCGGTCAGCGCGATCCCCAGGCCGATGCCGCCCAGGATGCCGCCGGGGATCACCAGGCCGAAGGTGCGGGTGAGCAGGCCCCAGGCCAGGAAGATCACGCCCAGGGCGGGCACGATATATGCGCCGATGTTTTCAAACAGGTTGAACTGGCCCAGCAGAGCCAGAGCGCCAACGGCGATCAGGATGATGCCGCCGGTCAGCGGCTTGCGGTTCGTGCGGTCAGGGGTGGTAGGTTGGGAAGTCATGGTTTTTTCTCCTGGTTGGTTTGTTTGTTGGTTGGTTGGTTTGTCGCTGCGCTTTCGCTATCTCAGCATGATGGTCACAGGATACAACCAACAAGGTCATGTGCGGTAGTGCCGGAAGTCATGCGGGAGGTCACGTGCCGCGTGAGGCTGCAACACATTTGACGCTCGATGTGAGCCATGCTACGATCACACACCGACAAAATGGAAGAGACAGACAAAAAAGGTTCTAAAGTACCGGAGGTCCTCAAATGATCGAACATGCACTGGTCCGACCGCCCGGCGCCAGCTTTGTGCGTGCAATCAGCACATCCGGCGCCGCGATCGACGTCGCGCTGGCTCAGGCCCAACATGCGGAATACCGCCAGGCGCTGGCCGCGGCCGGCGTCCAGGTTGAGATGCTCCCCGCGGACGAGCGCTACCCCGATAGCTGCTTCATGCAGGATCCGGCACTGGTGATCGATGGCGTCGCCATCATCGCGCGGCTGGGCGCGGCCAGCCGGCAGGGGGAAGAGGCTGCGGCAGCCGAGGCGTTGACCGGCCGCTTCCCCTTAGCGCGCATCGTCCCGCCGGGCACGCTGGAAGGCGGCGACGTGCTGATCCTGCCGGATCGGGTGGTGGCAGGGCAATCGGGACGCACCAACCGGGCCGGCATTGCCCAATTGGCTCTGGCGCTGGCAACTGCGGAAGGCCCGCGCAGGGCCGCGGGCAGGGCGCCGCTGCCCGTGCTGGAAGCTCCCGTCGAAGGCTACCTGCACCTGCTGAGTGCGGTAACGCACCTGGGCGAGGGGCGGTTGCTGGCTGTGGAAGGATTTGCCATCCCACCGGCACTGGCCGGGCTCGAGGTGCTGCGCGTGCCCGCGGCTGAGGCGTACGCGTGCAATGCGCTGGGCATCGGGGAGAAAGTTGTTCTGCCGGCCGGCTATCCTCAGACGGCGGCCCTGCTCCGGGCGCACGGCTTCGAGGTGCTGCCCGTCCCCACCACTGAATTCGCAAAGGCGGATGGCGGAGTGACGTGCTTGGCATTGGTGTGGTAGGAATAAAAAGCGGCGGCCTGAAGAGGCCGCCGCTGGACTCTCTACCAGCTCCTCGAGTAGGACTCGAACCTACAACCTTGCGGTTAACAGCCGCTTGCTCTGCCAATTGAGCTATCGAGGATCACAACTGCCCCTATTATATGGAATCGAGGCAGTTCGTCAAATCTACCCCAGGTAATCCCTCAACTTGCGGCTGCGAATGGGGTGGCGGAGCTTGCGCAAGGCTTTGGCCTCGATCTGGCGGATGCGTTCGCGGGTTACGCCGAACTCTTGGCCGACTTCTTCCAGCGTGCGCGCGGTGCCATCCTTCAGGCCGAAGCGCATCTCCAGCACCCGCCGCTCCCGCTCGCTGAGACCGCTGAGGATCTCGCTCATCTGCTCTTTCAACAGATGGCGGCTGGCCTGGTCGGCGGGGCCGGGCAGGCTGTCGTCTTCGATGAAGTCGCCCAGCGAGCTGTTCTCCTCGCTGCCGACCGGGGTTTCCAGCGACATGGGCTCCTGCGAGATGCGCATCACGCGACGCACTTTGGCCGCGGCGATCTGCAGCCGGCGATTGAGCATCGGCTCCAACGGCTGGCCCACCGCCTGGGCGTCCTCTATGGCGCGGCGATCTTCGGGTACGAGGTAGTCCATCTCCAGCGCGACCTCTTCGGGCATCGGCTCGCGCCCCAGCTCCTGCATCAGGCGGCGCTGCACACGGATCTGCCGGTTGATGCTCTCGACCATGTGCACCGGGATGCGGATGGTGCGCGCCTGGTCTGCGATGGCGCGGCTGATCGCCTGCCGGATCCACCAGGTGGCATAGGTGCTGAACTTGTAACCCAGGGTGGGATCGAATTTATCGACCGCCCGCAGCAGACCGATATTGCCCTCTTGGATCAGGTCGGAGAATGACATGCCGCGGCCGACATAGCGCTTGGCGACACTGACCACCAGCCGCAGGTTCGCCTGGGCCAGTCGTTGCTCGGCCATGAGCCCGCGTTGGCGCGTCAGCGTGAGCTGGTCGCGTTCGTCCGGTTCCAGTAGATCCTCTTTGAGCGCCTGAAACGCCTTTTTGCCCAGGATGCTGGCTGTCGCCAGCGTGACTTCTTCTTCGGCGGTCAACAGGGCTGTCCGGCCGATCTCGTGCAGGTACATGCGGACGGGATCGCTGGTGACGGTGGGGTCGCCCCAATCATCGATCACCTCAGCCAGCGGCTTGCGGACTTCGCGCTCGATCTCTTGCTCCAGCTTGAGATCGCGCTCGATGACGGGTGTTTCGGTATCATCCGCACTATCGGTCAACATCTGAGGCAGGCCATCCGGGCCAAGGGCCACGCGCACTTCAACCAGGTCTTGCGCGTCGATGTCAATCTCGTCCAGGTTGTCTGCGACAGGCGGACGCGGCTCGCGCGGTGGCTCCACCTTGGGCGATTTAGCAGCCTTGGATGGGCGGCCAGATGTGCCGGCCACGGGTGCGGTGGGCGGCTGTTCAGTTTCAGTTTTTGGGGTTCGGCTTCGCCGATCAGCGCTCATGGGCATGTCCTATTTGCGGTTCAACCCTTGGTCGCAGCGGTTGCCTTTCGTTGGGCCAACACGCCAGCCGTCGAGCGGCGGTGTAGCACCTTCTGAATATGATCAGCTTGCGCAGAGTAGACGCTGATCGTATCCTTGTATTGCTGCCATTGCTCGGTGCCAGCCTCTTGACTCTCGCGTACCAATGCTTCGAGTTGGCCGATTTGTTCGCTCAGATGACGTTGTCGCAGACGCAACAACGAATTGCCCAGGTCCTTCAGCAGTTTTTCGTCCGTCAAAGACGGTTTCTGCTGGACGACCGCCAGGATGGCCCGGCCTCGCTCCTGCAAATACGCCGGCATCTCATTCAACCGATCATCCGGCGTCTGCTCATCGAAAACGGACACGGAGATGGCCTGCAAGGCGGCCAGGATGGCCCGGTTCTCCGTGCCGCCCAAGTCGTCCGGGCTGAGCGGCGGCGCCTGCTGCTCGATCATATCGCTGTCCAGCGCGGCCAGCAGATCCGGACGCAGCCAGAGGCACCCCAGGAGATGCTCTTCCGGGCCGAAGACCAGGCGCAGCGGCGCGTCCCGGGGCGGCGGGGCTGCCTCCCCCCGCACCGGCACAGCGGGCGCCTCTGAGAACCCCGCGGCCGCCCGACGGGCCTCCAGCCGGCCCGCTGCCGACACCTGTTCGGCCACCAGCCGTTCATCCGCATGGATCAGCCGCGCCAGCATCTGGATGTAATGATCGCGCTCAACCGGATTGGCGATCTCCCGGATGAGCGGCGTCATCCGCTCTACCGCATTGGCCTTGCCGCGTGCAGTGGTGAGATCCTCTTCACGGCCAACGATCGCCAGGTAGTAATCCACGATCGGGCGGGCCTGCGCGATCACCTGGCGCCAGCGCGCCACGTCCTGGTAGGCGAGCTCATCCGGATCCAAGCCGTCGGGCAGCGTCGCGATCCGCAGTTGAGCCTTCAGTCGGCTCTCCTGGCGCACCAAGCCGGTGCGGCCGATGACCGGCTCCCATTCGCGCTCCAACGATTGGCGGGCGGCTTCCAGGCCGCGCAGCGTGGCGTGATCACCGGCGGCGTCGGGGTCAAGCGCCAACGTGATGCTGCTCGTGTAACGCTTGAGCTGGCGCATCTGGCTTTCGCCCAGCGCGGTGCCCATCCCGGCCACGACGTTGCACACACCCACCTGGTGCGACATCAGCACGTCCATGTAGCCTTCAACAAGCACGGCCAGATTCTCGTCTCGGATGGCCTTGCGGGCCATGTCCAACCCGTACAGGACGTTGCTCTTATCGAACAGCGGCGTCTGCGGCGAGTTCATGTACTTCGGGCCGGGCCGGGCGGGATCTTCACGCAGGATGCGGGCGCCGAAGCCGATGGTGTGCCCCTGGCTGTCTCGGATCGGGATCATCAGGCGGCCGCGGAACCGATCGTAATAGCCGCTGCCATCCTCGCGCTGGATGACGACCCCGGCCTCCACCAGCTCCTCCAGCCGGTAGCCTTTACCGACCAGCCGGTCGCGCAGGGCGTCCCAACTGTCGAGCGAGTAGCCCAGTTGCCAGGTTTCCCAGGTCGCCTCGGTGAGCCCGCGCTTAGCCAGGTACTCTCGGGCGATGGCCGCCTCGCCGGCCCGATTGAGCAGATAATGGAAATAGGTGGCCGCATCGGCGACGATGGCCCGCAGGCGATCCAGCCGCCCTTCTTCCTCCGACGACAGCGGCGTCCGCGGCTGTAGCTCCACGCCGGCCTTGACCGCCAGAAGCGCCATTGCCTCGCCGAAATCGAGGTTCTCACGCTTCATCACAAACGAGAAGATATCGCCGCCGATACCGCAGGCACCAAAACAGTGCCAACCCTGGCTGTCAGGGAAAACGATAAACGAGGGAGTCTTCTCGTTGTGGAACGGACAGAGGCCCTTGTAGTTGCGTCCCGCCTTCTTCAACGGGACATAGGTCGAAATCACATCGACAATATCGAGGCGACTCTTAATCTCATCAGTGACGCTCATAGCAGCAACGGTACGATTATACAGGAGCGGGGACAGTGTGTCAAAACACTTTCAAGCAAATCAGATCAGTGTACGTCCCATTTTCGAATCAGTTTGGGTCTTGACAGAGAACAATTGTTCTGCTAAGATAAACGGTAGAACGAACGTTCGCATGGGATAGGGCAAACACAAGAGTTACACGAAAGGAGAATCCGATGCTGGCCCTGACAAATGTGATCACCGATGGTCTGAACACGTTGGAAGTCGCTGTGCTGGACGCCCTGGCTCGCACGCTGCGGCCGGGTTTCTGCCCGAGTCGCGAGGAACTGAGCCAGGCTGTGGGTCTGGGCGGCCGCGGTTACCGGATCAACAAGCTATTGGAAGATCTGGAAGAGCGCGGGTATGTGGCGCTCGACGCAGGCCGCTCCCGCACGATCACGTTGCTGCGCACCTCCGATGGCAAGCGGTTCAGCTTTAACACCGTGTGGGTGCCGTTGGTCGGCCAGATTGTGGCTGGCACGCCGTTGCCCGCCGTCGGGCAGGCTGAGAATCCCTTCACCGATGAGGCAATTGAGCTGACCCGCAGCCTTGTGCGCGGCCATGCGCACCCCTTTGCCTTGCGCGTGCATGGCAACTCCATGGTGGATGCCCTGGTGAACGACGGTGACATCGTCGTGCTCGCTCAGACGACGGACATTCACAACGGCGACATGGTCGCGGCGCTGATCGTGGGCGCAGACGGCCTGGAAGTCACCACACTGAAACATTTCTATCGGGAAAACGGACGTGTCCGTTTGCAGCCGGCCAATCCCGAAATGCCCCCGCTCTTCTTCCCGCCCAGCCGGGTCACCGTGCAAGGCAAGGTGATCCTGGTCATTCGCCAGATGGGATGAAGCGCACCGGGGCGGGGTTCGGCAGGCCGTTGGCCCCGTGTTAGTCTGGGGCGTCTCATGGGCAACGCGTCGCGCTCGACTGGAACAAGTCGGCCGGCGGACCGCCCGCTCCAACAGGGGGAGCGTCATGCCGAACACACGCGAAACGAACACACGAGTCTACGAGTTGCAAGCGGCGCGCATCGAATCGGTGTTGGGCGCACACCGCGTGGCGGCGCGGGTGTGGCAGGCGACG
>JAPKMS010000318.1 GCA_026645775.1 Anaerolineae bacterium
CTGACCATCGGTGACGCCGGGGCCGAGGACGTGGCCCATGAGGCGGTCGCCTGCGGCGCCGACCGCGGCATCCTGGTGACGGCCGACGCGCCGTTCTCAGGCCGGGCCGTGACCGCGCTGGCCGCCGCTGCCGTAACCCGGCTGGATGGCATCGACCTGGTGTTAACCGGCCAGATCGGCGCCTTCGATGGCACGGGCAGCCTGGCGCCCCGCCTGGCCGCCGCGCTGGGGTGGCCCGTCTTGCTGGACGCCGCGCGCCTCAGCACCGAGGCGGCCGGGCTGAGCGCCGTGGTCGCGCAGGGCGCCGGCGGCGGATTGGCCCCAATCACCCTGCCGGCCGTCGTGTCGATCCTCTCCGGCGCCAACCGGCCGCGCTATCCGCACCCTGCCCGCATCGCCAGCGCCTGGGATCCGGGCCTGGTGGAGATCTGGAGCCCCGAAACCCTGGGCTTGAGCGGTGACGCGCTGGCTCCCGACACCGAGCCCGCCGGCCTGATGTTAGGACCCGAGCGCATCCGCGGCCGGGTGATCCAAGGCAGCACGCAAGAGGCCGCCGGCGAGCTCGCCGGCATCCTGAAGGCCAGGCGGCTGATTTGATGTGCAATGACGGAGGTGCTGAATGAGCATGGATGATCTAGCCTACCTCGAAGCCTTGATGGGCAGCAGCAGCGAAGTGAGCCGCGGCGGCACGGGGGGTGTTTGGGTTGTGAGCTTGGACGGCGCATTGCCGGACGGCATCTTGCGCCTGATCGGCAAAGCGCGCGTGGTTGCGGATACGCTTGGTTGTTATGTCTATTTCCTGGCGTGCGGCAGCGCGACCGCCGACGAGGCCCAGCGCGCCATCCAGGCCGGCGCCGACAGCGTCTTGCTGGCAACCGGCGCACCCACTCTGGACGATCTACGGACGTTCTTCGTCGACAAAGCGCCCCAGGGGGTGCTCTTCCCCGATACGGCCCCGGGGCGCGTCCTTGGGCCCGGCCTCGCCCAGGCGTTGGGCGGCAGCTTGAGCGGCCGCGCAGCCGACCTGGCCGTGGACCCGATCTATCAGCGCATCCTGGCCCACCAGCCCGTGTTGGATGATGCCGCCCGGCAGGTCGTGGCCCTGCTGGCGTCACCGGCGATCGCCGTAGTCGACACGGACGCCCTGCCCGCGGCATTCAATGAGCCGTGGCGCACGGGCAATGTCGAAGAAACCGGCCTGAGCTGGGCCCGGCCGGTGGCGGTTCCGGCCGCCAAACGGCCCGACCCAGCGTCCCCGGTGCGGCCGGCCGCGGTAAAATCAGCGTCGATCGTTGTGGCCGCGGGGCTAGGGCTGAACACTGAGGCGGGGGTTGCGCTGGCCGGCCGCCTGGCGGAAGCGCTGGGCGGCTGCCTGGCCGGTGACGTGAGCGCGCTGGACAGCGGGTGGATCACCGAGGATCAGCTCATCGGACTGACGGGGCACAGCATTGCGCCGAGGCTGCTGCTGGCCCTGGGCATTGATGGCGACACCAGTTTCTTCATGGCGACCCAGGAAGCGGGGAGCATCGTGGCCGTACAGGTCGACCCGCGTGCACCCATCGTGCCGGTCGCTGATTACAACATCATCGCTGACCCGGCAGAGTTCGCAGAGGCGTTGTTGGCTGTGCTGGGGGAATAGGCCGGTTGCATGCTATTGCGGGGGCGTGCTCACCACTGGAATCCGCCGCGAAAGGGCACCAGGCGCCGGGATAGGTTCCCGGTATAACTCTCCAGGCGGCCCATCAACGCGCGCCACTCCTCGTGATCCATCGCGGCGTGCGCGGTCGCGAGGTTTTCGGCCACCAAACCGATGAGACGAAGGGGATAGTCGCCATAGGCGGTGTGCCAGGCATCGGTAGGTGTCAAGCCCAACTCCTGCGCCTTGGGCAGGAATTCTTCCATGATAAAACGCCGGTAAGCGTTCTCGCTGCCCGGCCGAATATCAAAAGATAGCAACAGCTTGACTTGTTGGCTCATGGCGCAAATTATAGTCTACGCTGCCGGGAAAGGCAAACGCCCATCCCTGCGCGGTGCGCCCCAAACGGGCCTTTGTGTGAACTGGGATGGCGGTTTTGACAGAGATCGCCCTCGCCGGTATAATACCTTCTTGGCGGCTTGCAGCCGTGCAGTGTGAATCTTC
>JAPKMS010000319.1 GCA_026645775.1 Anaerolineae bacterium
CCCCCAACTAATCTTCGAGAGCATGAACTCCACTGGACGCGAGCTTACCCAGGCTGATCTGATTCGCAATTTCATTCTGATGGGGTTGGAGCCGGGCTTGCAGACCAGCCTTTACGAACACTATTGGCGACCGATGGAGGTGGACTTTGGACAGGCAGCCTATGGCACGCACTTCGACAGCTTTATGCGCCACTACCTGACGGTGAAAACTGGCGAGATCCCCAACGTGCGTGAAGTGTATGAGGCGTTCAAGGCTTACGCCCGGTTGCCTGATGTGGCGAAGGCCGGGGTGGCAGTGCTGGTAGCCGATATCCAAACCTATGCGCGCTACTTCTGCGCGATGGCGCTGGGGGAGGAGCCTGGCGCTGACCTAAAGCAGGCGTTCAACGATCTGCGCGAGCTGAAGGTGGATGTCGCTTATCCTCTCCTGCTCGAGTTGTACCATGACTATGCCTCTACCATCCTGCCACGCGCGGATTTCGTCGCTGCGATTCGGCTGGTGGAGTCTTATGTTTTCCGGCGGGCAATCTGTGCTATTCCTACCAACTCAATGAACAAGACGTTCGCGACTTTCACAAAGGCGCTGAAGAAAGATCGTTACCTTGAAAGCATCCAGGCGCACCTACTGGCGCTGCCGTCTTATCGCCGCTTCCCGAGTGACGACGAGTTCAGGCGCGATCTACAAACGCGCGACCTTTACAACTTCCCGCGGCGCAGTTATTGGCTGCGTCGGCTGGAGAACCACGGTCGCAAGGAGCGCGTGCTGGTAGATGAATATACCATCGAACACATCCTGCCACAGAACGAAAACTTATCCGCGGCCTGGAAGACGGCGTTAGGGCCGGAGTGGGAGCGAGTGCAGAAGACTTGGCTGCACACGTTGGGCAATCTGACTCTGACCGGCTATAACTCGGAGTATAGCGACCGGCTCTTTGCTGAGAAGCGGGACATGAAGGGTGGATTCAAGGAGAGTCCGCTTAAGCTGAATGCGGGCCTCGGCCAGCTTACACAATGGAATGAAGATGCCATCAAGGCCCGCGCTGAGCGACTCTCTGAGATGGCGGTGAAGGTTTGGCGCACACCCAAATTAACGCCCGACGTGTTGGCGGCCTACAAGCCCAAAGTGCCTGCATTGGGTTACACTATCAACGACCACCCGTATCTGCTCACCAGCCCCATGCGGGAGGTGTTCGAGGCATTTCGAAGGCAGGTGCTGGCCCTCGACCCGTGCGTGACCGAGGAGTTCTTGAAGCTGTACGTGGCGTACAAGGCGGAGACCAACTTTGTGGATGTAGTACCACAAGCCAAACGGCTGAGGTTATCGCTGAATCTGAACTTCCATGAGATCGCTGATCCCAAAGGCCTGTGTAAAGACGTGTCTGAAGTGGGTCGCTGGGGCAACGGGGACGTAGAGATTGGCTTGGCTTCGTTGGAAGAACTACCTTACGTGATGGGATTGGTGCGTCAGGCATTGGAACGACAGATGGGTGCCAATGGGAATGCGTGAGATACGCGGTGTAGAAGAGAGATCTGAATGCGCGTCTCGGTTCATACCGAGTTAGTTGCGCTGCTACCCGCGGTGCTGGACAAGGCGTTTCGGGGGAAGTTGTGAGAGCACGACACGGAGGGAACGGATGCCACGGATGACGGCGCGCTCCGTGGCATCCGTTCCCGCATCCGTGTCGTGCTGTTGCCGAGGTGTTGGACAAGGCGTTTAAATTGGAATCGATCAGATGAGCCGCAAGACATCCGATACGAACGCTGACCTGCGCGGGGAGGTGCTGGTCGCCATCATGCGCGATCGCCGCGATTTCGGCCGCTTGCAGGACGAACTGTGGTATCGCGTACCCGTAGACACTGCGCCGAAGCGCTGGCCGCCGCAATGGTTGGCGTTCTATCAGACCAAGATCTTCGGCGACGAGGCGTGGGCTATCAACTACTACGGCCGCGTCAGGAATATCTCGATCATCAGCCGCGCCGAACTCTTTCCCGATGAATTCCGCAACCCCAAAAGCGACTGGCGTTACTTCCAGGTACATCTTGAGAGCCTTGAACGACTGACGCAGCCGGTACGCAGCGCACGCGGGCGACGGCTGATTTTCATTCCTACC
>JAPKMS010000320.1 GCA_026645775.1 Anaerolineae bacterium
CCCGTGCTCGATGAGCCTCGCTCGGTGATGGCGCAGCTCCCGCTGGTGCCGCCCCTGGTCGATTTGGGACGCCGGCTGGGCTGGGCGCCGCTGCCGTTGACGATCAAGGAAGGGCGAGCGTTTGCGCGCAAGCTGACGGAACGGTTAGGGGGGCAAGGGGATGAGGAAACCGGGAGACAAGGAGACAAGGAGACGAGGAAACAAGGGGAACCCCTTGGAGCAGATCGTCACCGTGTCACCGTGTCACCCCATCCCCCCGCCATAGACGTGCGCAACCTGCACTACGCCTACGACGGCCGATCGGCGCTGCGCGGGGTCAGTCTGGCGGCCGGAGCCGGCGAATTCGTGGCGTTGATGGGGCGCAACGGTTCGGGCAAAAGCACGCTGCTGAAGCAGATGGTGGGCCTGCTGCAGCCGGATGATGGCCAGGTGCTGGTGGCTGGGCTGGACACCCGGCGGGTCGCGCTGGACGACATCATCAAGACGGTGGGCTACGTGCCGCAGCATCCGGGCGCCTTGCTCTTTGCGGATACGCTGGCTGCCGAACTGGTTTTCACCCGCCGCGGCCATGGCCTGCCGCTCGATCCAGTGGCCGATCGGGCGCTGCTGGATCGGCTGGGCCTGGGCGAGCTGGCCGAACGCGATCCGCGCGATCTCAGCGGCGGCGAGCAACAGCGCGTCGCACTGGCCGCGATCCTGGTGGCGGGTCCGCAGATCGTGCTGCTGGACGAGCCGACGCGCGGGCTGGACTATGCCCAAAAGCGCAGCCTGGCCGAGCTGCTGCTGGATCTCAAGCGCCAAGGCCACACCCTCATCATGGCGACGCACGATGTTGAACTGACAGCCGCGTGCGCCGATCGTGTCGTCCTGATGGCTGAGGGCCAGATTGTGGTGGATGGCCCTGTGCGCGAGGTGATGAGCGATTCGCAAGTCTTCGCCTCGCAGATCAACAAACTGTTCCGCGATCCGCGCTACCTGGTGGTGGCGGACGTGATGGCGCGGCTCGCCGAATCGCCGAATCAACGAATGACAGATGGCACATAGCAAAACGCTCAAAATTCCAGGTCCCCGATCCGCAAACCTGCTCACGGGCGCGATCCTGGGGGTGGCCAGCCTGGTGGGGCTCGGCGCCTTTTTGTACCCGTTTTTTCTGCCGGGCGTGCAGAACTCGGGGATGTTGGCGCACGCCAACGACGCGCCGCTGCTGACCGTGCTGCTGCTCGGCCTGTGCCTGGGCGCGGTGTTCTCCAGCCTGACCGGACAACAGATGACCAGCAAACTGGTGGCGGTGTTGGGCGTGTTGACTGCGGTCAACGCGGTGCTGCGGGCCGTGCCCGGGCCTGGCGGCTTCAACGCGATCTTTGTCCTGCCCATCCTGACGGGGTATTGTTATGGGCCGACGTTCGGCTTCCTGCTCGGCGCGCTGTCGCTGTTGATTTCAGCCTTGATCGGCGGCGGGGTGGGGCCGTGGCTACCCTACCAGATGTTCGCCACCGGGTGGATGGGGTTGCTGTCGGCGTGGCTGCCGCAGTTCCGTCGGCATCGCCGCTGGGAACCGGTGATGCTGGCCGTCTGGGGCGGGGTGTTGGGGCTGATCTTCGGCGCGATGATGAACATCTGGTTCTGGCCATTCGTCTCGGGCGGGACGCAAGGTGGTCAGACCTGGGCGCCGGGGATGGCTGCCTGGAGCACACTGCGCAACTACGCCGCGTTTTACGTGGCGACATCGCTGTGGTGGGACGCCGCGCGCGCGATCGGCAACGCCCTGCTGATCCTGCTGCTCGGCGGGCCGATCTTGCGCGTGCTGCGCCGGTTTCAGAAACGCTTCAGGTTTGAGGTGGCGCCGGAGGTAGTTCTGGAGTGACGCGACGAGCACCCGCTCTTCATCCACCAACCAACCCACCGACTAACCAACCGCCCCCGTCACACAATCTCGATCCCCTCGCCTGCCACCACATCCCCGATGACCCACGCAGGTTGGCTGCCCCTGGCGCAGAAATCCAGGAACACCTTCAACTGCTCGGGCGATACCGCAACCAGCAGCCCTCCGGAGGTCTGCGGATCGTGCAGCAAGGTCTCCTGCCAGTCAAGCACGGGGCGGGTGTAGGTGACCAACCGGTTGTAGAACGCGTGGTTGTTGTGCGCGCCGCCGGCGAAGACCCAGCCCTCGGCATAGCTCAGCGCCCCCGGCAGCCAGGGCAGCGCGTCGAAACGGATGCGGAAACGCACGCCGGCTGCCTTCGTCATCTCGGAGGCATGGCCGATCAACCCGAAGCCGGTGATGTCGGTCACCGAACGCACATCGGCGGCCTGCGCGGCCTGAGAGGCGACCCGGTTCAGCCGCGTCATGCTGGTGACCGCCGCGTCCAGGTGATCCGGTGCGACCTGGCCCCGTTTCAGAGCGGTGGTGATCGTGCCGGTGCCCAGCGGTTTGGTCAGGATCAGCGTATCGCCCGGCTGCGCGCCGCCCTTGGTCAGGATGCGGCCGGGATGCACGACGCCGGTGACGGCCAGCCCGAATTTCGGCTCTTTATCCTGGATCGTGTGCCCGCCCGCGATGGCCGCCCCCACCGAGAGCACGACGTCAGCGCCCCCGCGCAGGATGTCCGCGAGCAGCTCCGCGGGTAGGTCGGGCGGGAACGCCGCAATATTCAGCGCGAAGAGCACTTCGCCGCCCATGGCATAGACATCGCTCAGCGCGTTGGCCGCGGCGATGGCGCCGTACTCGTAGGGCGTATCCACGATCGGCGTGAAGAAATCCACCGTCTGGATCAAGGCGATCTCATCGCTGAGGCGGTAGACGGCCGCATCATCGGGCGCGCCGAGGCCCACCAGCAAATTAGGATGCTGATCCACGGGGAAGAGGTTGTCCAGTGAGCGCAGAACCTGCGCAAGCTGCTCAGGGGGCAGCTTGGACGCTCAGCCAGCGCACGAGCTGAGGCTCGTGAGTTTAATGATTTGTTCGCGGGTCAAGAGTTGGGTCTCCGTGTGCGGTTTGTTTGGATGATACCGAATAGATGGAGATGCTATCTGTTTCCGTACCGTCGAAAGCCAGTATACCGCATTTCTGATACTCTGCCTATTGGGTCGTTAGGCATCTACTGGCGTTATGGAATTCTCGTCTTCTGCTGCCTCTTCTGGCTCGTCCACCGAGGGTTCCTCGTCGGCCAGGCCCGCATCGATCTCGGTAGCCAGCGTCTCAAATACCTCCTTTGAGATCACCCCATCGCGTTGCAGGCTGTGCAAGGAACTGCGTTGTGCGCGCAAGAGCTCGCGGCGAGCCGTTTTGAGCTCCTCAGTGGCCAACTGCGGATGCGCCTGTTGGAGTGCTTGCACTGCGAGCGTCATCTGCTCGACCCGCCCCAGAAGCTGAGGCCGGAGGAGCCCCCAGGTATGTCGCGAGAGGAACCCATCGCGCTGCATGTTGTCCAGGTGCAGCGCGCCCGCCCGGAAGGCCAACATGCGCGCGTGGCGCAGCTCATATTCGATCTGGATGGGATCCCGCACCCCGATGCCGAGTCGGCGCACCAAAGGCTTCATCGTGGTGCTCTGGACCAGCAATGTGAAAAGCACCACGCCGAAGGCCATCACCTGCATCAGCTCGCGGTCTGCACCGAGCGCGGCCGGCAGACTGAGCGCGAGCGCCAGGGCGATGGCGCCGCGCAACCCGCCCCAGTTCAGCACGTGCAGCCAGCGCCACGAAATGGGCTCCGTCACCCGGTTGTTGATCCAACCCAGCCCGTAGGTAATGGCCGCGCGCGAGATCAACACGGCGAAGATCGCCCCTAACACAGGCTGCCAGTTCGCCACCAGCGTCGGAATGTTCACCTGCAGGCCGATCAGCAGGAACACGAGCGAGTTTGCCAGGAACGCGATGTATTCCCAGAAGTTAAATAGAACGATGCGGGTGGTAGGGCTCATGCCTTGCGGGCCCAGATTACCGTTCACCAACCCGGCGGCCACCACGGCCAGCACGCCGCTGAAATGCAGGCGCTCAGCAATGAGATAGGAGCCAAAGGCCAGCACAGTAGTGAGCGTGGTCTCGATCAGATAGTCGTCGACGCGGGCAATCAGGCGGGCAATCAACCAGCCCGACACAAACCCCACAGCCAGGCCTCCGGCAGAGACCCGCAGGAAATCGATGATGCCGGCAACCGGGTGGAAACTATCGGTGAGGGCGATCGTCAGCACGAGGTTGAACACCACGATCGCCGTGCCGTCGTTGAAAAGGCTTTCGGCCTCCATCAGGAGCGCCAGCCGTTTGGGCGCGCCCAGCGCCCGAAAAAGTGCCACGACTGCCACCGGATCGGTGGCTGAGATCAGTGCACCGAACACCAGCGCAATCGGTAGCGCTAACGGCGTCAGCAGGCTCACCAGGCCCCCCACAATCAAGGTCGTGAGAATTACGCCGGGTATGGCCAGCAACAGAATGCCGGGGAGGTTGTGCTGGAACTCGCGCAGATTGATATGAAAGGCCGCCTCGAAAACCAGCGGCGGCACCAGCAGCGCCAGGATCAGCTCCGGCGTCAGGTTTATCTCCAGCGGTTGCTGTAGGGTGAGCGCCAGTCCGACGATCACCAGGGCCACTGTGTACGGGATGCGCAATCGCCGCACCGCGATCGCGACCAGGGAAGCGATCAACAGGAGCTCAATAATCAGGGTTTCTTTGGTAAGGAACTGTTCCATCGGCTCGCTCTTTTATGGGCTTGTTACGGAAACGGAGGGAGCGGCAAGCGCCCAGGTGGACAAACGATTTGACAGGACGTCCGCTATCGGATAGAATAGCAAAGAATTTTGCGAGAGTCAAGCCGGTGAATTAAATTTTCGTCTGCTATGCGGCTCACGGAGGATGCGTCAATGCAACTCATGGTGGCGATCGTTCAGGATGAAGATGCCGATCGCTTGAGCAAACGTCTCAATGCCGCGGGATTTGGCATCACCCGCCTCAGCACCGTGGGCGGGTTTCTGGCGAGCGGCAACGTCACGGTGTTGATGGGCTTGGAAGATGACCGTGTCGATGATGCGTTGAAAATCATCCGGGCCGCCTGCCGTACGCGACTGCGGTTCATTAACCCCACGCCTTGGGGCACAGAACCCGCACATCTATCTGTCACCGCACCGGGGATCCCGCTCGAGATCCAGGTGGGCGGCGCCACGGTGCTTTGTGTGCCGGTCAAACGCTTTGTGTCTCCAAATCGCACCGTGACCGCACCCGTCACCTGCAGGCCCGGCAACCTCACGCCATCCAGTGAAGGAGCGCCTGTTATGAATCTGATGGTCAGTATCGTGGCAAGTGAAAACGCCGAACCGGTCACGCGCGCGCTGCTGGCGGCCGGCTATCGGGTGACGCGTATGAACACTGCGGGCGGGTTTTTGCGGCGCGGGAATGTCACCTTGCTGGTCGGCGTCGAAGAGGCCGGTGTCGATGACGTGTTGCGCATCATCGGCGCCAACAGCCGGATCCGGCCAGAGGGTGCGGGTATAGGCTCCGGCGCAACAACTTTCGTGCTTGACACGACGCGTTTCGTGCGCGTCTGACCTGATAACATCGTCCTCCTCCGTCTCCGTTCTGATCCCAAAGCCAGATTTGATCCCCGCAGGCATCCCTTGCGAGCGGCTGAATCATTCAATCGATGTGTTTTTGTTGTCGTTTTCTTCGGTGTAGGGCTGGCTGTAAGGGAGGTGCGAGATGGATCCCAAGGTTGTTGTCGCGGCTGCGCTGGGGGAATGTGTCCACGTAGCTGGCGTCTTAAGTTTTTTGCGTCTGGCCGAAGCGGCCGGTTGGCGCACGGTGTTCCTCGGTCCGGCTGTGTCGATCCCACAGGTCTTGCAGGCGGCGCGTGCTGAGGGCGCCGCGCTGGTCGGCGTCTCCTATCGTCTCACCCCGGAGACTGGCGAGCGGCTGCTGGCGGAATTCGCTGAGGCCGCCGATGATCTGTCTGCTTCAGGCGTGCGCTTCGCCTTTGGCGGTACGCCGCCCGTCGCGGCGCGTGCCAGGGCGTTCACCGGCTTTTTCGACGCCGTATTCGATGGCTCGGAGGGACCGGAGGCCGTGTTGGCCTACCTGCGCGGCCAACCCCTCACCGCTCGCGCCGCGGCCTATCCGCAAACCCTCGTCGAGCGGAGCGCCCTGAAGACGCCCTTTCCGCTTCTGCGTCACCATTTCGGGTTACCTACGTTAGAGTCCACCCTGGCGGGCATCAGCCAGATCGCAGAGGCGCGCGTGCTGGATGTGATTTCGCTGGGCACTGACCAGGACGCGCAGGAGAACTTTTTCCACCCGGAGCGGCAAGATCCCCGCCGGCGGGGTGCGGGCGGCGTGCCGGTGCGCAGCGCTGATGATTTTCGGGCGCTCTACGCAGCCACGCGCTGCGGCAACTACCCGCTGCTGCGCACTTACTCGGGTACGGATGATTTCATCCGTCTGGCCGAGATGTACGTCGAGACCATCCACATCGCGTGGGCGGCCGTGCCTCTGTTCTGGTTCAATGCGATGGACGGCCGCGGGCCGCATGAGCTGGCGGCTTCGATCCGCGAGCATCAGCGCCTCATGGCGTGGTACGGTGCGGCCGGCATCCCGGTGGAACTCAACGAGCCGCACCATTGGGGCATGCGCGACGCCTCGGACGTCACTTTTGTTGTCGCTGCTTATCTGTCGGCCTACAATGCCCGCAACTGCGGCGTGCATGATTATATTGCCCAGATGATGTTCAACAGCCCGCCAGGGCTCTCGGATGCGATGGATCTGGCGAAGATGCTGGCCTGTATGGAGATCATCCAGAAACTGGCCAGCCCATCGCCAACGGCGACACCTGTCGGGCCTGATTTTCGTATCTGGCGTCAAACGCGTGTCGGACTGCTGAGCCATCCCCTTGACCCCGAGGCCGCGCGCGGCCATCTGGCCGCCGCCACATATTTACAGATGGCGCTCAGGCCACAGATTGTTCACGTGGTCGGCCACACCGAAGCGCATCACGCGGCCACCGCCGACGATGTCATTGCTGCCGCCAAGGTCGCGCAGCGCGCCATCGAGAACGCCCTGCGCGGCGCGCCGGACATGACCCTGGATCCCAACGTGCAGCAGCGGACGCGCGAATTGTTGGCCGAAGCAAGCCTGACCCTGGCGGCAATTCGCGCGTTGGCGGGACCCGACGTGCGCGACCCATTGGCTGATGCCGGGACTCTGGCGCGGGCGGTGACCACCGGGATCCTGGATGCGCCACAACTGCGCAATAACCGGTTTGCGCGCGGGCAGGCGATCACCCGCATCGACGGCCGCGGGGCGTGTGTGGCTGTGGACGCCGCCGGGCGACCGCTTTGCGAAGCCGAACGGTTGGCTGGACTATCGAACCAAGAGAGGAACCACTCGAGATGAACCAAGACACCCGCTACACTATTATCGGCGCCGGACATGGCGGCAAGGCGATGGCGGCTCATCTGGCGCTGATGGGCTTTCGCGTGACGCTCTACAACCGCACACCTGAGCGTGTGACAGCCATCAAGGCCCGCCGCGGCATCGATCTGGAGAGCTACGAAGGCGGCCCCCATGGTTTTGCCCGGTTGGCCGCAATCACATCCGATATGGGCGAGGCGTTGGCCGATGCCGACATCATCATGGTTGTGGTGCCTTCATCGGCGCATGCTGACATTGCCCGTTTGACCGCGCCCCATCTGCGCGATGGGCAGATCCTGGTGCTGCATCCCGGACGCACGTTGGGAGCGATCGAGTTCAACAAGGTGTTGTGTGATCTGAAGTGTACGGCGCAGATCATCATCGCGGAAGCGGAGACCTTCATCTACGCCAGTCGCTCGGACGGCCCGGCGCAGGCCCGCATCTTTCGCATCAAGGAGGCGGTCCCCCTGGCCGCACTGCCGGCGAAGCACACCGCCGCGGTATTGGAGGTGTTAGCACCGGCCTATCCGCAGTTCATCGATGGCATCAGTGTGCTGCAAACCGGGCTTAACAACATGGGCGCCATTTTTCACCCCGCGCTGACGCTATTGAACGCCGGCCGTATTGAATCCACCAACGGCGATTTTCAGTTCTACATTGAAGGGGTGACGCCCTCCGTGGCGCGCGTGCTGGAGGAACTCGACCGCGAGCGCGTGACCGTTGCTGCGTCCCTGGGAATTCGCGGGCGCACAGCCCTGGAATGGCTGAAGATGGCCTACGATGCCACAGGCGACAATCTAAATGAGGCGATCCACAACCAGACCGGCTACTTCGGTATCAAGGCGCCCAGCACGTTGAACCATCGTTACATCTTCGAGGACGTGCCGATGAGCCTGGTGCCCATTGCCGCTCTGGGGCAGCGCTATGGCGTGTCTGTGGCCGGCATGGATGCGATCATTCGCCTGGCCTGTGTTGTCCACCGCACTGACTACTGGCGCCGCGGCCGCACGCTGGCCAAGCTGGGCATTGACCGCTTGAGCGTCGGCGAGCTCACGCAGTTTGTGATGGCGGGCGATCGCTGCTGGGAACCTTAAACGGGCAGTCCCCAAAGTTGCACACCTTAGACAATTGTTGTACAATGCGCTAAAAGCATGAACAGCCATGTGCACTCCATGCGTCGATCGGAAAGGACGAACCTATGCCAAAAATTGCCATCACCGGGAAAGGCGGCGTTGGAAAAACTACGCTGACCGCTTTGCTCTCCTATGTTTATGCGCAACGCGGACAGGATGTTATCGCGATCGATGCCGATCCGGCCGGTAATCTGGGCCTGGCTTTCGGCCTAACCGCCGCGTTGGATGCGGAGCTCAAGCCCATCGCCGAGATGGAAGATATGATTTACGAACGCACCGGTGCGCAACCGGGGACTATCGGCGGCTGGTTCAAGCTGAACCCCAAAGTAGATGACATCCCGGAGAAGCTCAGCATCAGCCATCGCGGGGTGCGTTTGCTGCGATTGGGCACGGTGCGGGGCGGTGGCACAGGCTGCCTGTGCCCCGAAAACGCCTTGTTGAAGGCGTTGGTGACCCATCTGCTTTTGCGCAAGGACCAGACTCTGATCCTGGACATGGAAGCCGGGGTGGAGCATATGGGGCGCGGCACGGCCGGGTCGGTGGACGCGTTCATCATCGTAGTGGAACCGGGTCTGCGCAGCCTGGGCACCGCCGAGCAGATTCGCGGCCTGGCTGCCGAGATCGGGGTGAAACGGATCTACTTGGTAGCAAACAAGACGCGCGGCCTGCAGGATGAGGCGTTTATCCGCGATCACACCAACGGGTTGCCGGTGCTGGGCAGCCTCCCCTACACGGCCGCGGCTGTAGCGGCTGATCAGGGCGGGCTGGCGGTTTTTGATCAGGCGCCTGAATTGCTTGCCGCCGCAGAACGCATCGCGGATGCATTGGCCGCGCTGCCGCATGACTGACACAAGCCTTCGTCCCTGATTCCGGAGGAAGATGCATGGTTTTGGCCTCACTGTTACCGAACCCGTGGCTGCAGGACTTGGCGGCTACGGTGATCAGCTTCGCGGTCGCGTTGGCGTTTCTGAAACTGAATGATTTCGTGGCCGTCCGTGGGTGGCTGCCCGAGTACGTGACCCGTAAGTTGGTGCACATCGGCACGGGGCCGCTGTTCCTGCTTTGCTGGCCGTTTTTCAGCACCACCGGGCATGCCCGGTGGTTTGCGGCCCTGGTGCCGGCCGGCCTGACCGCCGTATTTGGCCTGATCGGCGTCGGCTTGGTGAAGAAGGATGATTTCGTGGCGGCCATGTCGCGCACCGGTGACCCGCGCGAGCTGTTGCGCGGGCCGCTGATGTATGGCGTTGTCTTCGTGTTGGTGACGCTGGTTTTTTGGACCCAGTCACCGGTGGGCGTGATCATGCTGATGCTATTGTGCGGCGGTGATGGGCTGGCTGACGTGATCGGACGCCGCTTCGGGCGGGCAAAACTGCCGGGACAGGCCGCCAAGAGCTGGGCGGGCAGCCTGGGGTTCCTCTTTGGGGGTGCTGCGCTCACTCTGACGTATCTGGCGCTGTTCAACGCCTTTGGGTTCACCCAACTCGATTTGCGAGCAGCTTGGGCGCCGGTGCTGGCGATCACCGTGCTGGCTGCCGTGGTCGAGGCCTACACCCCCGCCGACTTTGATAATCTCACCGTGCCCGGGGTCGCCCTGGTGGGGATGTGGTTGATGATTACTGTGCTTAATTGGTGGCAAGCGCCGTTCTGGGCTTAGTACCGTGTTAAGTTAGATTTTACGTGCCAGGCACGTCGGTGCAAAATCTAACCTGACGAGGCACTTAGCCGACAGCGCCATCTGCGCGAGGTGCGAAGTTATCTATGGCTGACGAAGGGCAATTCAAGAATTATAACAACGTGCCGGTCTATACGATCAAGACGGTCGTGCAGGAAACCGGTATCCCGCCAGCAACTTTGCGCGCTTGGGAGCGGCGTTACGGCGTTCTCACCCCGGGGCGGAGCGATGGGGGGTATCGGCTCTTCTCGGAGCGCGATATTGCGGTGCTCCGCTGGCTCAAACACCAGGTCGATTCCGGCGTATCCATCAGCCGCGCGGCCGCACTGCTGGAACTTCGCGATCAGGCCGGAGAAACCGTGCAGGTCGCCCCGGCAACCTCGGCCGATGCGTCAAAGACCAGCGCTTTGTCGCCGGGCGGCGTCCACAGCCCGGCAGCCATCGCTGAAGCGTTGCTGGAAGTCTTGTTGGCCTTTCGTGAGCCACAGGCCGAAGTGATCCTGGGTGAGGCGTTCGCGCTCTATCCGGTGGAAGTCGTAGTGGAAGAGATTGTGGCGCGGCTCCTCACCGAAGTGGGCGAACGTTGGCACCGCGGTGAGGTGACTGTCGTGCAGGAACATTTCATCACGGATTTCTTGCGACGTCGACTGATGGTGCTATTTCATACTGCTAATCAGCCGGCAGCGGGGCCGTTGGCGATCACCGCCGCGGCGCCCTCGGAGTGGCATGACCTGGGCATTTTGATAGTGTCATTGGCCCTGCGCCGGGAAGGGTGGCGCGTGATTCCCCTGGGCCAAAATGTCCCGGTCGAGTCGCTGTTAGCCGAGGTGCGCAAGCTCCGCCCCAGCCTGGTATGCCTGTCGGCCACGACCGGCGAGAGCATCGGGGCGCTGCGCCAGGTGTATGACGCCGTGCGCGAGATGTCGGAGCCGCGGCCCCAATTGGTGTTTGGCGGGCGAGTGTTCAACCTGCATCCAGAGCTGCGCTCTGCGTTTCCCGGCGCTTATCTGGGCGCGTCCGCGCGGGAGTTCGTGGCGCATATCGCACAGCGGAAATATTAAAGTTTTGTTAAAGGTGCGAAAAGGCCTTGACGAGACGCAGATTTTATTATATAATGATGATAGAAATAGAGATTACATACGTAAGAATGTAGTTGTGAATGCAGAGGGGAGAGGATATCATGGTGTATCGAGGCAGGCAGCGATCGCTGCCGGAAATACTTATCGAGCTTCGGGAGGATGATCCCGAGTTTAAGCAATCCATTACGGCTCAATCGATTCGCGCGGGGCAGACCGTTGCTGAACCTGAAGTGCTCGCCCGCAATCTATTTACCCTGATGAAGGGACGGGTGCAACTGATTCGCGAAGGCCCGAACGGCCGCCGGCTGGCCATCGCCGCCTTGGGCCCGGGTTCCATGTTCGGCGAGGGCGCACTCCTGGGTGCGAGCGCGCCGGGCGTCAAAGCAGTGGCGCTGACAGACTGCGTTTTATGGATGGTCCCACAGCCGCAGGCGCAGACGCTGGCTTTGCGTTATCCGGTTTTGAGTTGGGGTCTGTTGCAAACCGTGGGCCAGCGCCTGGCTCAGGTCGAGAATCGTATGGAAGAGGTCGCCTACAAGCGACTTCCCGAGCGCCTGGCCGGGTTGTTGCTGGAGCTGGCGAACGGTGGGCGTGCCATTCGGGGCACCAGCCACCAGGCCCTTGCGGACATGTTGGGGACGTATCGCGAGACGATCAGTGCGATCTTGCGCGGTTTCAAAGATGATGGGTTAGTGGAGTTGGGGTACCGCAAGATTGAACTGCGCGACGTATCTGGTTTACGGATGGCCGCCGGCGCCGGCGACTAGGCTCAGCGGGGGATTTCAGGGCGATGCGGGGGGCAGCGGGCTTAAGCTGCTCCCCCTTCGTTTTTTGGGACTGGTAACTTCGGCTTAAACGGTGTATGATGGGAGCGCTCGGAAGTGATGAGGCCGGAGTGCTGATTCCTACAGCGTTCCGGATCAACGGACAAGCGTGATCGACGACGCGCATGAGGAGGCGCCCTATGGACGAGGCCATCAACGTGATCGAGCTTCCGCTTTTTCCGCTTAACACGGTGCTGTTCCCGGGTCAGCTCCTGCCGCTGCATATTTTCGAGGATCGCTATCGGTTGATGATCCGGCGGTGCCTGGCCGAGGATTTGCCCTTTGGGGTGGTGCTGATTAAGCAGGGCGAAGAGGTAGGCGGGGCGGCTGAACCGCATGCGGTGGGCACCCAGGCACGGATTGTGGAGAGCACGCATCTGCCCGATGGTGCGATGGACATCGTGGCAGTTGGCATGGAGCGCTTTCGCATCCGCCGCCTGTTTCATGACCAACCTTACCTGTGCGGCGAGGTCGAGACGCTACCGATGGCCCAGCCACTCGATCCTGTGGCGGCGGCTCGCCTGGCGGAACAGGTGCGGGACCGGGTGGCGCGCTATATTAAGTTGCTCGCCGAGGCCGCGGGTTTGCAGATCCAAATCGAACAGATGCCTGACACCCCCCAACAGATCGGTTTCTTAGCCGCGGTCACCATGCAAATTGATAATCGGGAAAAACAGATGCTGTTGGGTGAATCGGCCGTCGTCACGGTTTTGTCGAGCGAGAAAGCGCTGCTCAATCGCGAGAACGCGTTATTGAACTGGATGATCGCAAGCAAAGCCTGGCCTGAGGGTGTTCAGTTCGGTACGAGCGGCACGCTACTGCCGAACTAGACAGGAAAATGGGCGATAAATTTGACACGGCGCCCAGGACATGGTAATATGGCCCCTGTCGTGAGGGTCACGATGGGTTGTTAGGGAGTACGACAGTCACCCGCCACCGGTGCTGAACGTTCGGCCTGGTGGTTTTTTATTCCCTGCAACAACCGATCGGTGGCGAAGGTTCACGACCATCAGTATCGCTCCAAGGAGGCACTTTCTAATGGAGAGCACGGGCGTCGTTAAGTGGTTCAGCCGAAGCAAGGGCTATGGCTTCATTTCTCCCGACGGTGGGGATAAGGACGTTTTTGTCCATTACTCCAACATCGCTGGCGAAGGCTTTCGTAACCTGGAAGCAGGTGATCGGGTTAGCTTCACGATCGAGGACACCCCTAAGGGTCCGCAGGCCGTCAAGGTGAGCCCCATCTGATTCGGGCTCGCAATTCAGCCAACTTAGCCCCCGGCCAACGGCCGGGGGCTTGCTTTAACAAGATCGATCCCGGACAGCGCAAATCACTTGCCAAGGCCCTCGTTTGCGTGTAGAATGCGGCCAAATGCCGGGCCGCATGGTGTGGTCAGATGCAGATAGGAGACTTTGGAAAACCGTGATTCGCCCGTTCGGCCTGAATGATATCTGGGTGGTGCGGCGGTTGCAGCTCAGCGGCATTCCGCTAGCCATCGAACATACCCTCACGCATCCGCATAAACCACTCTGGACGGCGCTCAGCGCCCCCTGGCCTTGGGCGGGAGCGGGGGTGGCCACCTATGTGCTCGATGAGCGGGTGAATGGGCAGCGCCTGGCGGGTTTCGTGCAGTTGATGAAACGCGCATCCCGACCAGAGGCGGATTTGCTCCACCTGGCGCCGGCGCCGTTGCATCCCGATGCGCGCGATGCCGCTACACAGGACATCTGGAATCGGCTGCTCTCTTATTGCAGCCTGGCCGCTGCCGGTCACGGGCTGCAGCGCATTTTTGCCAGCACCCCGGACGATTGCCCGGAGCAAACCTCTTTGAAGAGCGCCGGGTATAGTCTCTACGCCCGTGAAACGATCTATCGTTTGGCGCTGCCGCCTGCGGCGGGCGGCCCGGTGGCGGGCTTTCGGCCGCAACTCCCGCAGGACGGGTGGCCTTTACAGCGTTTGTATATGCGCAACACCCCGCGGTTGGTGCAACAGGCTGAAGGCGCAGTCACGGGGAACGCGGGCACGCCGACCCTGTCATGGTGGGAACCGGAGAGCTGGCAAGGGATCGTCTGGGAGCCGGCCGGTGAGGTGCGCGGCGCGATCCAGGTTCATGCCGGGCGCACCGGGCATTGGCTGCGAATCTGGGGCGCCAGTTCGATTTCGGCCCGAGAGGTGCGCAGCTTGGTGGAACAAGGGCTGCGGTTGTTGAGCGGCGAACGTTTGCAGCGCTTGCCGGTTTACACGGCCGTGCGAGACTACGAGAGCGGTTTGAGCAGTGTCTTGACGGGGTTCGGGTTTGCGCCATACGCCGATCGGGTGCGTTTCGTCAAGCATACGGTCGCACCCGTACGGGAGATGGCTCCGGCAACACTGGCGACGTTGGAGGTGCGGCAGGAAGCTCCTGCGCACAGTCGGTCGATCAGTCATGTATGGGGTCAGGATTTCAGTCAGAGGTAGCACGAAACAGGTATGCAGCAACGAAAAATTACGGATGACCTGGAAGCTCTGTTGTTGGTATTGCCCCCAACGATCGAGCAGGCGCTGCGAATCGCCAACCAGGGCGACAATTTGCTTGAGGTTATCATGGACCTGGGTCGACGCCCCGAAGCGCGCTTCGTGGCTCACGAACTCGTGCTCAGCGAGCAGGAGGTGACCCAGGACGATTTGAATTATGTTACTACCCGCATCGGCCTGTTCACCGGCGACAACCGGGCCGGCATCGAGCGGACATTGCACCGCATCTCCGGCATCCGTAACCGCCAGGGCCGCATTATCGGGTTAACTCTGCGCGTGGGCCGGGCGATCTACGGGGTGATCGACATCATCGAAGACATCATCAATTCGGATCACAGCATCTTGTTGCTGGGCCGACCGGGTGTAGGCAAGACGACCCTGTTGCGCGAGGCGGCGCGGGTTCTCGGCGAGAAGAAACGCGTCGTGGTGGTGGACACCTCCAACGAAATCGGCGGCGATGGCGATATCCCGCACCCGGCGATCGGTAAAGCGCGGCGGATGCAGGTGGCCGCGCCCGAACAGCAGCACGAGGTGATGATCGAGGCGGTGGAGAACCACATGCCGGAGGTCATCGTCATCGATGAGATCGGCCGAGAGCAGGAGGCTGCGGCTGCCCGCACTATTGCTGAACGCGGCGTCCAACTGGTCGGCACGGCGCACGGCATCACGCTGGACAACCTGCTGATGAATCCGACCCTGTCGGATCTGGTTGGCGGCATCGAGAGCGTGACTTTGAGCGATGAGGAAGCACGGCGCCGCGGCACGCAGAAATCGGTCCTGGAACGCCGCGCCCCTCCCACGTTTGACGTGCTCATCGAGATCCAGGATCGCCAGCGCATGGCGGTGCATCACAACGTCGCGGCGTCCGTGGATGCTGTGCTGCGTGGCCGATCCCTGCGGCCGGAAATTCGCTACCGGGACGAGGCGGGCCAGGTGCGCATCGAAACTCCGCCCCCGCCGGCGGCTGAGCCGCGGGCCACCGCACCCGGAGGCGGGCGGCTGCCGTTCGAGAAGCAGCATGGCAATGGGCACTCGATCGAAACACCGGTAGAAGCCGCGTTCACTGCGCCGATTGCCGGGATCAGGCAGAACCTGCAGATGGTCCGCCTCTATCCGTACGGCGTGGGCCGCGGGCGATTGGTGCAGGCGGCCCAGAATATGGGTGTGCCGGTCACCATCGTTGAAGGGCTGGATCAAGCCACTGCGGTGGTCACGCTGAAGAATTACTATCGCAAGCATCCGCAACCCATCGCTGACGCCGAGCGCCGGCGGATTCCGGTGTATGTTCTGCGGGCCAACACCATCAACCAGATCGAAGCGTGCCTGGGCGACATCTTTGGCCTGCCGGTGGAGCTGGAAGACCCGGTGGAGCGGGCCATCAACGAGACGCAGGAGGCGATCCGTCGGGTGTTATCCGGTTCTTCCTCTGAGGAGCTGCGGCCTGCCGGCGCAGAGGTTCGGCGTATGCAGCACGAGATGGCCCGCGCGGCCAACCTGATCTCGCACAGCTACGGCAACGAACCGCGGCGGCGCGTGCGCATTTTGTCCAACTGATGCGTGCGGGAGGCCGGGGTGTTTGTCACTTTTGAAGGTCCGGAGGGCAGCGGTAAAACCACGCAGATTCGTCTGCTGGCGAGCTGGCTGACCGAGCGCCGCCATGATGTGTTGATGACGCGGGAGCCGGGCGGCACGCGGATCGGGGAGGGCATCCGCAGCATTTTGCTGATGCCTGAGCATACCGAGATGCACGCGGAGACCGAAATCTTGCTCTTCTCGGCAGCCCGGGCGCAGATCGTGCGCCAAGTCATCTTGCCCCATCTGGCAGGGGGTGGCGTGGTGCTCTGTGATCGCTTTGCCGATTCGACATTGGCCTACCAAGGTTACGGGCGTCAGTTGCACCTTGACACACTGCGCATGATCACTGCCTTTGCCACTGGTGGCTTGACGCCTGACCTGACCATCTGTCTCGATCTGCCGGTGCTGGAAGGACTCCGGCGCAAGCAGAGCGGGGATGCGGCCGAATGGAATCGGATGGAGCGCGAGCGTTTGGAGTTTCAGGAGCGCGTGCGCGGCGGTTTTCTGGCATTGGCCGCGGCCGAGCCGGCGCGTTGGCTGGTGTTGGATGCGCTGCAGCCGGTGGAGACGCTCGCGACGGAGATTCGCGCACGCGTGCGGAGCAAGCTAAGCCTGGCAAGTAACGAGTAAATTCGGATTACTCATGGCTTGATACCTTCAGAGGAGCATCCAATGAAACTCATTATGGCCATCGTCAGCAGTGATGACTCTCGCGATGTTTTGGATCGCTTAACCAAAGCCGGTTTTCGCGCCACTGTGATCGGCACGACCGGCGGATTTTTGCGCGAAGGCAATACCACCATCTTCCTGGGCATCGAGGATCAGAAGGTCTCTGCGGCGCTGGATATCTTGCAGCAGGTGTGCCGGCGGCGTTCGCAGTGGGTGTCGCCGCTGCCCACCCTGGAAGGCCCGGGGTTAGAGATGGCCGAGCCGATCGAGGTGAGCGTGGGCGGTGCGGTGGCGTTCGTAATGAATGTGGAGCAGTTTATCCAAGCGTAGCCGACAGCTACATCACGCCGAAATCGGCCCCGCTATCGCTGCCGCCGAGGTCCGGCATGGCTTGCTCGATGGCCTCGGGATCTTCGCCGGCTTCCAGCCGGCCGACGACCTCGTTGAATTCGGGGCCCAGGTCTTCACCGGTTTCGGTGGCCATTTTGCGCATGAAACGAGCCAATGACTTCGGGTCGTTCTCGTCCAGCCCTGATAGCGAGCTGGGGTCGGCCAGGTTGTCGAGCCGGCTTTCCTCAGAGCGAACCACCGCCACGCGGGAAATCAGGCGGTCAAGCCGTTTGCCGCCACAGCGGGGACAGATGGCCTCACGGGTCTGGGCGTCTGCGAAAGAGCGCCATAACAGGCTGACACGCCGTTGACAGTCGTTACAAGTATATTCGTAAATGGGCATGCGGTCCTCATAGCTGAAGCAGGGATGTTTACGGTTTTGTCGTCGATTATAATGCATTTGCCGGATGCAATCCAAACGGTTCTCAGGGAGTCACATGAGTCAGTTAAATCAAATGCCGGTTGTTGAACCCCAGGAGAATGCGCCCACATGGTATGCGTCGTTGCATCAACCGCGGCCGCTGCTGGTTGTAATTTCCGGGCCATCGGGCGTCGGCAAAGACGCCACGATCCAACGGATGAAGGAGCTTGGGCAGACGTGCCATTTTGTGGTGACGGCCACGACACGGGAACGCCGCGCGGGTGAAACCGAGGGTGTCGACTATCTCTTCGTGTCCGAAACCGGGTTCGTGCAGATGATCGCCCGGGGTGAGCTGATCGAGCACGCGCTGGTTTACGGCCAATACAAAGGGATCCCCAAGGAAAGCGTGCGCGCAGCCCTGGCGAGCGGGCAAGATGTAGTCATGCGCGTCGATGTCCAGGGCGCGGCCACGGTGCGAGAGCTGGCTCCCGAGGCGGTGACGATTTTTCTGACCGCTGAATCGGAGGAGGCGCTGATCGAGCGTCTGCGCCGGCGCCGCACCGAGAATGAAGCGCAATTGCAGCAGCGGATCGAGACGGCGCGCGCTGAGCTGGGACGAGCGGGCGAATTTAAGTATCGGATCATCAATAGCGAGTGCAATTTGGATGAGACGGTGGACCAGGTCATCGCAATCATGAAAGCCGAGAAGTGCCGGATCGACTGGCGCCCGGTGGTTCTATGAACGGCGACGAAGGCCAGGAGGCCCCCGGCTCGCTCAACACGATCGAGCCGCCGACGCAGGCGGCAGGACACGCCATCCGGTTGCCGTTGGTCAAGCCGATCATCACCCAGGTGTTGCTGGGCATGCTGGTCGTGGTGTTTCTGGCCGAGACGGTGCTCAGCCGATCCCTCAACACGACCCTGCCGGCCCTGGTCACGCTGGGCGCACAGGTGAACTCGCTGATCGCCGACGGTGCGGTCTGGCGGTTGTTCACTGCAATGTTCTTGCACATCGGGATCATGCACCTTGCGTTCAATGGCTGGGCGCTGTTCAGCCTGGGCCGTGAGGTGGAGATGTTCTACGGTCCCCCGTCATTTGCCGTGCTCTATTTGGTTTCGGGCCTGATCGGCAACGTGGCATATTACCTGTTCGGCTCGGACACGCTTTCAGCGGGCGCGTCGGGGGCGGTGTTTGGGCTGGTCGGGGCGGAGGTTGCGTTTTTCTTGTGCAACCGATCGTTGTTTGGGAAGCTGGGCCGGCAGCAATTGAGCAACCTTGCCGGGTTGATCGCGATCAACCTGCTGATCGGCTTCACGGTATCGGGGATCAACAACCTCGCGCACCTGGGGGGCCTGGTGAGTGGGCTGCTGCTGGGGCTGGGCATGGCGCCGCGTTACGAGCCAGAGTGGACCTGGGGCGGCGATGCACCAACACCGCACCTGGTCAACCGCACGCCAATGTGGCGCCGGCTGGCGGTGGTCGGGGCGGCCTTGGTGATCTTAGCGGGCGGGCTCATGCTCGGTAATCGGCATTGGGCCGGCAGCGCGGCGGTTTTGCAGCAGCGGGCGAGGACGGCCATTTCGAACAGCGATTGGGCGCAGGCCCAGGCGTTGCTTGAGCGTGCAGTGGCCGCCGATCCGACCGATTCCGACAGCCGCTATAACCTGGGGGTTGTCTGCCTCCAGCAGAACAAATTGGACGAGGCCGCCGCCGCGTTTGAGGCTGTGCTGGCACTCACCCCAGACTCGCCCGATGGATTATTTGCCTTGGGACTGGTCTACGCCGGGCAAGACCGCTCAGCCGAGGCCCGGACTCTTCTGGAGCGCTTTCTCTCACAGGAGCCCACGGGCAATCGTGCGGATACGGCACGCCAGGTGTTGCAACAAGTGCCTTGAGAGGTGCGCGATGTCTCCGGTCGCCGGGTCTGCTGTTCGTGAATCGGCCATTGCCGGCATGTGGTATCCGGGCAGCGCATCGGAGCTGCGCCACACGGTCGAGGCGTACTTGAGCCGGGTCAGTCCGGCCGCACTGCCCGGCCGGGTGGTTGCCCTGATCAGCCCGCACGCCGGTTATGCGTACTCCGGGCCTGTTGCGGCACATGCCTATGCCCAGGTGCGCGGCATGGACATTCGGCGGGTGGTGCTGCTCGGGCCGTTGCATCGGCTGATCCGGGGGAGCCGGCTGGGCGCCTTTATGGTGCCCGAGGAAGCCGCTTACCGCACACCCCTGGGTGATGTCGCCCTGGACCAGGCATTCCTCAGCGAATTGGGCGGCCGCGTGCCTCTCACCTACGTGCGCCGCGATGAAGAACATTCCCTCGAAATCCAATTGCCCTTCTTGCAGGTCGCACTCGGTAATTTCGCGCTGGCGCCCATCATGTTGGGCGAGCATATTTCTGAGCCCGGTGCGCTTGCGCGGGCCGAGGCCTTGGGGCTGGCCCTGGCTGAACTGTGTGATGAGCATACGCTCCTGGTCGCCAGCACCGACCTGAGCCACCTGGACAACTACGCCGATGTCCGCAGGATCGATGGCCGCACAGTGGACCTGGTGGCGGCATTCGACCTGGCCGGGTTGACCGCCGCGTTGTACGCTGAGGAGGTTCAAGCGTGCGGCGCAACCGGCGTGGCGGCGGTTCTGGCGGCGGCGCGGAAGCTAGGGGCGCGGGGCGCACAAGTGCTGGCGTATGCGACCTCCGGCGACGTCACCGGCCAGAAGCGCGCCGGGACATACACCGTCGGTTACCTGGCCGCCGCGGTCCACGTCTGAGCCATGCTCTACGCTGACGTTTGCGCAAACACACCCCTCGGCCGGCGGGTCAGCCCGGCTACCGCTCACGAGGCTGAGGTCTTCACCTACGCGATCCCGGATCGGCTGGCTGACCGTTTGCAGCCCGGCCACCTTGTCTGGGTGCCTTTTCGCAGCCGCCGGTTGCAGGCGGTGGTGTTGCGGATCAGCGATGCCGCGCCGCAGTTCGACACCCACGAGATCCTCTCCCTGGTCTGGGCGCAGCCGCTGTTGACGCCCGCACAACTGGCCCTGGCCCGTTGGCTAAGTGACACCTATCTGGCGCCCCTCATTGAATCGCTCCGGGTGATGTTACCCGTGGGCCTGACGCAGCGCGGGCGCACGGTGTTTGTGCGGACCGCACGGCCCGCACCGCCGGACCTCACCGCGACTCAGGCGGCCCTGCTGGCGCACATCGCCCAGGCTGAAGGGGATTGGGCGGAGGTCAGTGAGGGCTTGCGGGGCGTAACCCAGCGCGCTGACTTGGAGCCATTGATCGAGCGCGGGTTGGTGAGCCGCGAGACTTCCTTCCCCACCCCACCGCCGCGGCCCAAGACGGACCGTCAGGTGCGGCTGTTGGCAGACGCGGACGCGATCGAGCGGGCCTTGCCGACCCTGGGGCGCGCATCCAAGCAGGCGGATACGCTGGCGTGGTTGGCGCAACAACCGCAGGCTGTCCCTGTGGAGCAGGTCTGCACCGCGATCGGCTGCACCGCCGGACCGGTGAAGGCGTTGGCTGAGCGCGGGTGGGCGGCGATCACGCCGGGCGCGAGCCGGGGCAAGCCAGCGACGGTGGCCTTGACGCTGGCGCCGGAAGCCGTGCGCGATGCGATCATCCAGTTGCGTGGGGCCGAGAAACACCGGACTGTGCTGCAAGCGCTGCTGGCTCACGATGGCCCCGCCTGGGTCGGTTGGGTCTATGCGGAAACCGATGCCACGTTGGACACCTTGCGCGACCTCGAGGCCGCGGGCCTGGTCACCGTGGCCGAGGAGATGGTGTGGCGGGACCCGTTGGCTGGCCAGCAGTTCAAGCTGGATCAGCCGCCTGCACTGACTGAAGATCAGCAGCGGGTGTGGGCGCGGGTCCGTGAGCGGATCAGCCAATCGGCGGATCGGCGAAGAGACGAAGAGGCGAATTCCGAAGCGACCGATTCGCCAGCGGCCAGCGGCCATCTGACATCCGACATTCCCCATTCGCCATTCGCCATTCGCCATTCCCCTCTCCTCCTCCACGGCGTCACCGGTTCGGGTAAGACCGAAATTTACCTGCGGGCGATCGCCGATGTGCTTGGCCGGGGCCAGCAAGCGGTCGTGCTGGTGCCTGAGATCGCGTTGACGCCGCAGACCATCCGCCGTTTTGCCGCGCGCTTTCCGGGCAAGGTCACGGTGTGGCACAGCGAGTTGAGCGACGGCGAACGGTTCGACGTCTGGCGCCGCGTGCGCACCAACCACCCGGCCGCACAGGTAGTGGTTGGCTCCCGCTCCGCGCTGTTTCTGCCGTTCCCCGACCTGGGTGTTATCGTGATCGACGAGGAGCACGAACCTTCGTACAAACAGGAACGGACTCCGCGCTATCATGCGCGCGCGGCCGCGCTCGCGCTGGGCCGGTTGTGCGGGACGCCGGTGCTGTTGGGCAGCGCAACGCCTGCCCTGGAAACGTATTATGCTGCGCAGCGCGGGGAGATCGAACTTCTGACATTGCCGAAGCGCATCCGCTCCGGCGAATGGACAGCCGGAAATGGCGTTGACGCGGTCGGCAATCTGACGCTGGTCCCGGTTGCCGCCAACGGCGAGCTGCCCCCGGTGCGCATTGTGGATATGCGCCAGGAATTGCGGGCGGGCAATCGCAGCATGTTCAGCCGGCCGCTGGCAACCGGGTTGCGGCACGTCTTGTCGGCCGGACAGCAGGCGATCCTCTATCTCAATCGCCGCGGCACGGCGACGTTTATCTTGTGCCGCGATTGCGGCCGCGTGGAGAGCTGCCCGCGGTGCCTGATCCCACTGACGCTGCACGGCGCCGGCGAGCATCCTTCGTCGGAGCTTGTCTGTCATCACTGCAACCGGCGCTATCCGGTGCCCAGCGTCTGTCTGACGTGCGGTGGGCGTCGCATCCGGTTTTTTGGCGTGGGCACCGAACGCGTGGAAGAGGCGGTTAAGTTGGAATTTCCCGAGGCGCGCACCCTGCGCTGGGATCGGGACGTCACCGGCCCCAAGGGCTCGCACGACGCCATCCTGTCCAAATTCATCGCGCACGAGGCCGACGTGTTGATCGGCACCCAGATGATCGCCAAAGGGCTGGATCTGCCGCTGGTGACCCTGGTGGGTGTGATGGCCGCCGACACCGGGCTGTTTTTGCCTGATTTCCGGGCCGGCGAGCGCACCTTCCAATTGCTGACCCAGGTGGCAGGCCGCGCTGGACGCAGCACGTTGGGCGGCGAGGTCGTCATCCAGACCTATCACCCGGAACATTACGCAATCATTGCGGCGAGCAACCATGATTATGAGGGCTTCTATCGGCAGGAGATGGCATTTCGGCGGGAGCAGCGGTATCCGCCGGTGCGGCGCCTGGCGCGGCTGGTCTTTTATCACGGTCAGCGCGACAAGGCCCAGGCGGAGGCGAGCCGGTTGAGTCAGGAGCTGCGCGCACAAATCGTCGAGCTCGCATTGGCGGAGACGGATCTGATCGGTCCAGCCCCGTGTTTCTTCAGCCGCCAGCGCGGGGAATACCGTTGGCAGATCGTGGTGCGCAGTCCTGACCCCGCTGCGCTGCTGCGCCATATCGTCTTGCAACCCGGTTGGCGGCTTGATATCGACCCGGTGGATTTACTATGACACGTTTGCGATGGAATATCTTAATCGTGCTCACCCTGGCGGTAGGCCTGGTCTGGATTTGGGTTAACCGACTCCCGGTCGATCGTGCGCAGACGGTTGATCTGCGACCTGCACCGGCGGTGGGACATCCCGCTCCCGATTTCACCCTGACGACCGCGGGCGGTGAGCCATTTAATCTCGCTGATCTGCGCGGCATCCCGGTCGTCTTAAACTTTTGGGCTACTTGGTGTCCGCCATGCCGAGCTGAGCTGCCCGAACTTGAGGCGGCAAGCAACCGCTTTGCAGGGCAAGTGGCTATCGTCGGCGTGAACCAGGCAGAGGCGCCCGCAGCGGTGCAGGCGTTCGCAACCCAGTTGGGGTTGACCTTTGCGATCCCGCTGGATCAGGATGCGGCCGTTAGCCAGCGCTACTTCGTGCGGAGCCTGCCGACCACCTTTTTCATCGATCGGGACGGCGTGATCCAGCAACTCCAGGTGGGTCCGGTGACCGAGGCGACGCTGACGCAGTTGTTGAAGACGATCTATCCGTGATTGCGGATTGACGATTGCGAATTGCGGGTCGGCTTGAAACCTGAGGAGATCAGATGCTTCCTGTTTTGCAAATTGGCCCTCTTTCCCTTCCCACCTACCCTCTGGCGTTGCTGTTGGCCGGCTGGATCGCGTTGGAGGTAGGCGCACGGGCCGCGCGGCGGCTGGGGCTGGACGGCGATCACATCTACAATGTCGGGGTGTACGCGCTGGCAGCGGGAGCGGTCGGCGGCCGGCTGGGCCATGTGGTTGCCTATTGGCCCGCTTACCGGACGCAACTGCTGGAGATTTTTGGGTTCAACAGCCGGGCGTTTCTCTTGTGGCCGGCTGCGGCTGCGGCGCTCGTAGTTGCGAGCGGGTATCTCTACCGCCAGCGACTGCCGTTGGCGCGCATGCTCGATGCGGCGGCGCCGGGCGCGTTGGCCGGCGCCGCGGTCGCCAGCTTGGGCGCGCTGCTGGCCGGCCGGGCCTACGGCGCGGCGGCGCGCGTGCCGTGGGCGGTGAACCCGTGGGGCGTGTCACGGCATCCCAGCCAGGTGTACGAGGCGTTGGCCGCGCTGGCCGTCGCGCTGCTGGTGCTGCAGATGATCCGCCGGGGCAGCCGTCCGGGCGCAGCAGCGCTGGTCGCGTTGGCCGGCTACGGGCTGAGCCGCTGGCTGCTGGAGCCGTTCCGGGCGCCGGAGGTGAGCGCGACGATCCTGGGTGGGCTGCGATCGGCGCAGGTGCTGGGGCTGGCCGCGGCGCTGATCGCGCTGTGGGGGCTTCGGGTCCTCGGACAGCGGACTGGTGAGGCGGGCGTGGTGGCGGAATAGGCACAGCCAAGCGCCCAGCGCCTATGGTTGAGTAGCTTCTCCCAACAACCGAAAAGGAGGTCTGCGCTATGGATACTCAAAAATCTCAGTTCACCCGGATTCTGTTGATCATCCTGATCGTCCTCTACCTGCTCACCCTTGCCGTTTTCAACTACACCAACTGGGCCGCGGCCCCGGAGTTCATGGAGTGGTGGATGCCGCTGGTCAACAGCCTGCTGCTGTCGATCCCGCTGGTGCTGTTGTACGGGTCGATCTACGTGCTGGTGGTCGCCTGGCGTGAGCGCAAGGCCCGCGGTGAGGTCAGCCCACGCCTGGCCGGGATTATCCACTGGGCGCCCCGCGTCGCGGCCATCCTCATCATCTTCTTCATCAGTCTCTTCTCGCTGGACGTGTTCGAGATGGAGGCGTCCCCGCTGGAGCTTGTGGGCGGCTTCCTGATCCACAGCATCCCGTCCATCGCTATGTCGGCGCTGCTGGTCTTTGCCTGGAAGCGCCCCGCGGTGGGATTCGTGGCCTTTCTGACCGCTGGCGCACTCTTCGCCTTCTTCTTCGTGCGTGACGTCGATTCTCTGCCCAACCTGCTGGTCTTCGTCTTCCCTATTCTACTGATCGCCGGCCTCTTTTATGCCGATTGGAAATGGGTAAGACCGCAGCCGCCTGTGGCTTCGCTGTAGCGACGCCGTTGTCTGCCGGCAGACGGCAGGAGGGTAAGGTGAACCAGCCCCGCCCACACACCGTCCTTCATCCCTGAGGTAAAAGTGACCGGATAAACAGGGGATGGGTAGCGCACGCCCCTTCTCTTCAGGTTACTGGCTGGCTGCCATAGTACATTTCCGGCGTATCAATATCCTGCAGGACCTCCGGCGTCGGCCAGTCCACCCAGGCGATCTCGTCCCGGTGGGCCTGGATGATGGGTCGCGCGCCGATGTCCCCCTGGAGTCGCTCGAATTCCTTGAAGGTGGCAGCGTCGAACAGGACCGGGTTGCCGCGCTGACCCAGATAACGTGGAGCCACAATGGGTGCCAGTGTTTCGCGGTGGCGTTGGATGAGGGCAGCGAGCAGCTCAGGCGAAACGCCGGGTTGGTCAGCCAGGAGGAAGATGACGGCGGAGAGGGGCTGTGAAGCGGGGCGCGCGGCGCGCGGCGCAAGGGCCTGTAAGCCGGCCAACACGCTGCGACTCTGGCCCGCGGCCCAATTGGGGACGGACACGGCGAGCACAGCGCGGTGCCCCAATGCGGCCCGCACGGCGTCTTTCCCGGCGCCCAGCGTCACAGCGATGCACTGGATGTCCGGGCAGGCGAACGCCTGGTCAGCGACGTGTGCGACGAGCGGAACGCCGCCCCAGGGCAGCACCTGTTTGAGCGCGCCGTAGCGTTTTGCTTCGCCCGCGGCTAACACCACCGCACCCACGCGGCCCCAAACCTCCCGGATCGGATCGGCGGCCTGCGCGGCGCCGACCACGACGCTGTCGACCCGGTCGTTCAGCAAGAGCAGCCGGGCGATCTCCCGCGCGGCGGCCAGGCCGGCTTCGTCTTCGGCTTTGTTCAAGAACGGGACCAGGCGCGCCTGCGCGGGGACGTCTTTGCCGCCGCCGGCGGGGTGCGCCAGAACCGCCGCGATCATGGCGGGCGTGACCGGATCGCCCAGCGCGGCGCCGGTCAGCGCCGCGACCTGTTCGGGGCGGTGGACGTGTTCTGCCGTCAGCGGGCGGCCCAAGATGTCCAGCCCGACAATGGGCATGACGAGGGTCGTGCTCGACGGGATCACCGGCTCATGGTCGGCGGGCGCTTTGAACGGCAGCCGCCGCGAGCCGTCCGCCTCAACGATCACGGCATCCACGGCTGGATGCGCGGCGATGCGATCCAGGAGGGCGGACGGCACGCCCTGCACCTTGTCCTGCTCGACAATCGTCCCGCCGGCGACCAGGACGTGACCGTGGTCGGCCAGCGCCTGTGGCAGTTGCGCCAGCAACGCGCCTTCCCCCTCCAGCACCAGCCGCGCGGGGGCGCGCTCCATCTGGCCGACGAAGATCTTGGTCGTCATGGTCGTGACGACGCGGCCGCCGGTTGCGGCCAGCTCATCCGCCAGGCGGAACATCGTCGTGGTCTTGCCGCCCCCGCCGACCAGCGCGATGACGTCTTTGGAGCGGATGCGGAGGGCATGACGGAATTGCATGGCATCCCTTCGTGTGTTTACACGCGGCGCAACCCTTTCGGGTAATGGCTCTTCAGCCGGCCGCCTGAGCGTTTGCCCCAACCGATTGAGAAGCCACCCACGGCGACCAGCACCCAGCCTTCTTCGCCGGAGCTGGGGAAGATTTCCCCGCGCAGATAGGCTGCCAGCTCAGGCGCGTCCGCGGGGAGATCGAGCACGCGGTGGGCATTCTCCGGCTTCAGCCCCAAAGCCAGGGCGTGCGACGGCTCGAAGCGATCCTTTTTGATCGTGCCCAACCACCAGCCGGGGTGCAGGTAGCGCAGGGCGGTCAGGTCGGGCAGGCCGGCCGGCAGCGCGTACAGGTAAGACCCGACCAGGGCCAGGGCAGATGGAGAACCGATCCATGAAGCGTCACGAAGGTCGCTCCGTTCATCCTGGGTTGGCTTCATGTGACTTTGTGGATCGGGCAAATTCAAAGTGGTCCTGCAAAATGTATGATAAGCCTCTTCAACCGGCCTCGGGAGTTTTACCGACCGCCAGGGTTTGATCGACGGGGCGGGAGTCGCAGGGTCTGCCCGTTTCAGCACGGCGATGAAGTGCCCTTCGCCCGGCGCCAGGTGAGGCCACAGGCGAACGGCGCGGGTCAAATCTATGCGTGAGGCGCCAGGTGCTTCCGAGGTGCCCGGCGCCTGTTCGGCGAGCCAATCCGGCCTCCCGGGTGAAAAGCCCAACTGCCGCGGCAGCTCGACCAGCCCGAATTCGTGATGGGCTTCCAGGAACCGCGCCAACGTCCCCTCGTTTTCCTCCGGGTTGAAGGTGCACGTCGAATAGACCAGCCGGCCGCCGGGGCGCACCAGGGATGCCGCCTGCTCGATGATGCCGGTCTGGCGCAGCGCGCAGCCGCGCACCAGTTCGGGCTCCCATTCGCGCCGCGCCACCTCGCTCTTGCGCAGCATCCCCTCGCCCGAGCAGGGCGCGTCCAACAGCACCCGATCGAAAAAGCCCGGAAAGCGCTCGGCCAGACGCTCCGGGGTCTCTTGGGTGATCGCCGCGTTGTGTGCGCCCCACCGCTCCAGGTTGCCGGCCAGCTCCCAGGCGCGTTTGGGGTGGATCTCATTGGCTACCAGCAGGCCGTCGCCCTGCATCAGTGCGGCGATGTGCGTCGCCTTGCCGCCGGGCGCGGCCGCCAGATCGAGCACCCGCTCGCCCGGCTGCGGATCGAGCAGCTCGGCCACCGCCATCGCGGCGGGGTCTTGCAGGTAGTAGAGGCCGGCCGCGTGGTAGGGGTGCTTACCGGGGGCAGCACCCTGGCGACCGAGGTCACGGCTACCATCGCGAAGTCTGCCTGCGCAGACTGCCGCAGCCGATGGATCGCTGCTTCCTGGATGCACCTGAAACCCGGCCGGGCACCACGGCACCGGCGACAGATCAAACGGGGCCAGCCGCAGAAACTCCTCGGCCATGATCTTCAGCGTGTTCACCCGCAGCCCAACACTTGGCGCCGCGTCATAGCTTGCCAGGAACGCGGGGAATTCATCGCCCAGCAGCCCCGCCATGCGTTCCAGGAAGGGCGTGGGGATGTTCGGAGGGGGGACCTGTGAGATGTGCAACTCCGTCATCAGCGATACGCCATCAGCTACAAACTCATCGCGCACCCATCGGCGCGCGGATCGCTGCCGCCGCACAAGATACCTGTCTCAGGGTCGCGCAGGATGATCTGGCCTCGGCCGAAAAGGGCGCGTTCGTGGCCGGTCACCGTGACCACCGGATGCCCCATGCCGGCCAGCGCGGCGACCGCGGCGGGCGGTATGCCGTCTTCCAGGCTCACCGCGCCCCCGGCCGTCCCATCGCCGATGCAGAAGCGCGGCCGATCGAGCGCGGCCTGCGAGTCGAGCCGGTCATCGGCCAGAGCCAGCACCACCTGCACGTGTCCCTGCGGCTGGTTGAACCCGCCCATGACGCCGAACGGGGCAAGTAGTAGATTGGTAGATTGGGGATTGATAGATTGGGAGTTGGTGGAATCGTCCACCAATCTACCACGTAACAATTTACCATCTACCAATTTACCCCGTCCCAATCTACGATCCACCGTAATCATTCCCGGAATAATCGTGTGATATGGCCGCTTGCCGGGCGCGAGCGCGTTGGGGTGTGCCGGGTCCAGGCTGAAGTTGTGGCCGCGGTTCTGCAGGGTGAAGCCCCAGCCCGTGGGCACGATGCCGGTGCCAAAGCCCATGTAGTTGCTGTTGATGAAGGAGCAGGCGTTGCCCTCGCCATCTACCACGCAGAAGTAGACCGTGTCGGAGCCGGCCACGGGCGCGCCGCGGCGCTGGTCGAGGGTGGCGCGGGCCAGGTCAATGAGGCGGCGGCGGTCGGCGGCATACTCTTTGGAGAGTAGCTGGTAGATTGGTACATTGGTGAATCGGGGGTCGGCAACGTACCATCGCGTGTCGGCGAAGGCCAGGCGCATCGCCTCGATCGCCAGGTGCAGCCGTTCCGGCGAGAGCGGATCGAGCCCGGCGAGGTCGAAGCCTTCCAGCACATTGAGCGCCAGCAGCGCAGCCAGCCCCTGGCCGTTAGGCGGGCATTCCCAAACGCGCAGGCCGCGGTAGGTGGTGCTGATCGGCTCGTCCCAGGTGCTGGTGTGTGCGGCCAGATCGTCGACCGTCATGCAGCCGCCCGCGGCCCGGACGGCGGCGGCGATGGCCTTGGCGATGGCGCCCTGGTAGTAGGCGGCCTTGCCGCCCTCGGCCACCGTGCGAAACGTGCGCGCCAGGCCGGGGTTGCGGAAGATCTCGCCGGCTCGCGGGGCGCGGCCGTCCAGGGTCAGCTCGCGGCCGCCGGGCGCACCGGTTAGTTGCCGTTCGGCCCCGCGCTGCCAGAAGTAGGCGGTGATCGGCGCGACCGGAAAGCCCTCTTCAGCCAGGCGGATGGCCGGGGCGAGGAGCCGTGACAGCGGCAAGCGGCCGTAGCGCTCGGCCAAGTCGCACCAGCCCGCGCATGCGCCGGGCACGGTGACGGTGTGGGGGTGATAGGGCGGCAGCTCAGCGCCGAACCCCTCGTGTTGCAAGCGTTCCAGCGTCAGCCCGGCCGGCGCGCGGCCTGACCCGTTAAGCGCGGTCACCTGGCCCGTCGCCATCTCGTAGAACAGCGCAAAGCAATCGCCGCCGATACCGGTGGAGGTCGGCTCGGTGACGTTTAATGCCGCGGCCGTGGCGATTGCTGCATCGGCCGCGTTGCCGCCCGCGGCCAGGATCTCCAGCCCGGCGGCCACGGCCAGAGGCTGCGAGGCGGCGATCATGCCGCGGCGGCTATAGACGGGCGAGCGGCGGGAGGTGAAGGGGAGGTCGGACATGGCTGGTGGCTCCGGAGAAAACGGATATTGGGTATTAGTCGGAGCGGTGTGAGCATCCTCGGATGCGAGCGGCCTAGCCCATACTCTCGCATCTGAGGATGCTGAGTCCGCACCCTTATGTATCTTTGCTCATTCGGGGCGCCGACGCTCGATCAAGAGCGCTGACTGGTCGTCGGATTGGTGCGTGGCCAGGGCCAGGCGGGCCTCGGCGGGTGTGCAGGCGAGCAATATCTTGATCTCGGCGTCTCGCTTGCGCAGATCCACGGTGGCGATGATCCCCGTCACGCGGCGTTCGGGCAGCGTGCCGAGCCAGACGTCAATCCCGCTGCCGTCGGCCGCGGTGGTGCCGGCCAGGTAGCCGTAGTCCAGCGGGTAGATCAGGGCGGGATAACGCGGGTGGGCGCTGCCGGCCGGCCGGTCAATCACCAGCGCGCAGGTACCCACCAGGTCATCAAGCTTCTGCCAAAAGTCGTCGTTCAAGCCGGGCTGGCCTCCGGCACAAGGATACTCGATTCTGCCGGGTTGCCCAAATCGCGGCGGGCCGCGCCCCAGCGCCGGCCGATGAACCAGGCGACCACGGTCGGTGGGACGAGGCCGCCCAGCGCCCGCAGCAGCCGGTTGAGCAGGCCGGGGATGTAGACGGCCTTGCCGGCCAGCGCAGCGTCGAGCGTGCCGGCGGCGGCCGCGCCGGTGTTCTGCGTGGTGAGCTGTCCCATCACGCCTTGCGCCTCAATCGCCGCGATGCAGGCAGGTGTCGTCGGCAGACCGGCCGGGCACAGCGCCGTCACCGTGACCCCCTGGCCGGCCAATTCCTGGCGCAACGCCAGCGAGAAGTCGAGCAGGAAGCGCTTCGACGCCGCGTAGGTCGCCTTGTAAGGCATGGGGTAGAACGCGGCCAGGCTGGCGACGTTGACGATGCGGAACGTCTCGGACGCGTCGCGCAGACGCAGCAGGGCGTGGGTCATCTCTATCGTCGCCTCGATGTTCAGGCGGACGATGCTGCGGAGCTGGGCGCTCGTCTGCTCGCAGAACAGCCCTTCGTGATCGCCGCCGGCGACGTTGATCAGGCCGCCGAAGCGCGCCTGCTCGCTCCGCAGCGCCTCGCACAGGGCGGTGCGCTGGCCCGCGTCGGTCAGGTCGCAGGCTCGCCAGCGCACCGGCACGCCATAGGTGCGGTGCAGCGCGCCGGCCAACAGCTCCAGCGGTTCCGGCCGCAGGTCGGTCAGATAAAGCGGCCAGCCGCGGCTGGCGCATTCGACGGCGAAGGCCTTGCCCAGCCCGCCCGTCGCGCCGGTGATCAGTACGTAGCTTTTCATGAGAGACTCCCGTTGTTTGTGCCACACATCTGCTCCGATAGCGCCCACAGCCGCTGCGCGGCGGCCGCATCTTGCGCCTGGCGGCTGGGCTGGCGCGGCTGGCCGTGGCGCCAATACACGGTGTCGGGCCGTGGCGCCAACCCCTCGTCCAGCAGGGCGATGATGCCCTGGGCGGCCTTGGCCGGCGGGATGCCGGCGTCCCGCCGACGCTGCCACACCCACTGCACCAGCTCCGGCGTGCCCTTCTGCCCGATGGGGGTGTCCACCAGGCCGGGGTCGGCGGCGAAGGCGTGGACGTGCGGGGCCTGGCCGCGCAGCCGGCGGTTCAGCTCGGCGGTGAAGAGGATGTCCGCCAGCTTGGTCTGCTGGTAGGCCAACAGGCCGTTGTAGCGCCGGCGCAACTGGATGTCGGCCCAGCGCAGGCTGGTGTGGGCGTGCGATTCCGAGCTGACGGTGACGATGCGCGCCGTGGGGGCGGCGGCCAGCAGCGGCAGCAACTCGTGGGTCAGCAGGAACGGCGCCAGGTAGTTGACCGCCCACTGCGTCTCGAAGCCTTCGGTGGTCAGCGCCAGCCAGTAGGTGAACGTGCCGGCGTTGTTGACCAGGCCATCCAGTGCCGCCGGGCCGCGCGCCGCCAGCAGCCCCCGGATCTCCCCCGCCAGCCGGCGCACTTCGCTTTGCAGGGCCAGGTCGGCGGTGCAGAAGGCCGGTCGCGCGGCCGGGTTGAGCGCGGCCAGCCGCTCCTCGGCCGCGCGGCAGCGCCCCACCGACCGGCCGACGCCGATCACGTGTGCCCCGCGGCGGGTCAGCTCCTCGGCGGTCGCCAGGCCGATGCCCGACGTGGCGCCGGTGATGACGATGGTTTTACCTGTAAGATTCGTAGCCATTGCTCTGCTCCTGCGTGCTTGCCGGTCGGCGTGAAAGCGGCCGGCGGTTCAATCAACTATGTGCAGGATAGCAGCAAAGGGGGTGCAGTGTCGTCGGTCGAAAGGGACATCGGGGGGTGTATTTTGAGGGCTCGCGAGTAGATGAGGAATCGAGGCTTTAGCCGGTTTCGTTGTTGACCAGCGTGACCGGCTAAAGCCTCGACTCCAGGATGTTGGATTCTGCCTTATTGCAGCAACCGCAAGTCGCGTGCCACCGCAACCGCTTGCGTGCGGCTGGCGACCTGGAGCTTGCCGTAGATGTTGTTGATGTGGCGCTTGACGGTGCCGGGGGCGATGACCAGCCGGTCGGCGATCTCCTGGTTGGAGAGACCGGCGGCGATGAGCTGCAAGACCTCCAGCTCACGCTCGCTCAACGGCTCGACGAGCGGCTGAGCAGCGGCGGGGGAGGGCGTGGAATGCCGGGCGCTGGCGGTAATGACAACCAGCTCGGCCACGCGGCGGGCGTGGCGCACGGCGAGATCTGCGTGGCCGTTGGCGTCACACCAGCCCGCGGCCAGCCGGTGCAACTCGGCCTGCTGTTGGGGCGGTAGGGTTAGCCGCAGCGCCTCGACAAAAAGGCCATGGTAGCGATACCACTCGCGGCGGTTGTCCAGCGGCGTCAGGAAGAGGTTGGTCGCTTCCAGGTGCTCCAACAGCGCCTGCGCATTCTCTCGGCCGGCGACCGCCCGGCACAGGGGCGCGCAGAGGCGGTCGAGGATGGCCGTCTGGCGCAAGAACTCGCGCAGCGCCTCGGGCTGGCGCTCCAACACCTCGGCCACCAGGTAGTCGGTGATGTAGCGATCGTCGCCGGCAAAGGCGGCCACAAAGGCATCCGCTGCGCCCGCTGGCCGATCACCCCCAGCCGGCGCGGCCAGGGCCAGCCCGGCAAGCTGCAGGGCGGTAATCCACCCTTCCGTGCGGGCAGCCAGGGCGGCGACGGCGTCCTCGGACAGGTTCAGGCCCAGCGTGCGGTTGAGGAAGGCCGCGGCCTCTTCGAGTGTCAAGCGCAGCGATCGGGCGCGCACCTCGGTGACCTGATCACGTGCGCGCAGGCGCGGCAGCGGCAAGGGCGGATCCTCGCGCGTGCCGATGACCAGGTGCAGGGACGTAGGCTGGTGCGCCAGCAGGAAGGCAACCAGATCATGCACCGCGAAGTTGCGGATTTCCTGGTAGTCGTCGAGGACGAGCAGCGTTTGGGCGCCGGCCGCGGCCAGGGCGTTGATGAGCGCGATCAGTTGATCCTGGGCGTTTGGAACCGGGGGAACGGCCGGGGCGATTGCGTTGGCCTGGCCCAGCGCCGCGGCCAGGTAGCGCACGAACCGCGCCGGGTCGTTGTCCCCCTCGTCCAGGGCCAGCCAGGCAGCGCGGCGTTCTGTTGCCATCACCCACTCGCGGATCAGCGTGGTTTTACCGAAGCCGGGCGGCGCAGAAACCAGCGTCAGGCGGCGGCCCAGGCGCAGGCCCTCGTTCAGGCGCGCCACCAGGCGCGGGCGCGCCACCAGGCCCGGCCGGGCTTCCGGGATGCGCAGCTTGGTGGAGAGCAGGGCGTCCAGGCTCACGTTGGGTTCAGCCTTCTGCGTGATCGGCGTTGGTGGGCGGCGTCGGGTCGGGTTCGGCCATCCGGAGGCCTCCCAGCCCGGCCCAGGTCAACCAGCTCTTGATCTCAGCCGACCGGCGGCGCAGGAAGACGAGCGCGTAGACGACGCCACCCGCCAACAGCAGGAGCATCACCCCGATCCCCAGGGCAGGCGGCAGTAGGCCCGAGACCGGGATGAACACGAGAAAACAGATTGCCGCGGCCGGCCACAGCAGATATGTGGCCCAACGCCACGCCGCGTGACCGCTCCAGATCCAAAAGGCGTGCGCCAAACCTGCCAGCGCCGCGAAGAGCAGCGTCAGCGCCAGAGCTGCGTTGATCACGGGCGCTACAAAGACGGTTGCCACAACCAGACCACCGAGCAGCAGCAGGTAGAGGGCAACCAGCGCCGCCGTGATCGCCAGGTCAAGACGCCGGCCCTGCGCGGCCAGCCGGTGTTGTGCGTCCTCGTCCAGCACCTTGACTGCCACCAACGGGATCGCCAGGTCGCGCAGCCGGGCCAGCAGCCCGTACAGCGCGGCGTGATCTGCCGCGCGGCCGCGCAGGACCGACTGGCCTGACGCCGAGGTGACGGTCAGGTCGTCGAACCACTCGGTCCACTGTTCGCTGGCGAGGCGGCCTTTGACGCGGATTTCGTAGAGAAATGGCGGTTGATCAAAGCTGCCGTCGGCTGGGGTGTGCTGGTCCGTTGTCATAACCTGGCTCCAAAGCTGGTGTTGCTTATCTCACATCCAGTATGCCACAATTCCGGGCGCAGCGGATGCGCCCAAAGGCGCATCCGGGGGTGTAAGAAAGGGGCGACACAGGTTCCGGAATCGAGGCCTCAGCCGGTTTCCTTGCTGATCTGAAAATGGGACGCAGATTCACCTGATTGACCTGATTACTGCCATTTCATCCCTGATTGTGCCCGACAGGGACATGGACACTGATCTGAGTGACCGGCTAAAGCCTCGATTCCGGTTGGCTGGCCGAGGCTCAGATTGAGCCTCCCTTGGTTGCCCGGTCACGCAGGTCGCCGCGCCACGAAGATCAGTTCGCCGGGGTACTTCGCGCCGTAAGGACTCTTGTCGTAATCGGCGTACAGCGCCTCGACCTCGAACCCACACCGCGCCAGCAGGTGCTCGGCCTCGAAGCGGAACAGGTAACGCATGGGGAACGCGTGCACCAGGCGCTCCTGTCGGCCGTCGGGGTGGGTCACGTAGTAGATCAGCTCGGTATCCTGCACCTGGTCGAAATAGTCGCGAGCCACGATGCGCGCGCGGCGGTTCACGCGACGGCCATCGGGCATGATGATCTCCGGCTCGTCGCCGAACTCGTCCAGCCGCGCCGGGTCGGCCAGGTAAGGGATGGAGGGGTTGAACAGGTCGAGCACCAACCGGCCGCCGGGGCGCAGGTGTCGGTGCAGTGTGTTCAGGCAAGCGACCTGGTCTTCGACGGTCGTCAGGTGTTGGAAGGGCCGGAATGGGATGGTGATCAGCCCGAACGCGCGGCCCCGGTCGAAGTCGCGCATGTCCGCTTCCACCAGTTGGACGCGGCCCTGCACCTCGACCGGCTCGGCGGCCAGGTTCGCGCGGCAGATCGCCAGCATGGAGGGCGACAGATCCAGGCCGACGATCTCCAGACCAGCGCGCGCGGTCGGGATCAACACGCGGCCGGTGCCGCAGCCGACCTCCAGCACCGGGCCGCCGGTCGCCTGCGCCATCTCGACAAAGAACGCGACGTCCTGTCGTTGGCGATAGGGTATGACGTGGTCGTAGAACTCCGCGGTAAACTGATATTCCGTGTAGCCGCCCGAACGATCGGCCATCGGTTCCTCCCCTCAAACATCCAGCAAGGCGACCAGCCCGGTATCCAGGTCGTAATGCGCGCCGACAACATGCAGCCTGTGTTCAGCGATCAGCTCGGCCAGGATGGGCTCGGCAGCGCGTAATTCGGCTACGGTAAGCGCAACGTTCGCAGTGACTGCCGCCTCCACCAGGTCTTGGCCGGCTGTAGCCGCCCGTTCGACCGCCGGCCGCAGGCGTTCAGTGAGGCTGCCGATGTGGCCGTGGGCATGTCCACCCTCCACGGCCGCGGTCACCGCGCCGCAATGGCTGTGTCCCAGCACCAGCACCAGGCTGACGCCCAGATGTTCGGCCGCGTACTCGATGCTGCCCAGCACCACATCGTCCAACACGTTGCCGGCCACGCGCACGACGAACAGGTCGCCCAGCCCGCAGTCGAAGATAATCTCCGGCGGCACGCGTGAATCGGAACAGGTCAGGATCGTGGCAAGGGGATTCTGCCCGCGCGCGGTCTCAGCGCGCCAGCCGGACGTTTGATGCGGATGCGCCGACTGTCCGGCAACGTAGCGGCGGTTACCGGCGAGCAGTGCTGCAAGGGCTTGGTTGGCATCCATCTGTGTCATGATGATTACTCCCGCTCCGCGATGATGAGTGTGTCCAGCGAGCGTTTGGGCACGTGGTGCGCCTGCTGCGCATCGCGCCAATACTTGATGTCACCGTCCGGGCCAACCTCATCTACGACGACCGTCTCCTTGGGCGCGCCCAGGGCCAGCACCACCAGGATCTCGTAGCGTTCGGGGATGGCCAGGATCTGGCGCAGCCGGTCGCGCTGCACCGAGGCGATGATGCAGCCGCCCAGCCCGCGCTCGACCGCGCCCAGCAGGATGTTCTGCACCGCCAGGCCATGGTCCACGCCGATATAGCCCTGGGCCATGTTGGCCGTGTCGGCCAGGACGACGATGTAGGCCGCCGGCCGCTCACCCTCGACCGGGCCGGGCCAGTCCTTGAGGTAACCGGCCCAGGCCAGCGTATCGAACACGGCCGCGTTGGTCTGCCGGTCGGCGCAGAGGATGTAGCGCAGCGGCTGCAGGTTGCGCGCCGATGCCGAAAGCCGTGCCAGGCCGATCAGCTCGCGCAGAGTGTTGAGGCTGACTGGGGTGTCTTGGTAGAAGCGGCGGTAGCTGCGATTTTTCAGGATCAGGTCTGCAAGCATGATATACCCTCTTGTTGGTTCCGTAGGTACGGAGCGACTTGGAGTGTTCGTAACACAGAAGCACCGCCTTTGCAGGCGGTGCTCAATTCACAGGTCATTTATTCCGGACGTCCTAACCCTAATTCTTCATAGAGTGCCGGCACCTTGAAGCCAACATACTCGATCTCGACTAATCGCTCGTCCTCCACCACGTGCCAGACCAAGCGATAGTCTGCGCCGAGCCACATACGATGATAGTTTGGATGCCCGGCCAGTTCTTTGCTTCTGGTCGGCCGCGGGTCATCGCTCAGATTAGCAATCTCCTGCTTGGCAATCGCCTTGATATGTCCCGGTAGATTCCCAATTTGACGGCGCACGGCAGCGGAGAAGGCGATGCGATAAGCCATCACAAATCTTCCACAGCCTTCAGGAAATCCTCCCCGGTCTCATAGATATCCAGTTTCTCGTCCGGGCGCCGACTCTTGTATTGCTGATTGGCCTCAACTGCGCCCCAAAGCGCATGCTCTTCAGCCACGATGTTGGGTGCTACATGCGCTCTGTATTCCAGATACTCGATATAGCGCAGCACCTCAAGCCGATCGTTTGGCGGCAGCTTCCGTAACGCGGCGACCACGGCCCTCTCTTCCAGATCGGGTCTGGCTCCAGTTCTTTTTGTCTCCGTCGGTTGGATGGTCATCGTCTTACCTCTCGCCGGCAGCGCTCCATCTACCATTGCAGCCACAGAGAGTATACACCCGCTTTAAATTCTCGACAATCGCGCCGTTCAGCGCTACCCCTTGCCCCGCAACCCCCGCCAGACCCGCTCCGGCGTCAGCGGAAACTCATCGAAGCGCACGCCGATCGCATCGTAGACGGCGGCCGCAACGGCTGCCGCCGCGGGCAGGAAGGGCATCTCGCCCATGCCGCGCGCACCGTATGGCCCGTTGGGGTCGGGCACCTCGACGATCAGGGCGTCCATCTGGTCGGGCACGTCAAGGATGGTTGGGATCAGGTAGGTGCTGAACTTGTCGGTCAGCACGCGACCCTCGCGTGCCTTCCACTCCTCCTGGATGGCGTAGCCCAGCGCCTGCACGGCCGCGCCTTCGATCTGGCCGGTCACCTGCTGTGGGTTGATGGCCTGGCCCACGTCATCCGCGCTGATGAAGCGCTCAACCTTGATCTGCCCCGTCTCGGTGTCCACCGCGACCAGGGCGACCTGGGCCACGTAGCCGTAGGCGAAGTTGGGCTGCCCCTGGCCGGTCTCAGGGTCAAGTTTGGTGGTTTTGGGCGCCAGGTAGATGTACTCGCCGACGGCCGGGCGATCCTCGTTCTGCCAGGCCGCCAGCGCCTTTTCGGCCGCGCCCTTGACCGCGTTGCCGCTCATGTAGGTCAGCCGAGACGCGGACGCGCTGCCCGAGCTGCCCATGAGCGATGTGTCGGAGGCAACCACTTTGACCCGCTCGAACGGCACGCCGGTCACCTCGGCCGCGACCTGGGCGATGATGGTGTGGTTGCCCTGGCCGCAGTCGGCGCCGGCAAAGTAGACCGTCGCTTCGGCGATCTCGCCGGCCCCGCGCAGCTCGACCCGCGCATAGCTGTTCTCCTGATAGCCGAAGCTGAAACCGACGTTTTTGAAGCCGGCGGCAAAGCCGAGGCCGTGGCGGATTGGGGATTGGGGACTAGGGACTAGGGACTGGGGATTGGGGATTCCTGACTCCTGGCTCCTGCCCCCTGATCCCTGATCCCTGGTCCCTAATCCCACCGGCTTCCGCCACTGTCCCGCCTCGTCCTGCGTCCAGCCGGCCGCTTTCGCGGCGGCGATGATGGTCTCGGTCATGCCGACGCCGCCGGGAATGGGGGTGCCGACGGTGAGCAGGCTTTCATCGGTCAGGATGTTCCGCAGCCGGATCTCCACCGGGTCAAGGCCCAGCGCCTCGGCCAGTTTATCCATCTGGCTTTCGGCCGCGAAGTGGCCCTGGGGGCCGCCGAAGCCGCGAAACGCCGCGCCCGGCACGTTGTTGGTGTAGACCGCGTAGGTGTCCACGGCCACGTGCGGGATGTCGTAGGGACCGGTGCAGGTGAGGGTGGTATTGCCCAGCACTTTGTTGCTGGTGTACATGTACGCGCCGCCGTCAGCGATCACTTTGACTTCCACGGCGGTGAGCTTGCCATTCCGTTTCGCGCCCCACCTGGTGTAGATCTTCATCGCGTGGCGTTTGCCGTGGCCGATGATGGACTCCTCGCGGCTCCAGATGGTCTTGACCGGCCGCACAATGCCGCGCTGTGCCAGCCGCCAGACGGCCAGCGCCAGGGTGATCTGCACCGACATGTCCTCGCGGCCGCCGAACGCGCCGCCGATGGCCGGGTAGATGACGCGCACCTGTTCCTTGGGGATGCCCAGTGCGTGGGCGATCTGGCCCTGGTCTTCGTGCGTCCACTGCCCGGCCACCTCCACGGTGACGCGGCCAGCCTCGTCCAGGTAGGCTACGCCGGCCTCCGGCTGGAGATAGGCGTGCTCCTGCACTGGGGTACGGTAAACCCCTTCGATGATGACATCTGTCTCGCGGAAGCCGGTCTCGACCTCACCCTTGCGAATACGGTAGCCGTAGCAGACGTTGTCTGCCCTGTGCGGGTGAAGCTGAAACGGCACAGGGCGTGTGGGGTCGGGATCGCCCAGCCCGCCCGCCAACGACGGCGCGGCCGCTTCCGGGTCGGTGATGACCGGCAGGTCTTCCCACTCAACGCGGATCAGCTTACACGCGGCGCGGGCCTGGACCTCGGTCTCGGCCACGACGAGCGCGACCTGGTCGCCGACGAAGCGCACCCTGTCTGCGCCTGCGAGGGTGGATCCCGGCCCGCACAGCACGGGTTGATCCTTGATCTGGAGGCCGTACTCGTTCACCGGCACGTCGGCGGCGGTGAAAACGGCCACGACGCCCGGCGCGGCCTCGGCAGCCGCGGTGTCAATGCGCACGACGCGCGCATGCGGCCGGCCGGCGAACAGTGTCGCCAGGTGCAGCATATCCGGCGGGGTGATGTCGCCGGGGTAGAGTGTCTTGCCTGTGACCTTGCCCGCGGCGTCGATGCGGGGGGCGTCGGTCCCGATAGTTTGGTAGGTCATAGCTGTCTTCCTCTGGTTGGATAGACGAGTAGCCAAGGAAATAAGGAAACGGGGAAACAAGGAGACGCGCGCACTATCGTACTATCGCACTGTCGCCCGCTCGATCGCTTCCAGGATCTTGTAATACCCCGTGCAGCGGCACAGGTTGCCGGTCAAAGCCTGCTTGACCTGGTCGGCAGTGGGCTGTGGAAATTCTTCCAGTAAATTCGCCGCGGACATCAGGATGCCGGGGGTGCAATAGCCGCACTGGACCGCCGCGGCATCGATGAATGCCTGTTGGAGCGGGTGCAACCTCACCCCCGCCCCCTCTCCTGCCAGGAGCGGGGAGGCAGGGGAGAGGTCCGCCAGCCCTTCCACCGTGACCACCTCGCACCCCTCCGCGCGTTCCGCCGGCACCAGGCAGCTCATCACCGCCACGCCGTCGAGCCAGACCGTACACGCGCCGCACTCGCCCTCGGCGCAGCCCTCTTTAGTCCCGGTGAGACCCGCGTCCTCGCGCAGCGCGCGCAGCAGGGTTTTGCCGTGGGCATTGTGGAGCACGATTGGTTTGCCGTTCAATGTGAAGGTGATTGTGTGGGGGTGTGGGAGTGTGGGAGTAGACTTGAGCACTCCCATACTCCCATACTCCGACACCCTGCCACCCTGCAACAACACCGGCTCCTCCGGCCACCCTTCCCGTTCCGTGCCATCGCGCAACTGGCGCAAGGATCGGGCGGTTAACACGCGCACCATGTCGCGGCGATAGTCGGCGCTGCCGCGGACATCGGTGATGGGGCGGGCGGCGGCGGCCGTGAGTTCAGCCGCGCGTTCGATGACCTCGTCGGTCAACTCTTTGCCCGCCAGATAGGCTTCGGCCTCCCCCGCTCGCACGATGGTGGGCGCAACCGAGCCGAGGGCGATGCGAGCATGGGTGACCGGGGATTGGGGACTAGGGATAAGGAATTCTCCTGATGCCCATTCCCTGGCTCCTAATACCACCGCCACATTCACCACGCTGATCGCCTGCGCCTGCCGCAACCCCAGCTTCAGGAAGGTGCCGCGTTCAGTGGGTTTCAGGGCCGGGACGTTGATGCGGACGAGCATCTCATCGGGTTGAAGCGCGGTCTTGCGCACGCCGCGGAAGAACTCGGCGCAGGTCAGGGTGCGCTCCCCGCGGTCGCGGCTGGCCAGGGTGAACGTGGCATCCATGGCCCACAGCGGCGTGATGGTGTCGTTCGCCGGGCTGGCGGTGATGCAGTTGCCCGCGACCGTGCCGCGGTTGCGAATCTGCGGCGCGCCGACCAGCCAGCAGGCGCGCGCCAGCGGGAAAGCGTGCGCCACCGCATCAGGCGTGCCGACCACCTGGTTGTGGGTGACGTTGGCGCCCAGGGTGAGGTGAGGGATTGGGGCCTGGGGATCAGGGACCGGGAAGCTGGCGTCTGATCCCTGATCCCTGATCCCTAATCCCCCGATTTTACCCAGCCCCGGGATGCGCGAGACATCAATCAGGGTCTCCGGCGTGCGCACCCCGCGCTCGATCTCCAGGATCAGGTCGGTGCCGCCCGCGATGAGACGAGCGTTGCTGTGCTGCGCCAGCAGGTCGAGCGCCTCAGCAACGCTGTCCGGCGCGTAGTAGGTGTGCCACATAGTCAAGCTCCGGTGTGGTATGGTAAATTGGTAGATTGGGATAGCGGTTCGGCCGAAGATCTACCTTTTTCGATCTGGAATAGAGGCTTTAGCCGGTTGCTTTCGTTAACCGCAACCGCAATACCGGCTGAAGCCTCGATTCCAATTACATAAACCTCATCGGTTTCAGAAACAATTCGCATTAACACACAGTACGCAATACGCAGTACTCACCCCACCCGCTTCCACACCCCAACCGCCAGCTCCCGCGCTTTCGCCATGATGGCTTCTTCATCCAGCAGGGTCAGCTTCTTGTCGGCCATCAGCACTTTGCCCGAGGCGATGGTGTGGGTGATGTGTGCGCCATCGACGCCGAAGAGGATGTGCCACGGCAGGTTGCCGGCGCTGAGCGGCGTTGGCGGCGCATAGTCCAAGAGGATGATATCGGCAAACGCGCCGGACGCCAACTCGCCCACCGGTTTCGGGAAGAAGCGCTTCGCCAGGTTGGCGTTGTTCGGATAGGCCATTTGCATGACGACATCGCCCGGCATGGCCTGCGGATTGTGGGTGTTGTGTTTGTGCGCCAGGTACGCGGTCTTCATCTCGTCGATCATGCAGTTGGAGAAGCCGTCGTTGCCCAATGCCACCGGGATGCCGCGGGCCAACATGCCGGCCACATCGGGCAGCCCCACCGCGTTGTTCATGTTGGAGCGCGGCTGATGCGTCACCAGCGTGCCGGTCTCGCGCAGGATGTCCTTCTCGTACTCGTCCAGGTGTATGCAGTGGACCGCGATGGATTTCGGCCCCAGGATGCCAAGGCGGTTCAGACGCTCGACCACGCGCAGGTTGTACTTGCGCAGGCTTTCATCCTGGTCGGCGATGCCCTCTGCGACGTGGACGTGGAACCCGGTGTTCAGCCCTGCGACCGCCGCGACGCTGGCTTCCAACGTCTCATCGGAGCATGTGAGCGCAGCGTGCAGGCCGAAGGAGGCGCCCAACTGCGGGTCTTGCTGCGCCCGGCAGCGCTTGATGAAGCGGGCGTTCTCGGCGATGCCGGCCCTGGCGCCGCCCATGCCGTTGCGGTCGGTCACTTCGTAACACAGGCTGGCGCGCAGCCCGGTCTCCTTGACCGCGTCCGCGATGATGTCCAGGCTGCCATCAATGGCGGTCGGACTGGCGTGATGGTCAATCAGCGTGGTGCAGCCGTGGCGCACCGCGTCCACCAGGCAGATCAGCGCACTGTACTTGATGTCGTCCCACAATAGCGCCAGGTCCAACTTCCACCAGAGCCGCTCCAGGATCTCTACGAAGTTGGTGGCCGGCGCGCCGGGGATCGCCATGCCGCGCGCGAACGCGCCGTAGAAGTGGGTATGGCCGCACAACATGCCCGGCAGCACCAGTTTTCCGCCCGCGTCCAGCCTTTGGGCAGCGGGGTATTTCGCTGTCAGCGCCGCCGTGGGGCCGACGTCCACGATGGTGTCGCCCTCCCAGTAGACCGCGCCGTCGGTGAACTCGCGGTTGGATTTGTCGAGGGTGAAAACATGACCGTTTGTGATAAGCATGGTTTGGCTCCTCAGTACATATCCGTGAGAGACTGAATTCTGTCCGAGTTATTGGGTCAACAACTGCGGCAGCGTCTCGCTCACACCCCGCAGCAGCACCGCCATCTCGGCCGCGTCGCGCAGGGAGAGCGAGCCGGTGAACGGGCCCTTGGCCGCCATCTCTTTGACCTCGAAGGCCGGCGTCAGGGTGACGCGTGCCTCAGGGCACTCGTAGACCAGGTGGCCGTCCTCGCGCGCCAGGCTCGATTCGCGCCCCTCGTCGCGGTGGCGGATGACGCCATCGGTGATGCGGTAGGCGTTGTGGTTCTCCTTCAGGAAGTCCGGCTCGTTCAGGAACAGCCGCGGCTTGTCCAGCCAGGGCTGGCCGTGGTGCACGCAGAAGGTGGTGCAGTCGCCGCACGCGTTGCAGAAGTCGTTGATGTTGATGATCTGCCGCTCCTGGCCG